>CANCUP010000094.1 GCA_947381325.1 Comamonadaceae bacterium
TCTCTTCTTCGCTGGCGTTTTTGGGGACGCCGAGAATTTCGTAAAAATCGCGTTTGGACATGGTGCAGCGCTATGAGGTGAGGGGCTGTATCTAACGACTTCGCCGCGTGTCCACCTGAGACAGGTGAAACGCGGCGAAATTCGTCTCAGGTGGAAGGCAGGGGATCAGCCCTTTTTCACTTCTTTCACTTCAGCGTCGACCACGTTGTCGTCGGCTGGTTTGGTTGGCTCGGAGGCGCCTGCGGCGGCGCCAGCAGCAGCTTGGTTGGCTTGCATGTCGGCATAGACTTTTTCACCCAGCTTTTGGGCTGCCGTCATCAGGGCTTCGGTCTTGGCATCGATCTCGGCTTTGTCTTCGCCCTTCAAGGCTTCTTCGACTTCTTTCATCGCCGCTTCGATTTTTTCTTTCTCGCCGGCGTCGAGTTTGTCGCCGTGCTCGGTCAAGCTTTTCTTGACGCTGTGGACAGCGGCATCGGCCTGGTTGCGCGACTGCACGATTTCAAGCTTCTTCTTGTCTTCGGCGGCGTTCAACTCGGCGTCTTTCACCATTTGCTGGATCTCGTCTTCGGACAGACCCGAGTTGGCCTTGATGGTGATCTTGTTTTCTTTGCCCGTAGCTTTGTCTTTGGCGCCCACGTGCAAGATGCCGTTGGCGTCGATGTCGAACGACACCTCGATCTGGGGCGTGCCACGTGCGGCAGGGGCAATGCCTTCCAGGTTGAACTCGCCCAGCAACTTGTTGCCCGTGGCCATTTCGCGCTCACCTTGGTAGACCTTGATGGTCACCGCTGGCTGGTTGTCGTCGGCGGTCGAGAAGGTCTGCGCAAACTTGGTGGGGATGGTGGTGTTCTTGGTGATCATCTTGGTCATCACACCGCCCAGGGTTTCGATGCCCAAAGACAGCGGCGTCACGTCCAACAACAACACGTCGGTGCGGTCACCCGACAACACCTGGCCTTGGATGGCGGCGCCCACAGCCACAGCTTCGTCAGGGTTGACGTCACGGCGTGGCTCTTTGCCAAAGAACTCTTTGACCTTGTCTTGCACCTTGGGCATGCGGCTCATGCCGCCGACCAAGATCACGTCGTCGATGTCGCTCACCGACACGCCCGCGTCTTTGATGGCCATGCGGCAAGGCGCGATGGTGCGCTCGATCAACTCGTCCACCAGCTGCTCCAGCTTGGCGCGGTTGAGCTTGATGTTCAGGTGCTTGGGGCCTGAGGCATCGGCGGTGATGTAGGGCAGGTTGATGTCGGTCGAGGCCGAGCTGGACAACTCGATCTTGGCTTTTTCAGCGGCTTCTTTGAGGCGCTGCAAGGCCAACACGTCTTTGGACAGGTCAACGCCCGATTCCTTTTTGAACTCGGTGATGATGAAGTCGATGATGCGTTGGTCAAAGTCTTCGCCACCCAAGAAGGTGTCGCCGTTGGTGGACAGCACTTCGAATTGTTTTTCGCCATCGACGTCGGCGATCTCGATGATCGACACGTCAAAGGTACCGCCGCCCAAGTCATACACGGCAATCTTGCGGTCGCCTTTTTCGGTTTTGTCCAAACCAAAAGCCAAGGCCGCAGCCGTGGGTTCGTTGATGATGCGCTTGACGTCCAAACCGGCAATGCGGCCAGCGTCTTTGGTGGCTTGGCGCTGTGCATCGTTGAAGTAAGCGGGCACCGTGATGACGGCCTCGGTCACTTCTTCGCCGAGGTAGTCTTCGGCGGTTTTCTTCATCTTGCGCAGAATTTCAGCGCTGATTTGAGGTGGCGCCAGCTTGTTGCCACGCACTTCCACCCAAGCGTCGCCGTTGTCGGCTTTGCTGATGGTGTAGGGCATCAGGTCGATGTCTTTTTGAACTTCTTTTTCAGCAAACTTGCGGCCGATCAAACGCTTGACGGCGTACAGCGTGTTGCGTGGGTTGGTCACGGCTTGGCGCTTGGCGGACGCGCCAACCAAGATCTCGCCGTCCTCTTGGTAGGCAATGATCGAAGGCGTGGTGCGCGCACCCTCGGCGTTTTCAATCACCTTGGTGGTGTTGCCTTCCATGATGGCCACGCACGAGTTGGTGGTGCCCAAGTCAATCCCGATGATTCTTCCCATGTTCTTACTCCAGTGATTTTTAAAAATTCAGTTGAACGGTAGATGTGGATCACTCTGCCGTTTTCAAGTGTTTATTTGGGTGCGGACACCGTGACCAAGGCCGGACGCAGCACGCGCTCGGCAATCAGGTAGCCCTTTTGCAGCACAGCCACCACCGTGTTGGCTTCTTGCTCGGCGGGCACCACGCTGATGGCTTGGTGCTGGGCGGGGTCAAACTTGGCACCTGCTGCAGGGTTGATGGCGATCACTTTGTTGCGCTCCAAGGCGCTGGTGAGTTGGCGCAGGGTGGCTTCGGCGCCTTCGCGAATTTGCTCCGGTGTGGCGGTTTCCACAGCCAAGCCGGCTTCCAGGCTGTCGACCACGGGCAGCAGGCTGTCGGCAAAGCTCTCGAGGGCAAATTTGCGGGCTTTGGAGACTTCGTCGTCGGCACGGCGGCGGGCGTTTTGCACCTCGGCTTGCCCACGCACATACTGGTCTTGCAACTCGGCGGCTTTGGCTTGCAAGGCGGCGATTTCGGCCTGTGCGGCAGCCAACGGATCTGAGGGGGCCGCATGGTCGGGGGTGGCTTGTGCGCCTGGGTTGACAGGCTGGTCGGCGTCAGGGGCCGCTGCGTTGGGGTTGTGTGTAGGGTCAGACATGCTGTTGTAAATTGGGTAAGGCTTGTTTTGGCGAGATTCAGCAAAGCTGAGGGCGGCCAACCCTATTTCAAGAGGGGTTTTGAAAAAATGCCGAACAAAACAAAGCGGGGTTGAGAACCCCGCCAGTTCGCCACAGCGGGGCTGTCGTCCCCGCCAGATCGCCACAGCAGGGCTGTCTGCCCCGCCAGCTTGCGTCAGAACGCAGAACGCGCGAAGCGCTGGTTTATTCCAGGCCCAGCAGCTCCACGTCAAATTTCAAGGTGGCGTTGGGGGGGATCACGCCGCCCGCGCCGCGTGCGCCGTAGCCCAGGCCCGGGGGAATGATCAGGGTGCGTTGGCCACCGATCTTCATGCCTTGCACGCCTTCGTCCCAGCCTTTGATGACCATGCCGGCGCCCAGGGGAAAGTCAAACGGGTCGTTGCGGTCGCGGCTGGAGTCGAACTTGGCCCCTTGCTCGCCGTTCTCATACAACCAACCGGTGTAGTGCACGGTCACATGTTGGCCAGCGGCCGCGGTGTCGCCTTCACCCACCACGTGGTCGATGTATTGCAGGCCGGAAGGGGTGGTGTTCATGGCAAATCCTTGAGGGTCAGAAAATTCAAAGCCCCAGAGTGTAGCGGCCCGCCAGTGAGTCAGACCCCAAGCCTGTGCGCGGGGCGCTGGCGACCTGCGCGTGGGGCCGGTTTGTCTTCTGAGGCCCTGGTCAGGCTCAGGTGGGCGCCAGGTAAATCTTTTGCAGCAAGCGGGTGAGGGTTTTGACTTCGCCAGGGCTCAAGGCTGCCGCGGCGCTCAGGTCCGATTCCAGCGCCGTGGCTTCGGCCTCTTGCATCAGCGCCAGGCCTTTTGCCGTGAGCGTCAAGCCCATGGCGCGACCATCGGTCGGGTGGGGGCTGCGGCTGATGAGCTGGCGTTTTTCAATGCTTTTGAGCAGGCCCACCAAATTGGGCGGCAAGATGTTGAGCGCGCTGCACAGCTGGCGCGAGGTGATGCCGGGGTTGTGCCCAATCAAAGACAGCACCGAGAAATCTACTGGGCGCAAGTCATAGGCAGCCATGCGCTCCATGAAGCGGCTGATGATGGTCAGCGCCGCCCGCCGGGTGTTGTAGCCCAGCAGGGTTTCCAGGTAACGGGTGTCGAGTTCGTCGCTCATGCGCTCATGTCACGCACGGATGCACTGCGTGCGCACCATCTGCGCGCGCATGTCAAATTCGGGCAGCACCCAGGCACGCAAGGCGGCGGCAGGTGCCTGCCAGCGGGTGGCGGTGTCGTTTGTTGCCGGGAGGGCTTGTACGGCGGCGTCAATTTGCGTCCAGCTCCAAGCCAGCAAGGCCAAGGTGGCCAGACGCAGGTAGTCGCCCGCAATCCAGCTCAGGCGCACCGCGCCATCGGGCGCTTGTGCCGTGGCCACGGCCTGTGCCGTGAGCGCACGCAGTTGGGCAAACAAGTCGAGCACTTGGGCCTCATGCACGTGACTGGCAGACAGGCTAAGGGTCAACTCGTCCAGTGTGGCGTGCAATGCGGCACCGCCGTCGGCCACGACCTTGCGCATCAGCAGGTCGATGGCTTGAATTTCATTGGTGCCCTCGTAAATCATGGCAATGCGGGCATCGCGCAGGTTTTGCTCAACCCCCCATTCGCGCACATAGCCATGGCCGCCAAACACCTGCAGGCAGTCACTGGCGCCATGAAAACCTTGCTCGGTGCAGGCGGCTTTCAAAATCGGGGTGGTCAGTGCGCACCAGCGTTGCGCTGAGTCGCGCTGCGCGGCGTCGGGGTGGTGTTGGGCCACGTCCAGCGCCAAGCCGGTTTTGTAGGCCAGCACGCGCGCGCCATCGACCCAGGCGCGTTGGGTGTCCAAGATGCGGCGCACGGCCGGGTGCGCGATGATGAAGTCGGTCGCCTCACCCTTGACCCCCGCAGGTTTGGGCGCGCGCATCTGGCGTCGCTCATGCGCATAGGCATCGGCTTTTTGCCAGGCGGCGTCGAGCAGGCCCACGCCTTGCAGCGCCACGTGCAAGCGGGCGGCGTTCATCATCACGAACATGGCATTCAGGCCACGCCCAAGCTCACCCACCAGCCACCCGGTGGCCTCGTCAAAGCGCATCACGCACGTGGGGCTGCCGTGGATGCCCATTTTTTCTTCAATGCGTTCGCAATGCACGGCGCTGCGGCTGCCATCGGCGTAGAACTTGGGCACCAAAAACAGCGACAGCCCTTTGGGGCCGGGCGGCGCATCGGGCAGACGCGCCAGCACCAAGTGCACGATGTTGTCGGTGAGGTCGTGCTCGCCGCCCGAGATGAAAATTTTGGTGCCCCGAATCTGGTAGCTGCCATCGGCTTGGGGCATAGCGCGGGTGGTGGCCAGGCCCAAGTCGCTGCCGGCATGGGGCTCGGTCAGGCACATGGTGGCCAGCCACTCGCCGGTGCCCACCTTGCTGGCGTATTGCGCTTGCAGCGCCTCGCTGGCGTGGTGTTTGATGCACTCATAGGCCCCGTGCAACAAACCCGGTGCCATGGTCCAGCCATGGTTGGCGGCGGACAGCCACTCGTACAACACGCTTTCCAGCACCGCAGGCAGTGCTTGGCCACCGTCTTCGGTGGCGGTGGTCAGCGAGGCCCAGCCGGCCTGCCAAAACGATTGGTAGGCGTCTTTGAAGCCGGGCGGTAGGGTGACCGCACCTTGGTGCCACTGGGCACCCACTGCGTCGCCGCTGGCGTTCAAGGGGGCAATTTCGGCGGCCACAAACTTGCCTGCTTCTTCCAGCACCTGGGCCATCAGCTCGGCATCGACTTCTTGAAACACGGGCAATTCGGCCAGGCGTGCAGGCGCATGCAGCACCTGGTTCAAGATGAATTGGATGTCGTCAAGGCGGGGTTGGTAGTCGCTCATGGGGGCTCTCAGTTTGGGGCGCTTGGGACGGGACTCTGCGTTGGGGGCTCGAAGGACGGGCACGCGGGCCGGGAGTCAATACACAGGCTTTAGGCTTTGGCGCGGGCGGCGCCCAGGTAGGTGTCGATCACGCGCGCGTCTTGCGCCAGGTCGCTGGCTGCGCCATGCAGGCTGATGTCGCCCATCTCCAGCACATAGCCGTGGTCGGCCACCGCCAGGGCGGCGCGGGCGTTTTGTTCCACCAACACGATGGTCACACCGGTTTGGCGCAGTGTCTCGATGATGGCGAAGATTTCTTTGACGATCAGCGGCGCCAGCCCCAGGCTGGGCTCGTCGAGCATCAGCACTTCCGGGCGCGACATGAGCGAGCGGCCGACCGCCAGCATTTGGCGCTCACCCCCCGACAGCGTGCCGGCTTCTTGCAGGCGTCGCTCTTGAAGGCGCGGGAACAGGTCATACACATCGTCCAAGCGTGCGCGCCACTGGGCGTTGCCCAGGCGCATCTGGCGGTAGCCACCGAGCACCAGGTTGTCTTCCACGCTCATGCTGCCAAACAGTTCGCGTTTTTCGGGCACCAGAGCGATGCCGTGCATGACACGTTCTTCGAGGGTCAGCTCGGTGATCGATTGGCCTGCGAATTCGATTTGTCCTTGGGCGGGCAAGATGCCCATGAGGCTGTTCAAAAAGGTGGATTTGCCCGCGCCATTGGGGCCGATCACGGTGATCACGCTGCCCTTGGCCGCCTCGAGGCTGATGCCATGCAGCACCTCGGCTTTGCCGTAGCCCGCGCGCAGGTCGGTGACTTGGAGGAGGGGGGTAGACATGTCAGTGTTCCGTTCCGAGGTAGGCCGCGCGCACCGCAGGGCTGGCTTGAATTTCAGCAGGTGTGCCACGGGTCAGCAGGGTGCCGAACTCCATCACCACCAGGTGGTCGCACACGTCCATCACCAGATCCATGTCGTGTTCGACCAGCAAGATGCTCATGCCTTCACCTTGCAGCTGTCGCAGCACCTGGGCCAGCGCCTGCTTTTCTTTGTGTCGCAAACCGGCAGCCGGCTCGTCGAGCAGCAACAGGGCCGGATCACAGCACAGGGCACGGGCGATTTCCATCAGACGTTGCGGACCCATGGCCAGGTTGCCCGCCTGTTCGTGCAGATAGGCGCCCATGCCAATGCGCTCGAGCTGGCGCTGGGCTTCTTTCATCAGGCGTTGTTCTTCGGCATGGTTGATGCGCAGCATGGACGCGAGCACGCCTTTGTGGCCCCGGGTGTAGGCGCCGAGGGCCACGTTTTCGAGCACCGTCATGTCGGGGATCATCTTGACGTGCTGGAAGGTACGGGCCATGCCTTTGCGTGAGATGTCACGCGACGCCAGAGCGGTGATCTCTTCGCCTCGAAACTTGACCTGCCCAGAGGTTTTGCCCAGCACCCCGGTGATGAGGTTGAAGGTGGTGGATTTGCCAGCGCCGTTGGGTCCGATGAGGCCGACGATTTGACCCGCAGCAATTTCAAAGCTGATGTCGTTGACGGCCGTCAAGCCGCCGAACTGTTTGCGGATTTTGTCCACCTGCAGCACCAGATCGCCTGTGGCGGGTTTGCTGCGGGTGGGCAGGTCGTCGGCACCGTGCCAGTCCACCACCCGTTGCGGGCGCGGAAACTTGCTGGCCACCACCGACCACAGGCCGTCGGGCAGGTACTTGAGCACCAGCACCATCGCGACGCCAAACACGATCACCTCGTAGCTGCCGCTGGTGCCGATCAGGGCTGGCAGTGCGACTTGCAAGTAGTCGTCGAGCAGCTTGATCAGGCCGGCGCCCACAATGGCGCCCCAGACATAGCCCACGCCGCCAACCACGGTCATGAACAGGTATTCGATGCCCATCTTCAAGCCAAAGGCCGAGGGGTTGACGGTGCGCTGAAAGTGCGCCAGCAACCACCCCGCGACCGAGGCAAACAAGGCTGCGATGAGGAAGATCGTCACTTTGTAGCGAAAGGTGCTGATGCCCATGGCCTCGGCCATCTGCGAGCCGGTCTTGAGCGATCGAATGGCGCGTCCCGGGCGTGAGTCGAGCAGGTTCAGCAGCGCCACGGCACCGGCCAACACAATGGCCCAGGTCAGCACAAAGAACCAGCGGCCTTGGCCGATGTCGAGGCTGCCAATGGACAGGCTTTTGAGGCCCAGCAAGCCGTCGTATTTGCCCAGCGCATCCAAGTTGCCCATCAGGTAATACAGCGCCAAGCCCCAAGCGATGGTGGCCAGTGGCAGGTAGTGCCCCGACATGCGCAGGGTGATGAAGCCGACCACCAAGGCGCTGAGGGCCGTCAGGCCCAGGCCCACAAACACCGTGAGCCAGGGCGACATGCCCAGGTTGAGGGTGAGCCAAGCGGTGGTGTAGGCGCCGATGCCCACAAAAGCGGCTTGGCCAAACGAGGTCAAGCCTCCCACGCCAGTCAGCAGCACCAAGCCCAGACTGACCAAGGCGTACAAGCCGATGTAGTTGAGTTGCGCGATCCAGAAATCGGGCAAGGGCAAGAGGGCGGTCACCGGGACCGCCGCCGCCAGAAGCAACAAGGCGAGCTTCGATTTGTTCATGTCAGTGTTCCTCGTCGCTGTGACCGCTGCGCAGTGAGCGGATCAAGAGGATGGGCAAGACCAGTGTGAACACAATCACCTCTTTGAATGCGCTGGCCCAAAAAGCCCCAAAAGCTTCGACAACGCCGACAAACAGCGCGCCCAACAGCGCCCCTGGGTAGCTGGACAAACCTGCAATCACCGCTGCCACAAAGCCTTTGAGACCAATCAGAAATCCCGAGTCATAGAACACGGTGGTGGTCGGGCCAATCAGCAAGCCAGACAAGGCCCCGATGAAAGCGGCCAACAAGAACGTGAGTTGACCCGAGGTGTGGCTGGAGATGCCCATCAAGCGGGCACCCGTGCGGTTGACCGCCGTGGCGCGCAGCGCCTTGCCGCGCAAGGAGCGTTCGAAATACAGCCACAGCAACACGATCAAGGCCAAGGACACGGCAAAAATGATCACGGTTTGCCCCGACAGCGACAGCGGGCCCACGCTGAAACGCGCGTCCCAAAACGGCGGGTTACGAAAGCCTTCCGCACCAAAGAACAGCAAGCCCAGGCCGGTCATGGCAAAGTGCACGCCCACCGAGACGATCAGCAGCACCAACGGTGTGGCGGCCTCCAGCGACTGGTAGGCCACGCGGTACACCAAGGGCCCAAAAGCCGTGACGATCAGCACGCTCAAGGCGGCTTGCACACCCAGCGGAAAGTTCTGCGGTGCGGCCCACAAGGACAGCGCAGAAATCAGCACCGGAAACGCCAGTGTTTTGAGGCCCGACTGCACGGCACGCAACGCGTTGCCATGGTGCCTCCAGCGCTCCACACACTCCATCAAGGACGCGACCCCCGCCAAGATCAGCAACAGCCAAACAGTGCCTGGCACTTTGCCGGTTTGCAGCATGGCCAGGGTGAGCGCACCATAGGCGACAAACTCGCCCTGTGGAATGAAGATCACCCGGGTCACGGTGAACACCAGCACGGTGGCCAGCCCGAGCAGGGCATACACCGCACCGTTGGTCACGCCGTCCAGCAGCAAGATGCTGGCGATGGAGAAGTCCATGATGGCGCCTTGTGCTGATTTATTCGACTTTGAACTTGCCGTCGACCACTTTGGTCATCACGCCGGTTTCCAGCGTGTAACCCCAGTGGTCCGTCGGTGTCCAGTTCATCACGCCATGCGCGAACACGGTGCGACCCATGGTCTCCAAGCTGTCACGCAAGGCAGAGCGAAACTGTGGGGTGCCGGGCTTGCCTTTTTTCAGCGCCAGTGGAATGGCTTTTTCCATGGCCACCTGGAAGTCATACGAGTGACCGGCAAACTGGTTGCGCGTGTTGACACCATGCACTGCTTCAAACTTTTGCACAAACTCCAGCGCCTGCTTTTTGGAGGGGTGGCTGTCGGCCAATTGGTCCCCCAACAGGGCGGGGCCAGAGACCACAAACGTGCCCTCCACCGACTTGCCGCCCACGCGTGGCAGGTCAGGCGTGGCGGCTGCGTGGGTCTGGTAGACCTTGCCTTTGAAGCCACGTTCGACCAAACCCAGTTGGGGCATGGCAGCACCCGAGCCGGAGGCGACCACCAAGATCGCGTCAGGGTTGGCGGTGGTCAGCTTGAGGGCTTGAGGCGTCACGCTGGTGTCGGTGCGGGCAAAGCGCTCGGTGCCGACCAGTTTGATGCCCGCTTTGTCCAGCATCGGTCCAATCGCGTCCAGCCATTGCTGGCCGTAGGCATCGGTGTAGCCCAAAAAGCCAACGGTTTTGACGCCGTTCTTCTTCATGTGCTCGACCACGGCGTGGCCCATGACGGTGTTGGACTGGGGCAAACGGAAGAGCCATTTGTCTTTGCCTTCAGGCACGCCCACCGGTGAACCTGCGATCTGCACGGTGCCGGCTTCTGAGGCGATGTCGGTCATGGCAGCCGCAACGGCCGTGATGCAGGAGCCAAAAATCAAGTCCACTTTGTCTTCGGTCACAAAGCGACGGGCGTTGGCTGCGCCTTTGCCAGGGTCGGTGGCATCGTCCAAGATGGTCAGGTTGACTTTTTCACCACCAATTGTCTTGGGAAAGAGTTGCAACTGTTTTTGCATCGGAATGCCCAGACCCGAGCCAGGGCCGGTCAGCGACAGGCTGACGCCGATGTTGATGTCGGCCAATGCCGCCGTGCTGATGAGCGCTGCAATGGCGGTGGTGATGAGGCTGGTTTTGAGTTTCATGGTTGTCTCCTAGTGGGATGAAATTGCAGGTGAAAAATTAACGCGGTGCCATGCGCAAAGCGCCGTCCAAGCGAATCACTTCGCCGTTGAGGTGGCCGTTGGTCACGATATGGCAGGCGAGTTGGGCAAACTCTTCGGGTTTACCCAAGCGGGATGGAAAGGGAATGGAGGCCGCCAGCGATTGCTGCACAGCCTCGGGCAAGGTCTTCATCAGCGGCGTGGCAAACAAGCCCGGGGCCACGGTGCACACGCGGATGCCGTGTTGGGCCAAATCGCGTGCCATGGGCAAGGTCATGCTGACCAAGCCGCCTTTGCTGGCGCTGTAGGCCTGCTGACCGACTTGACCGTCGAAGGCGGCCACCGAGGCGGTGAACATCATCACGCCACGTTCACCATCGTCACCGGGCGAGAGCTTGGCGCAGGCGGCGGCAAACAGGCGGCTGATGTTGTAAGCGCCAATCAGGTTGACGTTGACCACGCGGGCAAAGTCTTCCAGCGCGGCGGCGTTGCCATCTTTGCCGACCACGCGTTTGGCGGTGCCGATGCCGGCGATGTTCATCAAGATGCGGGCGGGGCCGAGGGCCGCGGTGGCGGCGTCGAGTGCGGCTTGCACGCTGTCGGTTTGGGTGATGTCGCAATGGCAGGCGATGGCAGTGCCCGCGCCATGCGCGGCATTGAGTTGGTCAGCCACTTGCTGCGCCAACGCGGCGTTGACGTCGAGCACGGCCACCTTGGCGCCCAAGCGCGCCAGCTCGCGGGCGGTGGCTTCACCCAGGCCGGAGGCGGCGCCGGTGACGAGGGCGGTGTGTCCTTGAATCTGCATGGCGGTCTTTCTGAGCGGTGCTTTTTAAAGAGATGGGGTGAGGTGCGTCAGTGACAGGGTGGGCCAGCGCCTCAGGCCTGCGCTTGGGGCAACAAGGTGTGGGGGGCTGTGCCGTCGTGCAGGGCTTGCACCAAGGCGTCGCGGTGTTTGAGGACGGCGCGTTGGTTGATGGAGCCTTTGTCGGTGACTTCGCCTTTGTCAATGGAAGGCGGCTCACTCAGCAGCA
>CANCUP010000095.1 GCA_947381325.1 Comamonadaceae bacterium
CCATTGACGCGTAGATTCCGAAAAAATGCCAGTCAATTCGAAAGGTTCAGCGAAAATTTGTAAGTTATACACTGCACAAGCAACTGACGGTAACCAGTCAAGAAGTGCTGTTGGTGAGGAATTGAACCAGAGTCCACAATGCACCACCATACGCAACGACAAAGGCCGCCAGGTTTCACCACCTAGCGGCTTTTTTCTGGCTTATTTTTTCTCTTCATACAAGTCAATGCCTTCATGTTGCGCAATTTTTTCAAGCGCATTCTCAAACAAGGACCTGGCGGAGCCTGAGATAGAACGCAAGTAAGCATGCAAGTGCGCATCTTCTGCATTTTTGTTCAAGCACTCTTGGCTGTACTCTTCAAAACTGGCAAGTTGTGCAATCAATTCGGCCACATGCCGAGGGCATTCGCACAGAACATTGGTAGAAATGCCGGCCACACGCGCCAATGTTTCGTCTGAATACTTTCTGCCCGCAATGACAGAGCCGCGCGTGCCAAACTCTTGCGCCCGCACCTGATCCACAAACACCACGGATTGCAAGAGTTCTGCGAGTTCAATGTCCGATATCGGCTCACGTCGGACGATCAGGCCAGAAAACTTCATGGCTTGGACCACCGCTTCAGGCGCAAAGTTGTAGATCACGATGGTCTGAGCGAATGCGTGCTTTTGAACAAGACCTTGAATGGTCGCGTGAACATCGGCTTGAAGTGTGTTGACTTTGATCAAAAGCACTTGGGGCTTTTCGCCAAACTCAGCCTGACCTGCTGCAGCCAAGTCCATCAAGACGTCGGTCACTTTGATTCTGTTTTGTTGAAGTCCGCTGGCAAACTTCTTCGATTCGATGCGGTTGGCGAGACCTATGCCCACGACCGCCAATGTCACCAGATCCCCTTGAGAACTGGGGTTGCTTGGCGCCACGTGTTGCAAGTTACGCATTCTGCGCAGCTGATCCAAATCAAGGCCTGCAATGGCGCTGATGGCGTGTCCCTCGTTGGCGAGTTGCTTGAGCAAGAGGGCTTTGGAGACGTCGTGTTCTTCAAACAAACGCTGCTTGCCTTCGGTCTTGCGGGGGCTGAAGGCGGCGTAGCGCGTCTCCCAAATTCTCAGGGTTGACACAGGGATGCCGGTGGTCTTCGACACTGCTCCGATTCGAAAAAGTAAGGCGTTGGGCATTGCGGGGGTCAAAACTGCTTATTTGAGTAGAAGTTGAGTAGATATTATGACGATAATTTCAGAAAACCATCAAATAAATTGAATTGCGTAGGTATTTGTCTCAAAATCCTACTCACTAGGAGTTTCAGACATGATTTCAAACAAAACAACCCATGCGATAGAACTTTGCGTGTTGCTTGCCGGACAGCGCAACGCCGTGTACCTGTCTACCACCGAGCTTGCGTTGCGCTTGGGGCTTTCGGTTTCTTACATTGAAAACATCCTCAAGCCCCTGAAGGCAAATGGCATCGTGTCGTCCTTGAAAGGGCCGGGCGGCGGTTACAAGATCAGCGGTGACACGTCATTGGTCTCCATGTGGGACGTTGCCGCTGTTTTTGAACAGGCCTTGGAAGACACCGAGCCCACGGGACAGCCGATCCAGCCTTATGAGTTGGCGCTCGAGGAGGTGGTGAAGAAGACCTTGGGCAGCTTTGTGTTGGCGGACTTTGTTGGCTCTTCAGCTGCGGGCATCCAATCTTTCACTCAAGACATCGGGCGTTTCAAATTCAAGCCAATGGCTGCCCCATTTGTCCCGAAGGCGCCGAACTCGGTGTTTCAACTCCACATGTCGTTTTGAAACAGGGCATGTTTTCTTCACTGACCCCAGGCGACGTCTCTGCTGTGATTCAAATGGCCTGGGAAGACAGAACCTCATTTGAGACGATCAAAGAACGCTTGGGACTCAGCGAACCAGAGGTTGTGCGTTTGATGCGGCATGAACTCAAGCCAAGTTCTTACCGGTTGTGGCGCAAACGGATGAAAGGGCGCGTGACAAAGCACCGTGCCCTGAGAAGTTCAGCCATGAATTTCGCTGACCGAGTGGTTGCAAACCACCGGCGTGCCAATTGCTGAATCAAAAGAAACGGAGAACTGCATGACCGACGATCCCAGATGTTGCGGAACAGGCACCTGCATCATCAACGAAGATGGCCTGTGCTGGTGTGGTCAAACATGGGATGGCGAAAAAATGTGTTTCCAGCACACAGCGGCCGCGTCAAATTCTGAAAATTCTCTCGACGCCGAAAAGCCTCAAGACCTTGAGTGAAGCTTGACCGCGTGTCAGCTCAGGCAGGCTTTGGCGCGCGCGCTGTGTAGCTTCTTGTAGCTGTCGATCAGTCGGTGGTGCCTGTCCAAGCCTTCGAGTTGCATCGAGGTGGGCGTCAAGCCATGAAAGCGCACGCTGCCCTCGACAGACCCCATCACCGCATCCATGCGTTCTTGGCCAAACATGCGGCGAAAGTTGGTGGCGTAGTCTTGCATCTCCAGGTCTGGATCGAGCATCACCTCCAGCACCACGTTCAAGGCTTGGTAAAACAAGCGACGTTCCACCGTGTTGTCGTTGAACTGCAAGAAGGCGCCCACCAACTCATGCGCTGTCTCAAACTGTTGCAGGGCCAGATGGATCAGGAGTTTGAGTTCCAACACCGTCAGTTGTCCCCACGCGGTGTTGTCATCAAATTCGATGCCGATCAAGGTGGCGATGTCCGCGTACTCGTCGAGTTCGTTGTTTTCCAGGCGATCGAGCAAGGCAGACAAAGCCGCATCGTCTAAGCGGTGCAAGTTCAAAATATCCGCGCGAAATAACAAAGCCTTGTTGGTGTTGTCCCAGATCAAATCTTCGATGGGGTAGACCTCTGAATACCCAGGCACCAAAATTCGGCATGCTGTGGCGCCCAATTGGTCGTACACAGCGGTGTACACCTCTTTGCCCATGCCTTGAAGAATGCCAAACAAAGTGGCAGCCTCTTGGGCATTGGCGGCCTCACCTTGGGCAGAAAAATCCCACTCCACACATTCAAAATCTGGTTTGGCACTGAAAAAACGCCACGACACAATGCCGCTGGAGTCGATGAAATGCTCTACAAAGTTGTTCGGCTCGGTGACGGCGTGGCTTTCAAAGGTGGGTGCGGGCAAGTCGTTGAGTCCTTCAAAACTGCGGCCTTGCAGCAACTCGGTCAGGCTGCGCTCAAGTGCCACCTCCAAGCTGGGATGCGCCCCAAACGATGCAAACACACCGCCTGTGCGTGGGTTCATCAAGGTCACGCACATCACCGGGTAGGTGCCCCCCAGTGACGCGTCTTTCACCAGCACCGGAAAGCCTTGGTCTTCAAGTCCTTGAATGCCAGCCATGATGCTGGGGTACTTCGCCAGCACCGCATGCGGCACATCGGGCAAACAAATTTCACCCTCCAAGATCTCGCGTTTGACCGCGCGCTCAAAAATTTCTGACAGGCATTGCACCTGCGCCTCGGCCAGTGTGTTGCCTGCACTCATGCCGTTGCTGACAAACAGGTTTTCAATCAGGTTCGATGGGAAGTACACCACCTCACCGTCCGAGTGCCGCACAAAAGGCAATGAACAAATGCCCCGCGCCACATGGCCTGAGTTGGTGTCGATCAGGTGTGAGCCGCGCAATTCGCCCTCGGGGTTGTAGATGGGCAGGCAGTACGCATCCAAAATTTCTGCAGGCAGTGCATCGTCTGGACCCGGTGTGAACCAGCGCTCATTGGGGTAATGCACAAACGCTGCGTTGGCGATGTCCTCGCCCCAATACGCGCCCGCATAAAAGTGGTTGTTACTGAGCCGCTCGATGTATTCGCCCAAAGCCGACGCCAAGGCGCTCTCCTTGGTCGCCCCCTTGCCATTGGTGAAACACATGGGTGAATGGGCATCGCGAATGTGCAGCGACCACACATGGGGAATGATGTTGCGCCAAGACGCAATTTCAATCTTGATACCCAAGTCCGCCAACACACCTGACATATTGGCAATGGTTTGCTCCAGCGACAGGTCCTTGCCGACGATGAACGTGCTGTGGTCAGTGCTGGGTTTCAAGCTGAGCAAAGACTGTGCATCGGCATCCAAGCTCTCGACTTCCTCAATCACAAACTCAGGCCCGGCTTGCACGACCTTCTTCACGGTGCAGCGTTCGATCGAATTCAAAATCCCGCGACGATCAATGTCCAGAATGTCGGGCGGCAACGCCACCTGAATTTTGAAAATTTGCTGGTAGCGGTTTTCTGGATCGACGATGTTGTTTTGCGACAGGCGAATGTGTTCGGTGGAAATATTGCGGGTGTCGCAATACAGCTTCACAAAGTAGGCCGCACACAAAGCCGATGAGGCTAAAAAATAGTCAAAGGGACCAGGCGCTGAGCCATCTCCTTTGTAGCGAATCGGCTGGTCGGCGACCACCGTGAAGTCGTCGAACTTGGCTTCGAGGCGAAGCTTGTCGAGAAAGTTGACTTTAATTTCCATGCGTGATTTTAAAGCCGCGACCCGACATCTCTGGGCCCGTGCCAAGCAGCACAGGCCTCACACCATCACCGTGTGATTGGGTTGGACAGTCGCCCAATGCCATCAATCTCGCACACCACCGTGTCGCCGGGTTGCAAGTAGCCTTGGGCTTTGACCATGCCGTTGGTGCCGGCCCATTTGCCACCCAACTCTTCGTCGCTCGACCATGCCGTGCCGCTGGGCGTGCCGGTGATGATGACCATGCCTGGGCGCAAGGTCATGTTCACCGAGAAGAAGTGGATCAATTCGGCCACGCTCCAAATCATTTGCGAGGTGCTGCTGATTTGACGCAGCTCGCCGTTCACCCAAGCGCGCACCATGATGGCTTGCGGATCAGGAATTTCATCGCGGGTGGTGATGCACGGGCCCAGTGGCGCACTGGTGTCAAACAATTTGCCACGGCCCAACTCATACCAATACGAGCCATCGGGGCGACGGCGCACTTGGCGGTCACGCGCGGTCACGTCGTTGACGATGGTGTAGCCAAACACATGGTCCAGCGCATCTTTCACCGCGATGTGCCGACCGGGTTTGCCAATCACCACGGCCAATTCCACTTCGCCGTCGAGCTTTTGGGTGAGCACGGGGTCCCACACGATGGCTTCGTCGGGGCCGACCACGCAGTCGCCAGTTTTGACAAAGAACTCAGGTTCTTTGCCGCTGGTGTCGGCGTTGGCTTTTTCTTGGTTGTGGCTCAGGTAGTTGCTGCCAGAACACAAGATGGTGCTCGGCGCCATGGGGGCGAGCAAGTGAGCGCTTTGAGTGGGGAGGCGGCCCACACCGCTGCGGCTGAGGGACACGGCTTTCTCAAACAGCGCTTGCAGATGGTCCCACTGTGCAATCACGCTGACGGTGCTGCCCAATGCGGCAACGTCGCTGGTGCTTAAAAAAGGTTGTGCTTCATGCACGGCCAATACGTCGACCACATGGTCGCCGTCGAGCACGCCAACGCGTCGCAGGCCATGGACTGAAAGATTGATGAGTTTCATAAGTTGTCTCTGTGAATGAAAGGCTGAAAGGAAATGGAGGCAGGATGCCGAGTTACTTGATGTCGCCCATGTTGGTCAACACCGCGTCGAGGCGCTTGGTGTCTTCCACCATGAAGCTGGCAAAGTCGTCGGAATCCAAATATTGAATCGGCGTGTTCAGTGTGGCCATGGCGCTCTTGAACAGGTTTTGGTTGGCCGCCTCTTTCACCGATGCACGCAATCGGTTGACGATGGGGGCAGGCGTGCCGGCTGGCGCAAACAAACCCGTCCACAGGTAGTACTCACCTTTGAAGCCTTGTTCAGTGGCCGTGGGCACATCGGGCAGGGTGGCCACGCGCTCGCGGCTCATCGATGCCAAGATGCGCACTTTGCCTGAGGCGATGTGCCCTGCGATAGCGCCGGGGGTTTGCATGGTGGCGTCCACATGCCCAGCCAACAGCGCATTCACTTGCAAGCCACCGCCGGTGTAGGGCACATGCACCATTTTCAAATTGGCGGCATAGGCCAAGATTTCCATCGCCACATGGGTGGTGCCATACAGGCCTGAGCTGCTGTAAGACACGGTGTCTGGCTTGGCGCGGACATCACGCACAAAATCAGCCAAAGTTTTCCAGGGGCTGTCTGCGCGCACGGCCAGCACCGTGGGGTCAGCGGTCAGGCGGGCAATGGGCTTGAATTGGTTGACCTGAAAACTCGACGCGCGGTTGCTGATGCGATCTGAAATCGGGATGGTGATCATGCTGGGCAGCGCCATCATCAAGGTGTAGCCATCGGGCTTGGCCTTGGCTGCAGCGGCCATGCCGATGGCGCCACCGGCGCCACCCTTGTTGTCAATCACCATGGGCTGGCCCAGGTTGCCCGACATGGCCGCAGCCAAGGGTCTGGCTGTGATGTCTGACACGCCGCCTGGCGTGAACGGCACAATCACCGTGATGGCCCGCTCGGGGTAGTTTTGGGCCAAGGCGGTGGTGGCGGCAACCACTGCCATGAGGCGCACCATGACGTGCGCCAAACGTTGGATATTCATGCTGTGTCTCCGAGAAATTGCCCAGGTAGGGCTGGCCATGTATTTATGACGAACGATCAAGGATAGCCACATTTGCAGAAATTCTTGTCGCCACCATGACCATGGCTGGCAGCGCCAACATCCACGCCAAGGCCAGCGCCAACACGTGGGTGACAGAGGCGTCAAACGATGCTGCGCCCAGCTGGGTACCTGCGTAGTAGGTGAGGGGGCCAAACAGCAGGCCTGCTGCGCCAGACAACCACAAGGGCTGGTCCTTGAGGAACGCGAGCGACGCGTTCAAGGTCATGGCAAACAGCACCCACAGCGCCCACAACCAAAAAGGACTCATCCCCCACACTGCCCATCCATAAAAATCGATCACCGAAACAGACTGCAGCGCCGTGTCCACCACGATGCCGATGAAAAGCGCCACCGCTGCAAGCTGGAGTTCTTGCTTGCGCTTGTCAATGTACAAAAGATGCGCTGCAGCCAAGACGGTGCAATAGGCCAAGGCCGGCACCTCTAAGCCATGGCCTACGCCCGCGATACAAGCCCACCAAGCGGTTTGAAAACCTATGGCGTTGACGAGGCGGTACATGCGGGCGCGTTAGGTTTGAACCGCGTGGTAAGCCCAGGTCAACCAAGGCATGAGGGCCTCTAGGTCAGCGGCTTCGACGGTGGCGCCACACCAAATGCGCAAGCCAGCCGGGGCCTCTTTGTAGGCGCCGATGTCGTAGGCCACACCTTCGGTGTCGAGCAAGGTCACCATCTGTTTGATCTGAGCCTCTGAGAGTTCAAGGCTCAGGCAAACGCTGGTGTTGGAGCGGGTTTGCGGGGACTTGGCCAAGAAAGAGATCCAATCGTTGGCCGCCACAAAATCGGCAATCACCTTCAGGTTGGCTTGGCTTTTGGCGATGGTGGCTTGGACGCCGCCTAGGCTGTCCATCCATTGCAGCGCGTCCAGGTAGTCGGCCACACACAGCATGGAAGGGGTGTTGATGGTTTCGCCTTTGAAGAGCCCTTCGTTGAGCTTGCCACCCGACGTCATGCGAAACACCTTGGGCATGGGCCAGGGGGGCGTGTAGGCCTCTAGGCGCTGCACCGCCCGTGGGCTCAGGATGAGCATGCCGTGCCCGCCTTCGCCGCCGAGCACTTTTTGCCACGAGTAGGTGACCACATCGAGCTTCTCCCAAGGCATGTCCATGGCAAACACGGCCGAGGTGGCGTCGCACAGGGTCAGGCCAGCCCGGTTGGCTGGAATCCAGTCGCCGTTGGGCACCTTCACGCCCGAGGTGGTGCCGTTCCAAACGAACACCACGTCGTGGTCGAAGTTCACACGCTGCAGATCAACCAAGTCACCGTAGTCGGCCTTGAGCACATTCACCTGGGGGAGTTTCAGCTGCTCGACGATGTCGGTGACCCAGGCCCCGCTGAACGACTCCCACGCCAACACATCCACGCCACGTTCCCCCAACAGGGACCACATGGCCATTTCAATCGCGCCGGTGTCTGAGGCAGGCACCACCGCCACGCGGTAGCCCTCGGGCAAACCCAGGATGCGCGCTGTCTCTGAGCAAGCCAGCCCCAAGGCTTTTTTACCCAGCGCCGAGCGGTGTGAGCGCCCCAACAGCTCAAGCTGGAGTTGGCTGACGTCATAGCCGGGTCGTTTGGCGCAGGGGCCAGAGGAAAAGTTGGGGTTGTGGGGCTTGAGCGTGGGTTGCATAGGACGTGTCTTGTCGATTCAGATGTCTCGGAACCGGCAATTATGGTGGGTTTTGTGGGCCTGATCGCGTCAGCGCTCACCCATGGACTGGCTCAATGCCTTGCTGATGGGCTTGAGCAAATAACTCAACACCGAGCGTTCATTGGCTTTGATGTCGACCGATGCGCTCATGCCGGGTTTGAGCTGTATGCGCTGCGCTTTGTCTGCCTGCAAATGCGCAGCTTGCGGATGAATGCGAACGCGGTAATACAGAAACGGGCCTTGACGGGTGTCTTCGCTCAACACATCGGAGCTGATGTAGTCGACCGTACCAAGCAGTGCGCCAAAAATAGAAGAGTCATACGCGTCCACCTTGATGTTGGCCTCTTGTCCCACGCGCACAAATGCAATGTCAACTGGCGTGACTTTGGCCTCGATGACCAGCTCATGGCTCCAGGGCAGCAGCTCCATCACGGTTTCACCTTGACGCACCACGCCGCCCAGTGTGTTGATGCGGATGTTGTTGACCACACCGTCCACGGGTGCCGTGAGCACCGTGTGTTCCAACAGTTGGTTGCGGTCGCGCAGCAGTTCTGTTTGGGTGCTGAGGTCTTCTTGCGTCTTGGTCATTTCAGCTTGCGCGTCTTGCAAATACTTGTTCTTTTTGCTGGCCAATTGCATGCGCACGTCGGCGACAGATTTTTCGAGGCGCAACACCTCGGTGCGACTCACATCCCCGTTGGCTTCGAGTTGGAGGTTGATTTTGAGCTCGGCATCGCTGAGTTCGAGGATCTTGGCCAATGCCTCGGTGTCTTCGCGAAACGCCTGTTGCCGCTTGGTGTAGAGATCGGTTTGGTTGCGGATGTATTCGGGGAAGGCCTTGAGGTCATTCGCGAAACTCAACGGCCTGCCATACACCTCCGCGTGAAGCCGAGCCAAGGTGATGCGAAGGGCTGCAACTTTGGCTTTGGTTTCAGACACCGCGGCTTGGGCGCGTTCATTTTGCAGATTGGCCAACACCTGACCTGCTGTGACTTTGTCGCCCTCTTTGACCAGCAACTCCGTCAAGACGCCACCATCGGGTGACTGAATGACTTGCGTGCGTGATTGCGTCACGACTTGGGCTTGCGCGCGTGTGACTTGATCGAGTTTGCCCAGCGCAGCCCACGCGACCAGCATCACAAAGCCGATCGCCATCACGCGCAGTGTCAAGCGCGCGCGCTGAGGGGGTTGGGCGTGGTCATCCGGGTGGGTCATGTTGAACTCGCTGTTGCTTCACGTGGAGAGGTCGAAGGTTTCTGCGCACCGGTTTGAGCCAAACGCTGCAACACCGCATCGCGGGGGCCATCCATGGCGATGGTGTGGCCCGCCACGATGATGATGCGGGAGACCAAGGGCAAGATGTTGGACTTGTGGGTTACCACGATCAGCATTTTTCCGGCATCGACCCACTCTTGCATGACGGCAATACAGCGGCGCTCTTGTTCATCGTCCATGCTGGCGGTGGGTTCGTCGAGCAGCAAGATGTCGGGGTCGCACAAGACCAAGCGTGTGAATGCCAACAGCTGTCGTTGCCCCCCACTGAGACCTTTGCCACCTTCCATGATGAGGCGGTCCAAACCTTTGGGGTGTGCCGACACAAACTGGGCCATGCCGGTTCGCGCCATGGCTTGTTGGATCACGCTGTCGCCAGGGTCGGGCATGCCAATCAGCAAGTTTTCGCGCAAGGTGCCCTGAAACAAGCGGTGGTCTTGTTGCAAGTAACCCATTTTGTGGCTCACCACTTGTCGGCTGATGTGCGAGAGGTCAAGCCCATCCAGCAAAACTTGTCCTTCTTGTGGCACATACATGCCGCTGAGCAAGCGCAGCAAGGTGGACTTACCCGTGCCGATCGGGCCCAAGACCGCAATGCTCTCTCCGGGCTGAATGTTTAAATGGGGCACCACCAAGGCCGGTGGATGGCCCGGGTAAGAGAACTTGGCCTCTGACACTTTGAAATGTCCGTGCAGCTGATCTGGAACCAGGGGACGTGACATGCCGTGGTTGTCGGTTTTGAGCTGGTAGATGGCTTCAATGCCTTTGAGGGCCGCCATGGACTGACCCTGTTGAACCAACAAGCCTGGCAAGGCCAAGATCGGTGCCAGCACACGACCGCTCAAAATTGAACAGGCGATCAAAGCGCCCATCGTCATCTGCCCCTGAATCACCAGCAGCGAGCCCACAATGATCAAGCCTGCGTAGCTCAACTGTTGGATCATGGCGGAGACATAGCCCAGCCCTTCCATGAATCCACGCATCTGGGAATCGTTTTGGATGGTGCGGTGGTTCACAGCAATCCAGCGGGCTAAAAATTTCCATCCCCCTGAACCTGCTTTGATGGTCTCAACGCCTTCCACGGCCTCGACCAGCAAGCCTGTTTTTGCATTGGAGTAGGCGGCACTGTCCATCGAGAACTGATGGATTTTTTGGCGCGAGCTCAGACCTATGGCGATGCCCAGCACGCCAAACATCAGCGGGACCAGCGCCACCCAAGGACTTCCGATGGCCATCATGCCCAGCAGAAAAATGATGCCAAAAGGAAGGTCAATCAGCGTGAACATCGTGGTACTGGTGTAGAAAGCGCGCAACTGCTCATAACCGCGCAATTGGCCTGCCAAGCTGCCGACAGAGGCGGGGATTTGATCCACCCGAAGTTGCAGCAACCGATGAAACACTTCGCGTGACAAGTGACTGTCGACGCCTACCACCACAAAGTCCATCAGCCTAGAACGCGCATATTTCATGGCCAGTTCAAACAGAATCGACAGCAAGACACCCAAGCTCAGTATCAACAGGGTGTATTCGCTGCGCGTTGGGATGACGCGGTCGTAGACCTGCATCGAAAACATCGAGGTGACGAAGGCCAATATGCCAATGAAAAAAGACGCCATGGCGGCCTCGAGCAGCTCGCCACGGTATTTTTTGACCAAGCCTGATGCCACTTGAATGAAGCTGTGCGGCAGCATGTCCTCGTGGTCAGCCGCAGGTTGGTAGCCCGTCTGCTCGTTGTGAAACCTGACCACAAAGGCGTGGCTTGCAAACTGTTCGGGGCTGAGGG
>CANCUP010000096.1 GCA_947381325.1 Comamonadaceae bacterium
GCCACTGCCGCAGGCACAGTCACCCGTTCTGCGTGGGAGCCATCATTTGGCAACGTTGTCGAAGTCAGCCACATTGAGGGATTCGTCACGCGCTATGCACATTTGAGTCAACGCACAGCAGTGGAAGGGCAAAAAATCGGCCGAGGAGAAGTTTTGGGGCAGCTCGGGAATACAGGGCGTTCAACGGGTCCTCACCTTCATTATGAAATCATTCGTTTCGACCGCGTTCTAAATCCAACCCAGATGTTGATACAAGCCGCGGCACAATGAGCGGCTCTAACCCTAAAAGATTCGGTATGTTTGAGAAGCTCAAAGACAAATCCTTATCACCCTCGCAAGAGCGGTTTGACACCATCATCGGTCGTACCACGCAAATTTATGGTCGATTGGTGTTGCTTGACAGTGTTCGCATCGATGGCAAAGTTGTAGGCAATATCGAAACCACCAAGGACAACAAAGTCACCGTCGCGATTGGTCTCACGGGTGAAGTGTCTGGAGACATCACGGCCCACCGTGTCATGGTTGCCGGGCGCGTAGAGGGAAATATCTATGCTGCCGAGCGCGTTGAATTCCACAAAGAGTCCGTGGTTCAAGGCGACATATCCTATGGCTCTATCGCTGTAGAGCACGGTGCACGGCTGCTCGGTTTGGTCATTCAAAATCCAACCAGCGCTGCCGCAGCTAGCAGCAGCACAGATGCCAAAAATGTCATTCGGAAAGCGCAAGAGTCCAGCGGTTGAATTTGAACTTTGCTGAAAGTTCACATGGCTTTGATGGCATCGTGAATGAGCTTGATAGAAATGATGAACAGTCCGATTTGGATCAATCTAAAAAACCATTTGTCTGCTATCTTTTTTGTCAGGTAAGCCCCTAAAACAGTACCCAGTAGGGCCGTAGGAATCAAAAAGGCTGCACTCACAGCGTCAGACAGGGTATAGGGCCTGAGGTCTTGATAAGGAATGATCTTGGCCGCATTGATCACGGCAAAAACCAAAGTTGCAGTCCCAGCGAACTCGGCCTTCGTCAGTCTCTGTGGCAACACATAAATTTGAAAAGGCGGAGCTCCCGCGTGGGATATGAAACTGGTGAACCCAGCCATGGCGCCCCAGAAAAGGCCTTTGCCGCGATGCGCCGATTGTGTGGGTTGATCCGCCTGTTTTTTAAACCAAGTATTCAGGCAAAAACCGACCCCAATCACACCCAGCAAAAGCTTGATGGTGATGTCAGAAATATACGAGGCAGTGAGCCATCCGATGAAAACGCCCAGCACACCTGCCGGTATCAGGATGCGCAAATTGGGTTTGCTGAAATGCTTGCGATACAACCATACCCCGACAGCATCTGAAATCACATAGATCGGGAGTAACAAAACCGCAGCCTTCATAGGAGATATCACCAACGAAAGAATCGGAACTGCCAACATTCCAATAGAGGGTAGTCCACCTTTAGACAAGCCAATGAGTAGCGCTGCAACGTTGGTAATTAAAAAATATTCGTCGATAACCATGCTTGCCTTTATGGATTCAGCACAATGAAAAAAGCCTCTGCACAGGCAGAGGCTTTGGAGAGATTTATTCTGTCAGGGCTAGTCCAGAAACAGATTAAAACAGAACAGTCATCCATTGCTCCCTAGACTCTGATGCGGCATTTTAGTGAGAATTTCCCCGCTCATCTTCATACCTATTTGCTCGGGCGATGTATCTGCTGTGCGCATAGGTTCTGACAGCCGACCCTTCGCAATGACAGCGATTTTGTCGCAGATCATGAACAACTCGTCAAGCTCTTCCGAGATCACCAAAATCGCTACGCCTTGGGTGCGCAAATCAATCAATGACTGACGAATTAAGATGGCTGCACCCACATCCACGCCCCAGGTGGGTTGAGATACAACCATCACTTTGGGGTTTAGCAAGATTTCTCGACCCACGATGAACTTTTGCAGATTGCCGCCAGACAGACTGGTGGCCAAAGCTGCCGGTCCACCGCAAGCCACTTTGAATCGCTCAATGACTGCACGCGCAAAAGATCTTGTGACTTGGCGTTGAATGACGCCGAGTTGCACCATGCCTTGGCGTGCGCCAGTCAACAGTGCGTTGTCGGACAAACTCATCGATGGCACCGCGCCGCGACCCAAACGTTCTTCGGGCACAAAATTCAAGCCTTGACGTCGTCGCTGAGCTGGGTTCATACGACCTACGGCATGTTGGCACACCACCACCGTGTCGGTCTCAACCTGTTGCACTTCTCCTGAAATAGCAAGCAGCAGTTCTTTTTGGCCATTGCCTGAAATACCTGCAATGCCCATGATTTCGCCACTGCGCACTTGCAAATCAATGTCTTGCAAGTGTGTGCCAAATGGGTCTTTGCTGCAAAGACTCAAACCGTTCACTTCCAGCATCACATCACCCGCTTCTTGCGGTTGACTGGCGCATTCGGGCAGATCGCATCCAATCATCAGTCGTGCCAATTGGCTGGACGTCTCATGTTTGGGTTTGGCATACCCTGTGACTTGACCGCCGCGCAATACCGTCGCGGCATCACACAAGGCGCGTATTTCATCGAGTTTGTGACTGATGTACAAAATGCTGCAACCTTCAGCTGCCAAGCGTCGCAAGGTGTCAAACAAGACCAACACTGCTTGGGGCGTGAGCACCGAGGTGGGCTCATCCATGATTAACAATTTGGGGTCTTGCAACAGGCAGCGAACAATTTCGACTCTTTGTCGCTCGCCCACAGACATGGTGTGCACCATGCGGCGGGGATCGATGGGCAGGCCGTAGTGTTCTGAGACCTTGGTGATGCGGCCGGACAATGTCTGAATTGATTCTGGATCATCCAAAGACAGGCTGATGTTTTCAGCCACAGTCAGCGATTCGAACAAGGCGAAGTGTTGAAAAACCATGCCAATGCCCAGACGCCTTGCTACGGCTGGACTGTCAATCGTGACCTGTCGGCCTTCCCAAAGTATCTCGCCGGCATCGGGTGGGGTGACGCCGTAAACAATTTTCATGAGTGTGCTTTTGCCCGCCCCGTTTTCGCCAAGCAAGGCGTGAATTTCTCCGGCTTGCACCGTCAGGTCAATGCCTTGGTTGGCGATGACGCTGGGGTAGCTTTTGCTGATACCACTCAAGGCAAGGCGTGGGGTTTTGTCACAACTCATGGCCATTCAGACCGCAATAAATATGCCGTAGCACTGCGGTATGTCCAGATGGTTTCTGAAAGGCTTGATGATCTAAATGCAGGAATTGAATGCACTTCTGCGGTGATTTTGGGCTGGGGATTGCGTTGTATTGGTGCGTCCAGCCTCTTTGTGGGGCTCGTGGAGGGTGTCTTGGCAGTAGGTTCTTGGTATGCAACTTGCGTTGACATACAGACAAAAAACGACCTCACATGAAACGTCCTCTTGATGCCCATTTTGCTTGCGTGCGCTCTTGTGAGTCCATGCCATGAGGCTCAAACTTGTCCCCCGCGCAGAGCCTATGCAGTCCATGCGTGTGTGGGCCCCGGTGATCGCGATGGGTCTGACTTTGCTGGCGGGTTTGCTGATATTCGCTGCATTGGGTAAGAGCCCCTGGCTGGCTTACCAAGCGTTTTTCATCGACCCGCTGCGAGACGCCAACGGCATCAGCGAGTTGCTCTTGAAGGCCTCGCCTCTGTGCTTGATTGCGCTGGGATTGGCAGTGGGTTACCGCGCCAACATTTGGAACATTGGCGCCGAAGGTCAGATGTATGTGGGCGGCATTTTTGCCAGCGGCTTGGCGATTTATTTCCATGAGGTCGATGCACCCTGGGTGCTGCCCTTGATGGTGGTGGCTGCGGCGCTCGGCGGGGCTCTGTGGGCGTCGCTGACCGCCCTGTGCCGTGCCCAGTTTCACACCAACGAAATTTTGGTGAGTTTGATGCTCACCTATGTGGCCGATCTGGTGGTCAAGTTTTTGGTCTACGGGCCTTGGCGAGATCCCATGGCCAACAACTTTCGCATCACCGTGTCCTTCTCAGACGCGGCCTTGTTTGCGCCGCTGGCTTCTTATGGCTGGGACTTTTGGGAAGGCACGCGCATCAACAGCTCGGTGTTCATCACCTTGGGGGCCATTCCTGTGGCGTGGTTCTTCATGCAAAGCTCCTATGCGGGCTTTCAGCACTTGGTGACAGGCGAGGCGCCTGCAGCGGCTCGCTATGCGGGCTACCGTGAACGCTGGATCATCTGGATCACCTTGCTGATCGGCGGCGCTGCGGCGGGCTTGGCCGGTGTGTCGGATGTGGCGGGTCCGCTGGGGCAGCTCAACGACCGCTGGACGCCAGGCTATGGCTTCACCGCCATCATCGTGGCGACCTTGGGCCGCTTGCACGCGCTCGGGATTGTGTTGGCCTCGCTGCTCATGGCCTTGCTGTACTTGGGCGGCGAAGCGGTGCAGGTGACCATGCAATTGCCCAAAGCGGTGAGCGAGGTGTTTCAAGGCTTGCTGCTGATGTTTTTGTTGGCCTGCGATGTGTTGGTCAAGTACCGCGTGGTGTCGCGCGATACGACCCCCAAAGCGATTGGGAGCACGGCGTGATGGAGTCTTTCACCCCCTTGTTGGCCAGTGCCTTGGGTGCTGCCATTCCTTTGCTGTTGGCCGCTTTGGGCGAGCTGATTGCCGAGCGCGCCGGTGTGCTGAACCTAGGGCTGGAAGGCATGATGTTGTTGGGTGCCTTGGCCAGCTTCATGACGGTGGCCAACGGCGGCTCGCTGCCACTGGCCGTGTTGGTGGGCATGGCGGTGGGCGTGCTGGCGTCGCTGGTGTTTGGCTTTGTCACCATCACCTTGCAAGCCAACCAGGTGGCAGCCGGTTTGTCGCTGACCATCTTGGGCTCGGGCATCACGGCCGTGTTGGGTCGCCCGTATGTGGGTTTCAGCGCGCCGAGCAGTTTTGCGCCTTTACCCATTCCTTATTTGCAAGACCTGCCATTGCTGGGTGCTTCGTTTTTCTCGCTTGACCTGCTGGGCTATGCGGCGTTGTTGCTGTTGCTGGTGGTGATGTGGTTTTTGAGCCATACCCGCGCTGGGCTGACCTTGAAGGCCGTGGGCGAGTCGCCGGTGGTGGCGCGCTCCTTGGGGCTGCACGTCACGCGCGTGCGCTATGCGGCGGTGGCGTTTGGTGGGGCCTTGTCGGGCCTGGCGGGCACGTATTACTCGGTGGCGCAATTCAAGATGTGGCAAGACGGCCTGACCTCGGGCAACGGCTGGATCGCCTTGGCCTTGGTGGTGTTCGCCACTTGGCGGCCACACCGGGTGGCGATTGGGGCCTTGCTGTTTGGCAGTGTCACCGCGCTCGGGCTGTACTTTCAGGCCATCGGCATCAAGGTGTCCACCTTTGCCTTGTCCAGCTTGCCCTACCTTGCCACGGTGGTGGTGTTGGTGGTGCTGTCGTCCAACCCAGAAACCATCCGCCGCCATGCACCCGCCTGGCTGGGCAAACCTTTTTACGACGACGCCTGAGGCGTCTGGCATTTTTTTCGCGCTTATCCCTTCATCCACTTAGGAGTTTTGACATGACATTTATGAAGATCAAATTGGCTTGCGCCCTGGCACTGGGTGTGGCGGGCCTGAGCCAAACCGCCGTGGCCGCACCGCCTGTGAAGGCGGCCTTTGTGTACTTCGGCACGCCGGGCGACGGCGGCTGGACCTTTGCCCACGACATCGCCGTGAAGCAGGCCAAAAAAGAATTGGGCGATGCGGTGGAAACCACCATTGTGGAAAACGTGCCGGAGAGCGCCGATGCAGAGCGCGTCATTCGTGACCTGGCCAGCAAGGGCAACCAGTACATCTTCACCACCTCGTTTGGCTACATGGAGCAAACCTTGAAAGTGGCCAAAACTTTTCCGAAGGTCGAGTTCTATCACAACACGGGTTTCAAATCGGCCCCCAACGTGCACACCTACAACTCGCGCATGTACGAGCCCGCCTACCTGGCCGGCATGATTGCCGGGCGCATGACCAAGTCGAATGTGCTGGGCTATGTGGCTTCTTTCCCTATTCCTGAAGTGGTGCGCAACATCAATGCGTACACCATGGGTGCACGCAGCGTGAACCCCAAAGTCAAAACCAAGGTGGTGTGGATCAGCTCTTGGTATGACCCTGCCAAAGAGCGTCAAGCCGCCGAAACCATGATCGGCCAAGGCGCTGACATGTTGATGCAAAACACCGACTCGTCGGCCACCTTGCAAGCTGCTGCCGACAAGGGCGTGTTTGCCTTTGGTTGGAACTCGGACATGTCGGCTGTGGCCCCCAAGGCGCATCTGGCTTCTGTGACCCAGGTTTGGGGCAACTACTACACCGCCGTGCTCAAAGGCGCGGTGGCGGGCAAACCCATGAAAGACAACGTCTGGGGTGGCTTGAAAGAAAAGATGAACGGCTTGGTGTCGTTGAACAGCAGCTTGCCTGCCAGCGTGAAAAAAGAAGTCGAAGCCAAGCAGGCCGAGATCGTGTCTGGCAAGTTCAAGGTCTTCTCTGGCCCCATGAAGTTGCAAGACGGCACCCTGAAGCTGGCCGCGGGTCAAGCCTTCACCGACGCTGACATCGACAGCATCAAGTTCTACGTCGAAGGCGTCGAAGGCCAGTTGCCCAACTGATGCCTGAGCTGACCATGTCAGACATTGCGGCCCAGCCCTTTGCCTTTGCCCTGCGGCCTGCACAGGCCGCGCTGCTGATCATCGACATGCAGCGCGACTTTGTAGAGCCGGGTGGCTTTGGCGAAAGCCTGGGCAACCGTGTGGAGCCTTTGCAAGAGATTGTGCCCACGGTGCGCAAGGTGCTTGACCATTGGCGTGCCCTTGGGGGCTTGGTGGTGCACACCCGTGAGTCCCATGCGCCCGATTTGAGCGACTGCCCCGATGCCAAGCGCTGGCGTGGCAACCCCAGCCTGCGCATTGGCGAATTGGGCCCCATGGGGCGTGTGCTGGTGCGCGGTGAGCCGGGCAACCAAATTGTCGAGGCACTGGCCCCTGTTGCCGGTGAGCTGGTGATTGACAAGCCAGGCAAGGGCGCGTTTTATGGCACCGACTTGATGGCGCAATTGCAGCAGCGTGGCATCACACAGCTGGTGGTCATGGGTGTGACCACCGAGGTGTGCGTGCAGTCCACGATGCGTGAAGCCAATGACCGAGGCTACGACTGCTTGTTGATCGAAGACGGCACAGCCAGTTACTTTCCAGAATTCAAAGCCGCCACGCTGGCCATGATCACCGCGCAAGGCGGTATCGTGGGGTGGACCTGCAAGGCCCAAGACTTGGTGGATGCTGCGCTTTGACTTTGTGTCATGACTTGGCCTGCGCCATAAAAAAAGCCCCTGCAAAAAATGTAGGGGCTTGGTTTATTTGGCGGAGCAGGCGGGATTCGAACCCGCGGTGGGCTATTAACCCACACACGCTTTCCAGGCGTGCGACTTAAACCACTCATCCACCGCTCCGAAGCTCGGCATTGTATCAGTGGGCGAGTACACTTCGCCGCTGTTGTTTTGTCAATGCCCGTGCCTTTCGGAGTTCCGCATGAAATTTCGCTTCCCCATCGTCATCATTGACGAGGATTTTCGTTCCGAGAACACCTCGGGTTTGGGTATCCGTGCCTTGGCCGATGCCATTGAAGGTGAGGGTTACGAAGTCATGGGGGCCACCAGCTATGGTGACTTGAGCCAATTTGCGCAACAACAGTCTCGTGCCAGTGCTTTCATCTTGTCGATTGACGACGAAGAATTCACGCCCGGTCCGGACCTTGATCCTGCCGTTTTGAATTTGCGCAACTTCATCGAAGAAGTGCGCCGTAAAAACGCCGACGTGCCGATCTACGTCTACGGCGAAACCAAAACATCGCGTCACTTGCCCAATGACATCTTGCGCGAGCTGCATGGCTTCATCCACATGTTTGAAGACACGCCCGAGTTTGTGGCCCGTCATATCATCCGTGAAGCCAAGAGTTATCTTGAAAGCGTGCAGCCGCCATTTTTCAAAGCCCTGCTGGATTACGCAGAAGATGGCTCCTATTCATGGCACTGCCCAGGCCACTCGGGTGGCGTGGCTTTTTTGAAGAGCCCCGTCGGCCAGATGTACCACCAGTTCTACGGCGAAAACATGTTGCGCGCTGACGTGTGCAACGCGGTAGAAGAGTTGGGCCAACTTCTGGATCACAACGGCGCCATTGGGGAGAGCGAGCGCAACGCTGCGCGCATCTTCAACGCCGACCATTGCTTTTTTGTCACCAATGGCACCAGCACCTCCAACAAAATTGTGTGGCATCACACCGTGGCCCCTGGCGACGTGGTGGTTGTGGATCGCAACTGCCACAAGTCGGTGCTGCACGCCATCATCATGACGGGCGCGGTGCCCGTGTTCTTGAAGCCCACACGCAACCACTACGGCATCATTGGCCCCATCCCCCAAAGCGAGTTTGAGCCTGCAGCCATTCAAGCCAAGATCAAAGCCAACCCCTTGCTCAAAGGCGTGGATGCCAAAAAAGTCAAACCCCGTGTCTTGACCCTCACGCAGTCCACCTACGACGGCGTGCTCTACAACACCGAGACCATCAAGAAGATGCTCGATGGCTATGTGGCCAATCTGCACTTTGACGAGGCTTGGTTGCCGCATGCTGCTTTCAACCCGTTCTACGGCACCTACCATGCCATGGGCAAGAAGCGTGAACGCCCCATGCATTCGGTGGTGTATGCCACACAGTCCATCCACAAGCTGTTGGCGGGCATCAGCCAGGCCAGCCACGTGTTGGTGCAAGACTCGCAAAAGACCAAGTTGGACCGTCACCTGTTCAATGAAGCCTATTTGATGCACACCAGCACCAGTCCGCAGTACAGCATCATTGCCAGCTGTGACGTAGCGGCTGCCATGATGGAGCCACCAGGCGGCACCGCCTTGGTGGAAGAAAGCATCGCCGAAGCGCTGGATTTCCGCCGTGCCATGCGCAAAGTCGACGAAGAATATGGCAAAGATTGGTGGTTCAAAGTCTGGGGCCCCGATGAGCTGGTGGACGACGGCATTGGCCGCGCTGAGAGCTGGATCATCAAAGGCACGGGCAAGTCGTCCAAATGGCACGGCTTTGGCAAATTGGCCGATGGCTTCAACATGCTTGACCCCATCAAGGCCACCATCGTCACGCCAGGCTTGGACCTGAACGGCAAGTTTGACAAGAGCGGTATTCCCGCCAGCATCGTCACCAAGTTTTTGGCAGAACATGGTGTGATCGTTGAAAAGACGGGCCTCTACAGCTTCTTCATCATGTTCACCATCGGCATCACCAAGGGCCGCTGGAACTCCTTGTTGACGGCCTTGCAACAGTTCAAAGATGACTACGACCGCAACCAGCCCATGTGGCGCATCCTGCCCGAGTTTTGCCAAAAGCACCGCGCCTATGAGCGCATGGGGTTGCGTGACTTGTGCCAACACGTGCACACCTTGTACGCCAAGTACGACATTGCACGGTTAACCACAGACATGTATTTGTCGGACTTGACCCCGGCCATGAAACCCAGTGACGCGTACGCACAAATTGCGCACCGCAACACCGAGCGTGTGCCCGTGGATGAGTTGTTGGGACGTATCACCACCAGCTTGGTCACGCCTTATCCTCCCGGTATTCCTTTGCTCATTCCGGGTGAGGTGTTCAACAAGAAAATCGTGGACTATCTCAAGTTTGCGCGCGAATTCAATTTGCAATGCCCTGGCTTTGAAACCGACATCCATGGCTTGGTCGAAGAGGTCGCTCCAGACGGCAAGAGGTCTTACTTTGCCGACTGTGTGAAACAATGAAAAAGAGCGCCAAGGCGCTCTTTTTGTTGGTCCGAGCGATTGGGCTTATTCGCCAGCAGGTTCTGCAATGCCCCCCACCACTTGGCTGAAGCCTCCGTCCACGTAGCTGATTTCAGCCGTCATGCCGGCAGCCAAGTCGCTCATCAAAAAAGCCGCCACATTGCCCACATCGTCAATCGTCACGTTGCGACGAATGGGAGACGCCTCGGCGACCACACTCAAAATTTTGCCGAAGCCCTTGATGCCACTGGCTGCCAAGGTTTTGATGGGACCTGCGCTGATGCCGTTGGCGCGCAAGCCACGACCTTTGGCGCCCAAAGACTCAGCCAAATAGCGCACCGAAGCTTCCAGCGAAGCCTTGGCCAAACCCATGGTGTTGTAGTTGGGCACCGTGCGAATGGCACCCAGGTAGCTCAAGGTCAACACGGCCGCGTTGTCGTTGAGGTAGGGCAGGGCTGCTTTGGCCATGGCAGGAAAACTGTAGGCGCTGATGTCGTGTGCGATTTTGAAACCTTCGCGACTCAGGCCGTCCAAGAAATCTCCTGCAATGGCTTCGCGCGGTGCGTAGCCGATGCTGTGCACAAAGCCATCAAAGGTGGGCCAATGGGTAGACAAGTCTTTGAAGAGTTGGTCAATTTGAGCATCGTCGCCCACGTCGCAATCAAAGATCAAGGTCGAGTCGAAGTCAGCTGCAAATTCTGTGATGCGGTCTTTGAAGCGTTCACCCACATAGCTGAACGCCAGTTCAGCGCCTTGGCTGTGACAGGCTTTGGCAATGCCATAGGCAATTGAACGGTTGGACAATACGCCGGTGATGAGGAGTTTTTTGCCAGCAAGAAAACCTGTGCGTGAGGTCATGAATAAGTCTCCGAAAAAATCTTGCAGAATTGTCGCATGCGTGGTTTGTTGTTTTTATGTTTGCTATGCCTGTGTGGGCCCACATGGGCCGGGCATGCCTACGCCCAATTTGGCGATGTCAAATACCCTGCCAAATTTCGCAGCTTTGACTACGTGAACCCAGTTGCCCCAAAGGGTGGGGAGCTGATCTTGGTGCCTCCTTCGAGGTTGTCGAGCTTTGACAAATACAACCCCTACACCCTCAAAGGCAATGCGGCGCCGGGTTTGGCGGGGCTGGTGTTTGAAACACTGCTCACCGGCACTTTAGACGAGCCCACCACGGCATACGGCTTGTTGGCCGAGGATGTGAGCGTGGCGACCGACAAGCGCTCGGTCACTTTCCGTTTGCGTGCTGAAGCACGTTTTCACAATGGTGA
>CANCUP010000097.1 GCA_947381325.1 Comamonadaceae bacterium
TAGCGGCCGGTTTTTTTGCAGTTGCCATTTTTATATTCTCCTAGATCAAGTTGAGATCATTGGGTGAAAAGCACTCCGCATCTGTTGGATGCATGCGAAGCGATTCATGGCGCTGGACCCGGGTCCAACCCCATGAACACTGTGAGCCCGACACACCACCTCGAATTGGGTGTTGATGTGTGTGAGGGGCAAATTCATTGACATGGTGTGAATCATCAATCCCAAGAAAGAGCACCACCCGATTGGTACTCGATCACACGGGTTTCAAAGAAGTTGCGTTCCTTTTTCAGATCGATCATCTCGCTCATCCAAGGGAAAGGGTTTTCTTCATTGGGGAACAACTGCTCCAAGCCAATTTGTGTGGCGCGGCGGTTGGCGATGTAGCGCAAGTAGCCCTTGAACATCGATGCATTCAAGCCCAACACGCCACGCGGCATGGTGTCTTCGGCGTAGCGGTATTCGAGCTCGACGGCCTTCATGAACAAATCTTTGATTTCAGCTTTGAAGTCGGCTGTCCACAGCTGCGGGTTCTCGAGTTTGATGGTGTTGATCAAGTCAATGCCGAAATTGCAGTGCATCGACTCATCACGCAAGATGTATTGGTACTGCTCGGCAGCACCCGTCATTTTGTTTTGACGCCCCAAGGCCAAAATTTGTGTGAAGCCCACGTAGAAGAACAAGCCTTCCATCAGACACGCAAACACGATCAGAGACTTCAGCAAGGTTTGATCAGTTTCGAGCGTGCCCGTGTGAAAGTTGGGGTTCATGATCGCGTCGATGAACGGAATCAGAAACTCGTCTTTGTCGCGGATCGATTGCACTTCATGGTAAGCATTGAAGATTTCAGACTCGTCCAAACCCAAGGACTCAACGATGTACTGGTATGCGTGGGTGTGGATGGCCTCTTCAAAGGCTTGACGCAACAAAAACTGGCGGCATTCAGGCGCTGTGATGTGGCGATAAGTGCCCAACACAATGTTGTTGGCTGCCAAAGAATCGGCCGTGACAAAGAAGCCTAGATTGCGTTTGATCAGACGGCGTTCGTCTTCGGTCAGACCGTTCGGGTCTTTCCACAGCGCGATGTCGCGCGTCATGTTGACTTCTTGTGGCATCCAGTGGTTGGCACAAGTGGCGAGGTATTTTTCCCAAGCCCACTTGTACTTGAAGGGCACCAATTGGTTCACATCGGTTTGGCCATTGATGATGCGCTTGTCGGCTGCATTCACGCGCCGCTCATTGACAGCAGCTGCGGCAGAAGGTGCGGGGCTCAGGGGTGCGGTGGCGCCGTCATTCAGAGTGCGGACTGCGGCGGCAGCTGAAGGTGTCGCAGAAAGAGGCGGGAGTTCCATCGAGCGGCTCAAGGTGCCGCTGGCAAGAGGAGATGGCGATGAGGGCTTAACTTCTTCGTCCCAGGTCAACATAGAAAATTTTCCAATACGCTAATTATGAATGCAACGAAGGAAAACGCAAAGCGTTCATTCACTTCGTTGCTTGTTTTTGTTGCTCAATTGCAAAAAATCACTGACACGATTCGCAGGTGGGATCGTCTACGCCGCAGAACTTGATGTCGGTGGCAGGGATCGCATTCATCTGCGCTTGTGCAGCAGCGGCGGCTGCTTCAAGTGCGCTCATGCCACTCGTGCTTGCGCCACTGGATGACACGGCATTGTGTGAACCTGCTTGCACGGTCGACTTTTCTACTTGTTGGGCACTGGAGGTGCGCAGGTAATAGGTGGTCTTCAAACCGCGCAACCAAGCGAGCTTGTAGGTCTCGTCGAGTTTCTTACCTGACGCACCGGCCATGTAGATGTTGAGCGACTGCGCTTGGTCAATCCACTTTTGACGGCGTGCAGCGGCTTCTACCAACCAGGTGGCTTCGACTTCAAAAGCCGTGGCGTACAGGGCTTTGATGTCTTGTGGCACACGGTCAATCGGACGCAGCGAACCGTCGAAGTGTTTCAAGTCCATCACCATCACGTCGTCCCACAAGCCCAGACGTTTCAAGTCACGCACCAAGTAGCTGTTGATCACTGTGAACTCGCCCGACAAGTTGGACTTGACCGACAGGTTGCCAAAGCATGGTTCGATCGATGCGTCCACGCCGATGATGTTGGAGATGGTTGCCGTCGGTGCAATGGCCACGCAGTTGGAGTTGCGCATGCCGTCTTGTGCAATCTTCTTGCGCAGTGCATCCCAATCCAGCGTGGCTGAACGGTCCACTTCCACATAGCCGCCACGCTCTTGGGTCAACATGTCCAAAGTGTCGAGGGGCAACAAGCCACGGTCCCACAGCGAGCCTTTGTAGCTGGAGTACTTGCCGCGCTCTTTGGCCAACTCGGTCGAAGCCCAGTAAGCGTAGTAGCAAATGGCTTCCATGGAGGTGTCAGCAAATTCCACAGCGGCTTGCGACGCGTAAGGAATGCGCATTTCGTACAAACTGTCTTGGAATGACATCACGCCCAAACCCACAGGACGGTGGCGCAGGTTGGAGTCACGCGCTTTTTTGACAGCGTAGTAATTGATGTCGATCACGTTGTCGAGCATGCGCATGGCCACCGTGATGGTGCGCTTGAGTTTCTCGTGGTCGAGTTCCTTGCCGTTGGGGCCGTCTTTGAGGTGTTGCGACAGGTTGACCGAGCCCAAGTTGCACACCGCAGTTTCGGTGTCGCTGGTGTTGAGCGTGATCTCGGTACACAAGTTGGACGAGTGCACCACGCCTGCGTGTTGCTGGGGTGAGCGCACATTGCATGCATCTTTGAAAGTGATCCAAGGATGGCCAGTTTCAAACAGCATGGAGAGCATCTTGCGCCACATGTCGGTGGCCTGCACCGTCTTGCTGGGCTTGATTTCCCCGCGGCGAGCCTTGTCTTCGTAAGCCAGGTAAGCCTTCTCGAACGCTGACCCAAACAGGTCGTGCAGGTCAGGCACATCAGAAGGGGAGAACAAGGTCCACTCGCCCTTTTCCATCACGCGTCGCATGAACAAATCAGGGATCCAGTTGGCCGTGTTCATGTCGTGGGTGCGGCGGCGGTCGTCGCCGGTGTTCTTGCGCAACTCCAAGAACTCTTCAATGTCCAAGTGCCAAGTTTCCAAGTAAGTGCACACAGCGCCTTTGCGCTTGCCACCTTGGTTGACAGCCACGGCGGTGTCGTTCACCACCTTCAGGAAAGGTACCACGCCTTGTGACTCGCCATTGGTTCCCTTGATGTGGCTGCCCAGGGCGCGCACGCGTGTCCAGTCGTTGCCCAAGCCGCCTGCAAATTTAGAGAGCAGGGCGTTTTCTTTGATGGACTCGTAAATGCCGTCCAAGTTATCAGGCACGGTGGTCAGGTAGCAGCTCGAGAGCTGCGAGCGCAAGGTGCCGCTGTTGAACAAGGTGGGCGTGCTCGACATGAAGTCAAACGACGACAAAATTTCATAGAACTCGATCGCACGGGCCTCTCGGTCGATTTCATCGAGTGACAAGCCCATGGCCACGCGCATGAAAAAGGCCTGTGGCAACTCAATGCGTTGCTTGCGAACGTGCAGGAAATAGTGGTCGTACAGTGTCTGCAAACCCAGGTAATCAAACTTCAAGTCGCGGTCGGCTTTGAGCGCTTGGCCCAAGCGCTTCAAGTCGAATTGCAGCAGACGCTCGTCGAGCAAATCGTTGTCCACGCCTTTCTTGATGAACTGGGGGAAGTATTCGGCGTAGTGCTGACCCATGTCTGAGTGCGCCACTTCTTGATCCAACACCTCGCGCACGATGGTGTGCATCAGCAAGCGCGCAGTGGCGTAGGTGTAGTCGGGGTCTTTTTCAATCAAGGTGCGGGTTGCCAAGATGGCAGCCTTGTAGACCTCCTCCATCGGCACGCCGTCGTACAAGTTGCGCATGGTCTCGGCCATGATGGGCTCGGGTTTGACGTCTGCACTCAAGCCCATGCATGCATCATTGATCAAAGCTTGCAAATGCTGGACATCCAGTGGCACGCGCTGACCGCCATCGATGACATGAAGGGCGGGGCTGGCAGGTGTCTGCTGCTCTTTGACGTGGGCGCGTTCTTGGGTGCGACGCTCGCGGTACAGCACATAGGCGCGTGCAATTTCGTGGTGACCACCTCGCATCAAGCCCAACTCCACTTGGTCTTGAACGTCTTCAATGTGGAACGTGCCGCCTCCTGGGCGTGAACGCATCAAGGCACGCACCACCGCTTGTGTCAAGGCATCGACCACTTCCCGCACGCTCGCCGAAGCAGCGCCTTGGGTGCCATGCACAGCCAAAAACGCCTTCATCATGGCCACCGCAATCTTGGCGGGTTCAAAAGGAACCACAGCGCCATTGCGACGGATGATTTGGTAATGCGTCAACATCGACGGTGAGTCCAATGCCACGCGATCTTGTGGCGTAGACAGGTGACTTGAACTGGCGATGTGAGGCGCGTTCTCAGCGATTTGCATGGCGTTTTTCTTCCTTGTTATAGATTTTCAAGAGGGCTTGGGTAGCTTGCGGTAGGGTGCGCAACGAAGCAAGAGGTGGACAAAATTTTAAATGGCCACAACAACAGGACACACTATATCTGGTGTTCGTGTGCCCTTCAAGACACTAGGGGTAGTGTTTTACCGGGTGGCGCGTTATTTTTTGGTGCGTGGCCGACGTCACACAATTGCTCAATTTTTTGACATTCGGCTTGAGCCCAATGAACATGCGGGAATTGAAATTGAAACAAGGATTCATGCGCATTTACAGCGACTTTCGCGTGCAGATGCCGGTGATTTCGATACATTAAAAATGAGCAATTTGTCATGCCCGCGTTTTGAACGCACTGTAATGGCTCACAGTTTTTTTTCGATTCGTTTGGAAAGAAATGTATTTTTTGGAAAACACGTGTCTGGCCAAGCCAAAGATGTTTGCAAAAAACGCCAATCAAAGCCTGAGCCGGGATCTTGTTTGCGGCCAGGGGCGATGTGCTCATGACCGGCAATGTGTGCGATGGGGTAATGCTGTGCGATCGCGGCGGTCAAATCACAGAGGGTTTCGTACTGAGCTGCTGAAAATTCTTGACCATCCAGACCTTCTAGTTCAATGCCTACGGAGTCGTTGTTGCAATCGTCACGGCCCCGGTAGCTTGAGCGACCCGCATGCCAAGCTCGGTCATCACAGCTGACAAACTGAATCAATTCACCTCGGCGTCGAATGAAAAAATGCGCCGACACAGTCATGCCTCGAATTTGCGAAAAATAGGGGTGTGCATCCCAATCCAAGGTGTTGGTGAACAGCGCTTGCACTTCGGGTCCACCATACACCCCGGGTGGCAGGCTGATGGCATGGATGACAACCAGATCCACCTCACTGCGCTGCGGTCGGGGGCCAAAGTTAGGCGATGCCACATGCTGGGCGAATGAATACCAGCCTTCTCGCCACAGGGGGGTGCTTGGCATGAGGGCGCTCAAGCTTCAAGACGCTCGCGATGCGCCTGACTGCAGTAAACACCAAAACGCCCTTGCACCGCATCGTGGGCAGGCACGTGTACGCCGCAGTCTGCACAGACAACCATCACCTGGGGTCCTTGACGCGGGTTGGAAGACTTGTCGGTGCCCTTGGGGCGCTGCTGACGCAGCCACCAAATGCCCGCCAGCACCATCACAAGCAGCACCACATATTTCATGTGCTGCGGCCCAGAATCACTTCAAGCACAAAACGCGAGCCTGCATAGCCCAACAGCAACAGGCCCGAGCCGATGTAGAGCACACGCACGGCGGTGCGACCGCGCCAACCAAAACGCTGGCGGCCTAGCAACAAAACAGCGAAGGTGAACCAAGACAGCAGAGAGAACACGGTTTTGTGGTCCCAGCGCCAAGCGGCTTGGGCGCCATACAAGCTGTCGCCAAACAACCATCCTGCGGCCAAGGTGGCCGTCAACAACACAAAGCCTGCGTTGACAAAACGAAACGTCAAGCGCTCCAAGGTCAGCAAGGGCAAGCCGACATGGCTGTCCACACCCAAGCGCATGTTTTTTTCGGCACGGGTCATCAACCACGCATGCACCACGGCCGCTGCGAACAGGCCATACGACGCAATGCCCAAGGCCCAATGCAGGGGAAGCCAAGGAGAGGTGGCCATGTGCAAAGGTGCACCTGGAAAGAAGGCTGCCAACAGCACCACGGCAGCCCCCACGCTGGCCAAGGTCCAGCGCACCCGCAGTTGTGGAAACCAATGTTGCTCCAACAAATAAAACGTGAACATCAACCAGACAGTGACCGATAAGGCGGGCGCAAAACCAAATCGCACGAGGCCCTCTTGCGCGCCAAACAGCACAAACACCAAGCCCAGGCCGTGCAAGACCCAGGGCATCACCAACAAGCGGTGACCGCGCGCAGCAGCGATGCGAGGGCCGATCAAGGCGGTCAACGCGTAGGCCGCTGCCGTGGGCAGGCCGAGCCACAACGTGAGGGGAGTGTCGCTGGCTAAAATCATGCCGCAAGTTTAGCGTTTTGCTATCCACCACCACCGCACCCCTGTTGGGGTTATTCATGGCATCCACCCTCACCGACAAACTCTCACGCCTGGTCAAACACATCAGCGGACAGGCCCGCATCACCGAAAGCAACGTGGCCGACATGTTGCGCGAGGTGCGCATGGCCTTGCTGGAAGCCGACGTGGCCCTGCCCGTGGTGCGCGACTTCATTGCCCGCGTGAAAGAAAAAGCGCTGGGCCAAGAAGTCATTGGCTCACTGCAACCCGGTCAGGCCTTGGTTGCCATCGTCAACCAAGAGCTGGCGGCCACCATGGGCGAGGGCGTGAGCGACCTCAACTTGGCCGCGCAACCGCCAGCCGTCATCCTGATGGCGGGCTTGCAAGGTGCGGGTAAAACCACCACCACCGCCAAACTCGCGCGTTGGCTGATCAACCAGCGCAAAAAGAAAGTGCTGACTGTCTCGGGTGACGTGTACCGTCCAGCCGCCATCGAGCAGCTGAAAACCGTCACCGCACAAGCGGGTGCAGAGTGGTTCCCCAGCAGCCCCGATCAAAAACCCGAAGACATTGCGCGTGCGGCGCTCGACTACGCGCGCAAACATTACTTTGACGTGCTGCTGGTCGACACCGCGGGACGCTTGGCCATTGACGAAGCGTTGATGCAAGAAATCAAGACCTTGCATCGCGTGCTCAACCCGGTGGAGACCTTGTTTGTGGTCGACGCCATGCAGGGTCAAGACGCCATCAACACCGCCAAAGCGTTCAAAGAAGCTTTGCCCCTCACCGGCATTGTGTTGACCAAACTCGATGGTGACTCACGCGGTGGCGCGGCCCTGTCGGTGCGCCAAATCACGGGTGCGCCGATCAAGTTTGCCGGTACCAGCGAAAAACTCGATGGCCTGGAACTCTTTGATGCCCAACGCCACGCCGGTCGTGTCTTGGGCATGGGTGACATCTTGGCCTTGGTCGAGCAAGTCACGGCCGGTGTCGACATGGAGGCCGCGCAAAAGCTGGCCGACAAAGTCAAGCGCGGTGACGCCTTTGACTTGAACGACTTCTTGGCCCAAATTCAGCAAATGCGATCCATGGGCGGCTTGTCGAGCCTGATGGACAAATTGCCCACACAGATGGCGGCCAAAGCCAGCGAAGTCGACATGACCCGCGCCGAGAAAGACATCGGTCGCAAGCAGGGCATCATCCACAGCATGACCGCGTTAGAGCGCCGCAAACCCGACCTCATCAAAGCCACGCGCAAGCGCCGCATTGCCGCTGGTGCCGGTGTTCAAGTGCAAGACGTCAACCGCTTGCTCAAAGAGTTTGAGCAAATGCAAGACATGATGAAAAAAATGCGCGGTGGCGGCCTCATGAAAATGATGAAGCGCATGGGTGGCATGAAAGGCATGCCCGGCATGGGCGGGGGCGGCTTTCCCGGCATGCGCTGAAGCACCACACCCTCCAGCGCTGGCCTGGTGACTGCTGATGTGGCCAGCAGCACACGCTGGCCGGTCAGTACTGGCTGGCCGGCAAATCCACCTGCATCCCGTCCATCGCCTCAGTCAGCGTGATCTGACACGACAAACGGCTGTTGGCGTGGCGTGTGCAGGCCGCAAAGTCCAGCATGCCGTCTTCGTCGTCGCTCATGGCGGGCAACTGGCTCAGCCAGGGTTCGCGCACCATCACATGGCAGGTGGCGCAGGTCAGGGTGCCGCCACAGTCGGCGGCCACGCCGTCGATATCGGCTGACACAGCCGCCTTCATCAAGCTGTGTCCTGGCTTGGCCTCGATGGTGGTGCCTTGCGTGTCTTGGGCATGGTTGAACAGGGTGATGCGAATCATGAAAATTGTCCTTGTGCGTGTTGTCAGATGCGGGCGAAATATTCTCGCCGCTGAAACTCCAAAGTGTCTTCGGCCGCTTCAAAGCGTTGCTGCTCCGCTTGCTTGATGCGGCTGTAGTAGCGCACAAACGCATCGCCAAATCCTTGCGCCATGGCCGCATCGGCTTGAAAGGCGCCCAAGGCCTCGCCCAAGTGGCTGGGAATGCGTGTGCAGCCTGTGTCGTCGCCGTCTGGCGTTTGATAAGGCGCTTCGGTGGCCAGCGGTGGCATGCGCTGTTGCGCCATGCCTGCCAAGCCCGCGTGAATTTGCGAGGCCATGTACAGATAGGGGTTGGCAGCGGGTTCGCCCAAACGGTTTTCAATCCGTGTGGCAGGGTCGCCCGCCTGGCCAATCACGCGCAACATGGCGCCTCGGTTGTCGCGTCCCCACACAATGGCCTGTGGGGCCAAGGCATTGGGTTGAAAACGTCCGTAGCCATTGGCCGTGGGCGTGCACAGCAGCGTGCTGCCTTGGGCATGGTCCAGCAAACCCGCCAAATAATGCGTCCCCAAGTCTGACAGCGTGTGGCGTGCGTCATGGGCCTGGGTGTGGGGCGCAGCCGCGTCGCGCATCAGCACATTGCGGCCACTGTCAAGCTTGACCAGCGACTGGTGCAAATGCCAGCCGCTGGACATGATGTGTTGAAACGGGGGGCGGCACATGAAAGTCGCGTGGTAGCCCGCACGCCGCAGCGCCTGGCGCACCCCATTGCGAAACAGCACCATGTTGTCGGCAGCCGTCAGGGCGTCGGTGGCACTGAACACCGCTTCCACTTGGCTGGGCCCGAACTCAATTTCCAGCGACAACAAAGGCAGCCCCAAGCCTTGCGCGGTGCGCTGCACGATGCGCATCGGCTCCTCGCATTGGTCCATGTCGTGTTCGGACAGCAGGCGGTAGCCCGGGTGAATCATGCGCACCGCAGGCGCGGGGCCTGGCCAAGCGGCCAAGTCGGGGTCAAGGTCTTTGCCGTGCGTGGCGTCTTGCAAACGGTAAATATGAAATTCAATTTCCAGACCGCACTTCAGCCCTAAACCCTGCTCAGCCAAACCTGCGAGTGCGCTTTGCAATTGGTAGCGGCTGTCCAGCGCCACAGGCTGTGCGTTGGGGAACCAGGGCTGGCATTGCAACCAAGCGGTGTGGTCCACCCACGGCAAGATATGCAGGCTGTCCGGGTCGGGCATCAGCAGCAAGTTGCTCGCAAACTCAAAGCCCGGCAACTCATTGCTGATGCTGGCTTCAAACACCTTGAACGCGGTACGGTCCGAGGTGTCTTTGAGCAGCAAGGTGCTCACCATGCCGACGCCGTTGTGCAGCGCGTCAATGGCGGCTTCGGTCACCAAAGTTTTGCAGCGTGTCACCCCATGCACATCGCACCAGGCCAAACGCACCAGCTCGATGCCGCTGGCGCGCAGTAGTTGCGTCGTGCGGGCCACCGCCGCTTGCCATGCAGGTGTGTCTAAGCCACAGCGTGTGGCAAAGCTGCTCATGCGTTCACCTGGGGATGAAGGTTTGCGGAGTCCTTGGAGGCTGCGGTCAGTGCCGCCGGCCAAGGCGCGCCGGCACGCTTGGCCTCTACGGCGCGCTGCCACCACGCTTGCCAGTCGTGCGCGGGGGCAATGCCGTCCACCGTGTCGGGGCCGATGCGTTGTGCCGCCACCTCGGCTTGCGCCAAGCCAGGCGGCAGCTTGCCCGCCGCCACATCGTCGATCGCTTGCAACAGCGTGCGGCGGTTGGCCATGATGGCTTTGTCGCTGGTGCCCAGGTGCTCGCGGGTGCGGTCTTGAATCGGGCCCATGCTTTCGCAGGCCCACTGGTCATGCACATTGATGTCGTTCTCGCCCATGCCTAAGTAAGTGCGCGTCATTTGTTCTTGCGGGTCAAACCCCCACTGGTTGTGGCGGCCTGATTTGGGTGTGTAGTCGGGCAAATCAATCGCTTGCAAACGTTGGTTGCGCATGGCCTCTTTGTCGACCGGGCCCTCAAAACTGGTGAACACCGAATACCAATACGTGTGCGTGTCATCCACCGGCACATGCATCTGGGTGATGGTCATGGTCTCGGAGAGCGGAATCACAAAGGTGTGCGGAAAAATCGCATTCGTCACCCGCACATGGGTCAAGGCCTCGGTCATCGGGCGCAGGCTGGTCAGGCGCATGCCAAACGGCATGGCCTCCACGCTGATCTGGGGTTGGTCAAACTCGCGCATCACCCGGGTCATCGGCCAGCGCTGCCCCTCAATCTCACCAGCGCTGGCACCGCGAAACTGTTTGCCATAGGTGTCGTCCAGCGACTCGTCGTTGAAAAACCGGTGCAAGAACGAGGCATGCGCGGGGTCCACCCCCACCTCAAACGCCTGCAACCAATTGCACTGCCACAAACCTTTGAAGGCAAAGGTGTGGCTGTTGGGGGCGGTGAAACAGTCGAGCGCTGGAAACGGCGGGGGCGTGCTGTCTTGCGGTCCGAACCAGCCAAACAAAATGCCGTTGCGCTCCATCAACGGGTAGCTGCGTTGCTTCACATGCGTGCACAGCTTGCTGCCCGTGGGCTCGGCGGGGGTCTTGGTGCATTGGCCGGTCACATCAAATTTCCAGCCGTGAAACGGGCAGCGCAGGCCGTC
>CANCUP010000098.1 GCA_947381325.1 Comamonadaceae bacterium
GAGCAAGGTCACGAAAACGCCGAACGCATTTTGGCCAGCCGTGGGTTGTTGCCTGAGGGTGCTTCTTTGTACGACCCGGCCAATATCAGCCTCATGCACCATTTGTATGCGGCCTTGCGTGCCAACCATCTCTACCACCGCGATCAGCATTATGTGAACCAGGGTGGCGAGATAGTGATCGTCGATGAGTTCACGGGCCGCTTGATGTCGGGGCGCCGCTGGAGCGATGGCTTGCACCAAGCTGTTGAGGCCAAAGAAGGTGTGCAGATCCAAGCCGAAAACCAAACCTTGGCATCGATCACTTTCCAAAACTATTTCAGGCTATACCAAAAGCTCGCAGGCATGACCGGTACAGCGGACACCGAGGCCTATGAGTTTCAAGAAATTTATGGCCTAGAAACCTTGGTGGTGCCACCCAACCGCATCAGTCGCCGTGATGACCAACTCGATCGTGTCTACAAAACCACCGATGAGAAATACAAAGCCGCCATTGACGACATTCGTGAGTGCTACGAACGCGGACAACCTGTGTTGGTCGGTACCACCTCGATCGAAAACTCTGAGCTGATTGCGGGCATGTTGGAGAAGGCGAAATTGCCCCACCAAGTGCTCAACGCCAAGCAGCACGCGCGCGAGGCAGACATCGTGGCCCAAGCGGGTCGTCCAAGAATGATCACCATTGCCACCAACATGGCCGGTCGCGGAACCGACATTGTGTTAGGCGGCAACGTGGAGAAGCTGATTTCAGAGGTGGAAGCAGACGACAGTTTGGATGCCACCACCCAACAGCAAAAAATAGACGCTTTGCGTGTTCAGTGGACCCAAGATCATGAACTGGTGAAGTCGCTGGGTGGTTTGCGCATCATCGCCACAGAACGCCATGAGTCACGACGCATTGACAACCAATTGCGTGGCCGTTCCGGTCGACAAGGTGATCCAGGCTCTTCGCGCTTTTACCTGAGCTTGGATGATGCGTTGATGCGCATCTTTGCCGGCGAACGCGTCAAGTCCATCATGGACCGCTTGAAGATGCCCGAAGGTGAAGCCATTGAGGCGGGCATCGTCACACGCAGCATCGAGAGTGCCCAACGAAAAGTCGAAGCACGCAACTTTGACATTCGCAAGCAGTTGCTCGAGTACGACGATGTGTCCAATGACCAACGCCGTGTGATTTACCAGCAGCGCAATGACATTTTGGATGCCACCGACTTGACGGCTCAAATTGCCGGCTTGCGTGAAGGCTGCTTCACGGATTTGGTGCGTCAATTCGTGCCCCATGAATCGGTTGAGGAGCAATGGGACATAGCCGGTTTGCAGCGTGCCATGGCGCAAGAGTGGCAAATTGAATTGCCTCTGGCGCAAGAGGTTGAAAAAGCTGACGCCATCACAGACGAAGATATTTTGGATCAAGTGATTGCTGCCGCGCATGCCGCTTTTCAGGCCAAGTTGGACCGTGTAGGCTTGGATCAGTTCACACCATTCATGCGCGTTGTGTTGTTGCAAAACATCGACAGCCATTGGCGTGAACACTTGGCGGCATTGGACTATCTGAGGCAAGGCATTCATTTGCGTGGCTATGCCCAAAAGCAGCCCAAGCAAGAATACAAGCGGGAAGCCTTTGAGTTGTTTGGCCAACTACTGGATGCGGTGAAGAACGAAGTCACCCGTGTGTTGATGACGGTCAAGATTGAATCCACCGAACAAATTGAGCAAGCAGCCAATGCCTTGGAAGAACGTGCGGAGAGTTTGCACAACGTCACTTACAGCGCGCCCAACGAATCGGGGGCGGCAGAGCTCACCCCTGATCTGACAACATTTGCTGAGCAAGTGCCTGCTGTCGGACGCAACGAACCCTGCCCATGTGGAAGCGGTAAAAAATACAAGCACTGTCACGGACGATTGGCCTAAGGGGGTTGTATGGCTGTTCATTTATTTCCTCCGCAGGCGGACCAGCTTCACCCCATTGCGGGTGTTCGTATCGGTGTGACTCAGGCTGGTATTCGCAAAGCCGATCGCAAAGATTTGACCGTGGTCTTGATTGACGAAGGTGCTTCGGTCGGTGGCGTTTTTACCCAGAACCGTTTCTGCGCAGCGCCAGTGCAAGTCTGTCGAGAACATTTGGCTGTAGGACATGGCATACGTGCCATGCTCATCAACACGGGCAATGCCAACGCTGGCACGGGTCAGCCTGGGCTGATGCGTGCGCGTGCGACGTGCGTGGCCTTGGCCAAAGCGCTTGACGTGGCACAAGAGCAGGTGTTGCCCTTCTCGACCGGTGTGATCATGGAGCCGCTGCCGCACGACCGCATCATGGCGGGCTTGCCAGCAGCCATTGAAGCTGCGGGTCACGCCACCAGTGCACAGCAGTGGGTAGACGCTGCCGAGGGCATCATGACCACGGACACCGTGCCCAAAGCAGCCAGCACCCAGTTGCAAGTTGCAGGCGTGACCGTCAGCATCACCGGCATCAGTAAGGGCGCTGGCATGATTCGTCCCAATATGGCCACCATGTTGGGCTTTTTGGCGACGGACGCATGTGTTGCTCCCGAGTTGATGCAAGAACTGTCTCTGGCCTTGGCGGAAGGTTCGTTCAACCGCGTGACGGTAGACGGCGACACCTCGACCAATGATTCGTTTGTGGTGATTGCAACCCACAAGGCGGCCCATGCGCCAATCACCAGTCTAAAAAGCCCTGAAGGCCAGACCTTGTTGCAGGCCATGTTGCAGGTGGCGCGCCAGTTGGCACAAGCCATCGTGCGCGATGGCGAAGGCGCGACCAAGTTCATCACCATTCAAGTCGAAGGCGGCCGCGACAGCGCCGAATGCCGACAGGTGGCTTATGCGATTGCACACTCACCCTTGGTCAAAACGGCGTTCTATGCCAGCGACCCGAATTTGGGTCGTATCTTGGCGGCGGTCGGATATGCCGGCATTGCCGATCTCGACCAGACAGGCATTGACTTGTATTTGGACGACGTGCATGTGGCCATCCAGGGGGGGCGTCACCCAAGCTACCGAGAAGAAGACGGTCAACGGGTGATGAAGCAAACCGAAATCACCGTCCGTGTGGTGATGGGACGTGGCAACGCCTCCGACACCGTGTGGACGTGTGACCTGAGCCACGAGTACGTGACCATCAATGCCGATTACAGAAGCTGAAATGAACGATTTGTCGAACCACCCACTTGAACGTTTGGTGCAACGCGCCGAAGCCCTGATGGCGCGCATCGAGTCCGTGCTACCTCAACCCTTGTCAGCACCAGATTGGTCGGCCAGCGTGGCGTATCGCTACCGCAAGCGCAGCAGTGGCCATGGCAATTTGGAGCCGGTACGGCATGTGGCGACCTTGGGTCTGAAAGACTTGCAAGAGATTGATGGGCAGAAAGAAAAAATTCAACGCAACACCGAGCAATTCGTCAAAGGACTGCCTGCTAACAACGTGTTGTTGACAGGTGCGCGTGGTACGGGCAAGTCGTCGCTGATCAAAGCCTGCTTGAACGAGTACGCACCCCGTGGGTTACGACTGATTGAGGTAGACAAAGACGACTTGACGGACTTGCCTGACATCATTGATGTGGTGTCGACACGGCCCGAGAAGTTCATGATTTTTTGCGATGACCTGAGCTTTGAAGATGGCGAGCCAGGCTACAAAGCCCTCAAGTCCATCTTGGACGGTTCGGTGGCAGCAGCAACGCCCAATGTGCTGATTTATGCCACCAGCAACCGCCGCCATTTGTTGCCCGAATACATGAAAGAGAACCTCAGCTACACCCACACCGACGACGGCGAGGTGCACCCGGGCGAGGGTGTGGAAGAGAAGATTTCGTTGTCCGAGCGCTTTGGCTTGTGGGTCAGCTTTTATCCCTTCAGCCAAGACGAATACCTGACCATCGTGGCGCAATGGCTGTCTTCGTTTGGCGTGCCTTCTGCGCAAGTAGAAAGCGCCAGACCAGAAGCCCTGGTGTGGGCTTTGGAGCGTGGCTCACGCAGTGGGCGCGTGGCTTACCAGTTTGCCCGTGACTACGCGGGCAAACATGCCCAAGCTTGACGCGACATCATGACATCTGCGCATGTGCGTGTGGTCGATGCAGACCAACCCCGTGCTGTGGAGCGTGGCCTGGTCCAAGTGGCGGTGGGTGTGCTGATTCGCGATGACCATGCATTTTTGATGACCACCCGTCCGCTCGGTAAGGCCTATGCTGGTTATTGGGAGTTTCCGGGTGGCAAGCTTGAAGCGGGTGAAACGGTTGCCGAGGCTTTGCGCCGTGAGCTGCAAGAGGAAATCGGCATCACCATCACCGACTGTCAGCCATGGCAGACCGAAGTGATTGACTACCCGCATGCCTTGGTTCAGTTGAACTTTTGCAAAGTCACCCAGTGGATGGGTGAGCTCCAAATGCGCGAAGCCCAAACTTTTGCTTGGCAGCAATTGCCTGTGGTGGTGGAGCCTGTGTTGCCGGGCACGGTGCCGGTGCTGGCGTGGTTTGCGCAAGAGCGCCAGTTTGTGGGAGCCACCCACAAGGCATGATCGACAAGGGTTAACTCACCCAGCGCTTACTGGAGGGGCGTGTTTTCGAAATCCGCATCGTCTTGCGGCGTTTGATCGGGCAAGCGGTGTTCTTCGTTGGCCCAGGCGCCCAGATCAATGTTTCGGCAACGTTCGCCACAAAAAGGACGGTAGACGTTGGCCGTTTCGTAGCGGCTAGGACCACCACATTGGGGACATTGGACGATACGCACTTGGCTGTGCATGGATCAAACGCACAGAGCCATTTCAAACGGCACATCGTCGGTGTTGGCTTGCAAACGGCCATCACCATCTTGTCGCATCATGCGCACCCAAATCATCAGCCGGTTGCCACTGATTTCAGGAATCAAACCCAGTGCGGGATCAATGGCGACGCGCATGAGTTGAAATTTCCCCTGAGCCAGTGACTGTTGAAATTGTCCGCCCATGGCCATCATTTTTTGAGTGTTGCCAGTGTCGCGCATCAAGGTGAGCAACAGCTTGACCGATGCATTCATGGGTTGAAATCCCTCAGCCCAGCGAACAATGTCTGTGCGTCTCAGCTCAGCGCTTTGCTGTTGCCAAGCGTGGTAAGCAGGCAGGTCAAAGCAGCATGTACCTCCTGGAATGGCCACACGGTTGCGCAAGGCCGCCAACCATTCGTTGTCCGTGACGCTTTGTCCAATCTTTCCTACGGCGCTGTTCATCGCATCAAAGCATCGGTCAAGTTGATGGAGCAATTGATCGAGGGCCTCTTCTGAGACCGAGGGGTTACCACGCAAGCCATTGAACATTTGCTTGTGGCGCTCCAAATCTTTGAGGATGTCTGACTTTAGGTCGGTACGCCCACCGGCTTCTACCAATTCAAACAGTGTCACGAGCGCAAAGTGGTTGTCCACTGGACGGTCACGCGTGGTCAGTTCGTCAAAACGCTGAAACAAGTGTTCCAAACGCAAATAGGTGCGTACGCGTTCGTTGAAGGGATGTTCGTACAGAATCACGCAGTAAAACGAATAGAGGGGGACCGTTTAAGACAGCCGCCATCATACCCGCTGAAAGCAGAGGTTTAAGGCAAGATGTGGGCCTTAAATGGGCAGATCTGCAAGCTTCGCGCGAAGCTGGTCAAGGCTGAGCCCTTGGTTGAAGATCACCCAGTCTGCGGCTGCTAAACGTTGCGCCCGAGACGCTTGGACTTGAATGATGGACTGCACCGCATCTGCAGTCCAAGCGTTTCGATCGCGAACGCGTTGAATTTGCGTTTCAACGGAACAATCGACGACCAAGATACGGTCAACCTGGGCTCGCCATTTCCCGGATTCGACCAGGAGCGGTACATCAAATACCACCGTCGGATGGCCAAGACCAGCAGCCTCTTGCGCTTGTCGTTGTGTTTCTTCGGCGACCAATGGGTGAATGATCGCTTCAAGTTCTTTTTTGGCGTTTGAATCTTTGAACACCAGAGCCCGCATGGCATCTCGGTTCAAAGCACCGTCTCGGTCTATGAATTGATCGCCGAACTGTTGGGCGATCGCAGCGATGGCGGAACCATGGGGGGCTGTGACTTGGCGAGCGATGGCATCTGCATCCACCAAAGCCGCACCGCGCTGCACCAGCATCTGTGCCACGGTACTTTTTCCGCTGCCGATTCCGCCAGTCAGTCCAAGGCGTAAGGGGGGATGAAAGGGTTTGATGGTTGACATAGGCGGCATTAAGTTTAGGCACACTTACCAGCCAATGCCGCGCATGACTAGGTCAGTACCCAAAAAGGCAATGAGGCATCCAGCGGCGGCGAGAAACGGGCCGAACGGCAAATACCCCTCGCCATGCAATTTTCCCTTTTGTCGAAGGGCCAAACCAACCATGGCCCCAGCGGTACTTGCCAACAGGACCAAGGGAACCAAGGCCAGTGGTCCCAGCCAAGCGCCCAGAGCCGCTAGCAGCTTGAAGTCACCAGCGCCCATCCCTTCTTTGTGCATCACACGTTCAAATACATAGGCCACTGACCACAGGGAAACATAGCCCGCGACGCCACCAAACACCGACTGCTCCAAAGGAAGCTCGACCCAGTGCAATGCGCTGGCGATCAGCCCAGACCATAACAATGTCTGGGTTAAAGCATCGGGTAGCAAAGTGGTTCGCCAGTCAATCACAGACAAGGCCAGCAAACTGGTCGCAAACCAAGCCCAGCACATGGCATGCGTACCCATGCCCCAACGCCAAGCGCAGGCCAACCACAGCATGCCGGTGACAAACTCGGTGACGGGGTAATGCCAGCCAATGGGATGCGCGCAAAAGGCGCAACGCCCCCTCAACCAGAGGTAGCTCAGTATCGGTAGGTTGTGCCAAGCACGCAGGGGCGTTTGGCAATGAGGGCAATGTGAGGCGGGGTGAGACAAGTCAAAGGTCCAAGAGCCAAAATCTTCTGGCTCGGCCAACACCATCATCGGCAGACGATGGGTGATGACGTTGACAAAACTGCCCACCGCGACACCGACACAGAAGACCAAGAAACCTGAATACAAGTTCAGTTCATTCATATCACTTGTCCCAGTTGGAAAATCGGTAAATAAAGAGCGATCACTGTGCCCCCAATCAAAACACCTAAGGACAACATGACCATGGGCTCAACCAACGTGGTCAGGCGTGCCACGGTGGCGCCAACTTCATTTTCATAATGCAAGGCAGATTTTTCCAGCATGCTCTCGAGCATGCCAGACTCCTCTCCAATCGCACACATCTGCACCAGCATGTGGGAAAACACGGTTTCATGCTCCGCTAACTCAAGGGCCAAGGATTGACCCCGAATCAGTTGGCTCTTGACGGAGAGCGTTGCTGCCTGGTAATGCAAATTTCCGGTCACATTTTGTGTGGCGTCTAGAGCCTCGGTTAAGGGAATGCCCGAGGCAAACAGGGTGGCCAACGTCCTCGACCAACGGGCCAAGCAGGTGTGACGAATGAGTCGCCCGACAACAGGCAAACGCAGCAACAGCGCTTGAGTCAGCCACTGAAGCTGCGGTTGGCGCTTCCACACTCTATTGACCACAAAAAGCGCCGCCACAACCCCTGCTAAAAACGACCATCCCATGTGTTGCCAAGCTCGGCTCAGCGCAATCACATGAAGCGTGAGTGTTGGCAACTCGGCATTGAATGATGCAAAGATGTTCTCAAAAGCAGGCACGACAAAAGTCAGAAGAAAAATCATCACCGACAAGGCTATCACGAGCACCGCTGTGGGATAGACCAAAGCGGATCGAAGCGTGCGACGCAAGTCCTCTGCCGTTTCTCGGTGGTTGGCCAGCCGAATCAGCATGGTGTCGAGCATGCCTGCCAACTCTCCGGCGGCAGCCAATTGACAATAAAAAGCCCCAAACTCTTCATGGTGGCTCAAGGCCCGGTGCAAAGCCATGCCGCCTTCAACACGAATGCGAATATCCTTGACCAAGGACTTGAGCGCTGGACGCCGAACCCCGCGAGCGATGATGTCGAGCGCTTGAACCAATGGGACACCTGATTCGAGCAGCGTTGCTAACTGGCGGGTGAGTCGTGTGATGTCAGTGGATCGAATGCGAGGTTTGAAACGCAACACCTTTGGCAGATGGCGTAGGCGCCGGATGTGTGTAGGGCGTATGCGTTGCGCGTGCAGCAGGCTTATGACCGCTTGCTTGTCGGTTGCTTTTGTCTTGCCGCTCAAAAGTCGAGCTTCGCGGTCGTAACCCCGCCATAAAAATTCTGGCTCATCCATGCTGCGTCAGCGCCATGACTTCGTGCACCGACGTGATGCCATGGACAACCTTGAGCAAACCTGCTTGTCGAAGGGTACGCATTCCCTCTTTGGCCGCTTGGGCTGCCAAGGCCTGCGCGTCGCTGTGATTCAGGATTAAGGTCTGTATCGCCGAACTGATGGGCATGATTTGATAAATGCCAATGCGGCCCTTGTAGCCTTGGGCACAAGCGGGGCAGCCAACCGATTGAAAGAGCGGGCGAGTTTGCAACTCTTGAGTTGACCAAATCGTTTGCGGAATGGTCAACAAAACTTGCCGAACAGCCTCGCAGTGTTTCTCATCCATCGGGACTTTGCATTGGTTGCACAAGCGACGAACCAAGCGTTGAGCTGTCACCAAGATCACACTGGCTGCTACATTGAAAGGGGCAATGCCCATGTGCCCCAAGCGCGCCAGGGTACTTGGCGCATCGTTGGTGTGCAGGGTAGATAAAACCACATGGCCGGTTTGTGCGGCTTGTATCGCTATTTCAGCAGTTTCGACATCACGTATTTCGCCCACCATCAACACATCTGGATCTTGACGAAGCAAGGCGCGCAAGGTGGTCGCAAATGTCAACCCCGCCCGTTCGTTGATGTTGACTTGATTGATGCCTGGGACCATGATTTCTGAGGGGTCCTCGACGGTAGAAATATTGATGTCCAAGCGATTGAGGGCGTCGAGACAACTGTAAAGCGACAGGGTTTTTCCAGACCCGGTTGGTCCCGTCAGCAAAACCATGCCGTGGGGGCGGGTGATTGCAGCCAGCAAGAGGGTTTGGTCATCTCGCTCGTAGCCTAAATCTTCCAGGCTGGGGCGCAATAGATTGAAGTTCAATATTCGGACAACAATTTTTTCGCCATGGACGGTGGGTAACGAACTCACGCGTAAATCAACGGTGTCATTGCCAGAAGTGAATTGGAAGCGGCCATCTTGAGGCAATCGCTTTTCGGCAATATCCATTCGAGCCAGTACTTTCAACCTAGAAATCAAGGCATCTCTGAGTTGCCTAGGCACAGCATCGGTCAACCTTAACACCCCATCAATTCGAAAGCGGATCCTAAATGTCCCATCACCTGATTCAAAGTGAATATCGGAAGCTTGTTGCGCCAAGGCTTTTTTCAGCAACTCATCCAGTACTCTGACGGCGGGCCCTTCAGCCGCATTTGGCATGTGCTTGTCTGGAATGGACATATCAAGTCTCAATAGAAAAATTAAGACATTGTGAGCAGGCATGTCAATAGCCGCGCAAGCCATTATCAAAAAAGCCGTATGCGGGCATGTCTATCAGTATCTGATGCCGTTACTGATAAAGGTAAATGATTTATAAATAAATAGGAGTGTAAGTAATATTTATGGCTATTTGGTCGGGGTGAGAGGATTCGAACCTCCGGCCTCCACGTCCCGAACGTGGCGCTCTACCAGGCTAAGCTACACCCCGAATATTGAGCGAACGCATATGTCTATCTCAACTCAGCGTATGGAATCTTAACAAAATATCGTCGTTTGGTTGATGCGCTACTTGAGGCCTCGCAGTTCGCACCAGACAGGATAAATATATTGAATTGAAAATATAACCGAACCCATATGATTGAATTGAACAAATGGCTTGATATTTCAATTGACTATACGATCGTTACATATAAAATATCGGCTTGTTATTTATTTAGGGAGTTTTACATGGCACGTACCAGCGTCGCATCTCAATTGGCTGCTATTAAAAAGCAGCGCGAGGCTTTAGAAAAAAAAGAACAAGCTCTGAAATCTCGCTCACATGACAAAGTATTGGTAAAAATTGTTCAATTGGCAAAAGAGGCCGGATTAACTGCAGGTGATATTGCGAAAGCTTTTGCCACTGCAAATCCGAAAGCCTCCAAGCCAGGCAAGGCCCCACGTGCTGCTAAAAAAGGAGCATTGGCGGGTAAAAAAGTGGCGCCCAAATACCGCAACCCTGCCAACCCTGAACAAACTTGGACAGGTCGTGGCGTCTCCCCCACTTGGATTCAGGCGCTCAAGTCCGCGGGAACATTGGACTCTGCTTTGATTGTGGCGACACCTTCAAGCAACTAAAGGCCAATACGCTCTGCCTGCTAGGCCCACTTCGTGTGGGCCTTGTCTTTTGTGGGCTTATAAAATAACGTGGCCAGTTGAAACTTCAAGGACTCAAAATGACCATCAACGCCCTGACTTTGAATTCGAGACTCGCAATTGGTTTGATCGGTTTCGTCATGGCCGTGGGTACTTATGACGCTGCCTGTGCAGGCTCTTTTCCAACCGTGCCTCTCAAAGAATTACCCGATCCCTTACGTTCAGTTTGGAAAGAACTCAAGCCCGAAATGACAGAAATGAGCCATTGTGCGGCGGCATTTGACAGTCACAGCGATGGCGACAAGATGGTGTTTAGATGTTCAATACACATCAAAATGTCTGCTGAAGGTGAGCGTCGTGCGATGAAATACTGTGAAGAAAAACGCGAAGAAAAAAATATCAAATCACCTTGCCGACTGGTGATTGAGTAATAAAAAATATATCAAGGCTTTTTTTGAGCCAATTCCAACCATCAATGGCGTCGACTGAGCAGTTGCGCCGCAACTTCATGAAGCGCCTCTTGATAAGGGCCTTTGGGTAAGTGACTCAAGGCCGCAATGGCGCGCTCGGCTTC
>CANCUP010000099.1 GCA_947381325.1 Comamonadaceae bacterium
ATGAGGGCGTTCAAGGCGCCTTGTTCGATGTTGAGTTTGACGGGGCCACCCAAGTCCAGCGTGATGCGGTTGCCCGCGCCGATGAGCACCTGGCCCGAGGGCGCTTGCACGCTGCCGCTTTGGCTGACCTTGGCAGCCAACAGGGCCACGGTGCCGCCTGTGCCGCCTGCTGCCCCGTCGCCCACCACCACGATTTGGCCTTGGTTGACGATGGCGCTGTTGGCAAAGCCGGGGTTGGCTGGGTCGGCCACAAAGCGGTCGTTGCCTTTGAGGAAGTCGTCGTTGCTGAGGTTCAAGGTGCTGGCCACCAAGCTGCCCACGTTGACTTGCGCGGTGGGGGTGAAGAGCACGCCGTTGGGGTTGACCAAGAACACTTGCCCATTGGCGTTGAGGGCGCCTTGGATGGTGGAGACATCGGCACCCGTGACCCGGTTCAAGGCCACGGCGCTGGCCGAGGGCTGCACAAAGTTGACGCTGTGGCCCGCCCCAATGTTGAAGCTTTGCCAGTTGGTGGCAAGTTTGGGCGTGGTTTGGGTGATGGTCATCACCCGCCCCGCTTGCGCGATGCTGGCTTGGCCAGCCACCACGCTGGCGCCGGTGGGCAGGGGTGCGGGGAGGGTTTGGGCCAGGGTGGCAAGCGGCAAGCCCACACCCCACGCCAAGGCGAGGCTGACGCACAGGTGGCGCAGTGCGATGCCGGTGGGTGTTGCAGGGGGGGTGTGGCGGCTTGTGCGCCCGGAGGCGCTGCTTGGGCTGGCAGTTTGGGCGGTTTCAGGGACGGCTTGCCAGGTGCGTGTGGCGGTGTTCCAGAGGGTGCGGTAGATGTGGTTCATGGTTGACCTCATGTAGCAATATGTAGCTACATGATATCAACCCAATGTCTATTTAAGAATTCATATCGGGGTCAGTGGCGCATGACCACTTCGTGCGGGGCTTGGCCCAAGGCAATGCCCGCGCCGCGCAAGGCGGCCAGCGCAGCCAGGTTGACGCCCGAGCGCACGGGGGCTTGGCCACTGGCGGGGTCGTCCATCCAAAAGTTGAGGCTGAAGTGCAGGCCTTGGGGGGCGACCTCGCTCAGCAGGGCCACCGGGGCTGGCTCGGACAGCACCCGGGGTGCCGTCAAGGCAGCTTGCACCAGCAGGGTTTGCACTTGCTCAACATGGGCGTCTAGGCCAACCCAAAACTGGCAAGACAGCAGCATGCGGCTGTTCTCCAGCGAGAGGTTGTCCACGCGTTGGGTGATGAGCAACTCGTTGGGCACCACGGCCTCAATGCCGTTGTTGGCGCGCAGCAGGGTGTAGCGGGTTTTGATGTCGGCCACGGTGCCCTCAAAGCCGTCGACGCGCACATAGTCGCCTATGCGCAGCGAGCGCTCAAGCAAGATGACAAAGCCGCTGACATAGTTGGCGGCGAGTTTTTGCAAACCAAAACCCAGGCCCACGCCCAGGGCACCGCCCAAGACCGACAAGGCGGTGAGGTCCACCCCCAAGGTGGACAGCGCAAACAAAGCCCCCAGCAACAGCAGCAAGGCACGCAGGGCATTGGCGAGCACGCGGCGCATCGACAAGTCGGACACGGCGCGGCGCAGCACGCGCTCTTCCAAGGCGGCCGATATCCACAAGGTGACCACCAACACCAAGCTGGAGGTGGTGAGCACTTGCAGCACGTGCAACAGGGTGATGTGGGTTTTGCCCCAGGTGATTTGAATGGCCTCTAACTCGTCGAGCACGGGGGCCATCCAGCCGGTGATCCACAGCACGGCCACCCCCCAAGCCAGCCAAGACACCCCACGCTCGATGGCGCGTGCGCCGTGAGAGGCGGGAAAGGCCAAGGCCAAGACGCGGGCGATCAAGCGGATGACCACCAAGGACATGAGCACGGGCACCGCCACTTTCAGCACGGGCACGTGCTGAAATTTCAGCAGCCCAAGCTTGAGGGCAAACACCAGCACCAAGCTCAAGGTGGGGAACAACACCCCGTCGACGATGCGCCGCCCGAACCAAATCGAGTGGCCCGCAAAGCCCCGCCCAAGGGCGCGACACGCCCAAGCGGCCAACACCAAGCAGGCCACCAAGCCTGCCAGCTCAAGGGCGATGGCGGGGCTTTGCAAATCAAGCCAGAGCTCTTGCCAGTCGTTCATGGGTGCGCTTTCTTTAAATATCGGCCAAGACGCGTAGGTGTGCCTCGACACTGCGGCCCAGGGCGCTCAAGCTGTAGCCGCCCTCTAAGCACGAGACGATGCGCCCCTTGGCGTGGCGCAAGGCGATGGTGCGGATGCGGTCGGTGATCCAAGCGTAGTCTTGCTCGACCAAGCCCATTTGGCCCATGTCGTCTTCGCGGTGGGCGTCAAAGCCGGCGCTGATGAAGACCATTTCAGGCTGGAACGCCTCCAGACGGGGCACCCAGTAGGCGTCGATGAGTTCGCGCACGTCCATGCCCTTGGTGTAGGCGGGCACAGGCAAATTCAGCATGTTGCTGGCCGGGTGCTCGGTGCCGCTGTGGGGGTAGAAGGGGTGCTGAAAAAAGCTGACCATGAGCACGCGGTCGTCGCCCGACAAGATGTCTTCGGTGCCGTTGCCATGGTGCACATCAAAGTCGACCACGGCGACGCGCTTGAGGCCATGGCGCTCAAGCGCGTATTTGGCGGCAATGGCGACGTTGTTGAAAAAGCAAAAGCCCATGGCCTGTTTGGCGGTGGCGTGGTGGCCGGGTGGGCGCACGGCACAAAAGGCGTTTTCGAGTTCACCCGCCAACACGGCGTCGGTGGCGGCAAGGGCGGCGCCTGCGGCGTGCAAGGCGGCTTGCCAGGTGTGGGCATTGAGGGCAGTGTCGGCGTCCATGTGCGCATAGGCGGGGCCACCGGCTTGGATGTCTTCGACCAGCCGATCCGACATGCCACGCAAAGCGGCGATGTACATGCGGTCGTGGGCCAGCTCAATGTCGTCCAGGGGGGCTTCGGGAGCTTCGAGCTGGGTGAGGCCGAGGTCAACCCCGCTGATGAGCAAACGGTCGTGGATGGCACTCAAGCGTTCGGGGCACTCGGGGTGGCCAGCACCCATCTCGTGCTGCCAACAGACAGGGTGGGTGTAGAAGCCGGTTTTACGCATCGTCTCGGGTCTGTGTCTGCTTTGGAGTGGCTCTGGGTAGGTGCGAGAACCAGCTTAACATGCACGCCTTGCTGTTGACCCCCCTTTCTCCCCGCGTGCAGACCCTTCTCTCTATGTCTTTGATGTGGCGCAAGCCCGCAAGCCCCCTCACCCCCCGCACCCGCACTGGCCGTTGGCTGGGGTGTGGCTTGTTGAGTCTGGCTCTGTCGGTGGGCATGGGCAGCGCCGATGCGGCGGCAAAACACCGTGGGCACAAGCACAAGGCCAGCGCCCACCGCACCGTGACGGGCGCAGCGTTTGGCAACACGCCCGAGGTGCAGCAGTTGGCCGACCAGTTGGCGCAGACGCACCAACTGCCCAACGCGTGGGTGCGCCAGCAGCTCAGCAGCGCGCAGTTTTTGCGCGGCGTGCCCAAGCTGGTGATGCCCCCGCCAGTGAGCACGCCCAAGAACTGGCGCGCTTACCGCGAGCGCTTTGTGGAGCCGCGCCGCATCCAAGCGGGGGTGGCGTTTTGGCAAAACCACCGCTTGGCGCTGGAGAAGGCCGAGGCCACTTACGGCGTGCCCGCCGAGATGGTGGTGGGCATCTTGGGGGTCGAGACTTTTTACGGCCAGCACATGGGCCACTACCGCGTGCTCGACGCCTTGGCCACGTTGGCCCTGCACTTTCCCAACGAGCACCCGCGCGCGGCCGAGCGGCAGGCGTTTTTTCAGTCGGAGCTGGGGCACTTTTTGGTGCAAATGCGCCAGCAGCCCGCAGGCGCCGCGCCGATGCTGGGCAGCTTTGCCGGGGCCATGGGGTGGCCACAGTTCATGCCGTCGAGCTGGCGGCAGTTTGCGGTGGACTTTGACGGCGATGGCCGGATTGATTTGCTCAACAGCCCGGTGGACGCGATTGGCTCGGTGGCGAATTACTTCAAAGCCTTTGGCTGGCAAACCGGCATGCCCACCCACTACCCGGTGCGCTTTGACGAAGCCCGCCTAGACAAGCCGACGCTGTTGGCGCCCGACATCTTGCCGTCGTTCAGCGTGCGCAATTTTCAAGACAAGGGCGCGGTGCTGGACGACGCCGCCCAACAGCACACCGGCCCCCTGGCCTTGGTGGAGCTCTTCAATGGCGGCGATGCCCCAAGCTATGTGGCCGGCACCGAGAACTTTTATGTGGTGACGCGCTACAACTGGAGCAGCTACTACGCGCTGGCGGTGATTGAGTTGGGCCAGGCGGTGGCCCGCGAAGTCCAGAAAGTGCCTTGATTGGCAAGTCTTAAATTCCTTACTAAAATGAATTTAGCAAGGAAAAAGGAGGTCCTCATGTCCAGCGAATCCACCCTCACCAGCAAGGGTCAAACCACCATTCCCAAAGACATTCGGGACAGCCTCTCGATGAAGACGGGCGACCGCATGACCTTCACCTTGATGCCAGACGCCACGGTGGTGATGCGACTCAAGTCCAAGAGCTTGACCGAACTCGAGGGCGCTCTGTACAAGAAGACACAAAAACGCGTACCCACCGACCAGCTGTCGCGATGATGCTGGGTATTGACACCAATGTGCTGGTGCGCTTTTTGGTGCGCGATGACCCAGCCCAGTTTGACAAAGCCCGCACATTGATCAAGAGCGAGGTGTCCCATGGAAAGCGGGTGTTCATCAACCAATTGGTGTTGCAGGAAACCGAATGGGTGCTGCGCAGCCGCTACAAGGTGACGAAGCAGCAGATGATGGACACACTGTCTGCCCTGCTGGAAGCGCCCGATGTGCAACTGGAAGATGAGCCTGCTGTCGAGGAAGCGCTTTACGTCTGGCGCAACGCGACTGCAGATTTTGCTGACTGCCTCATCAGCGCCAGAAACCGCCGACTTGGATGCCGCGCCACCGCCAGCTTTGATGTGAAAGCGGTCAAGTTGCCCGGTTTTGTGGGGGTCTGACCCTGTCTGCGTTCACATCTTCATGTACCCAAACAGCCGCAAAAGGCTTGCTCGCAGAGTTCGCCTGAGGAAAGCGACACGATGTCGCGCTGCATCCCAACCCGCTGTGCGCGGGTCGGGCGCTGACCTGGACCTGCGCGCTTACTTTTTGCGGCTGGCCGACGGGGCGGCGGCTAAGCCTTCGGGCAGCACGACGCCGTGGGCGGCTTGTGCGAGTTTGAAGAACACGTCGGTGTTGTCGAGCACGCCTGTGAACGACCAAGCACCGGGGCCAAAGGCCGACAGCGGGATGTCGGTGGCGGTGTGCACAGCGCTGTCACCGGGCACTTGGCCGGTGACCATGAACTTGCCATCTGCATCGCGGGCCATGGGGTTGGCAGGGTAGGCAGACAGGGGCTCTTTTTTCACAAACGGCTGCTGGGGGTCTTGCAGAGGGCGGTCGTTGGTGCGGAAGTCTTCGTGACGGTCGGCGTTGGCACCATAGCCCACCAGCAATCGGTGGTCGATGTCGGTGGTTTCTGGGTAGCCATCGGCAGCGAGTTTGTATTTGGGAAAACCGGCTTGTTCGTAAATGCCCACCACTTTGTCGCGGATGTTGGCGGCACCGCCCTCGCGCACCAACTCTTGCAAGCGGGCGTCGCTCACGCGGGCACCGCCAATCAAGGCCACGCCGGAGCACTCGTGGTCAGCGGTCACGATGACCAGGGTGTCGCCGCGCTTGCGGGCAAAGTCTTGCACGAGCTTGATGGCGCGGTCGAATTCAAGGGTGTCGAGCATCCAGCGCTCGGTGTCCATGTTGTGGGCTTGTTTGTCGATCGAGGCGGCTTCGACCATCAGCACAAAGCCTTTGGGCTTGCGCTCGAGCACGCTCAGGGCCTTGGCGGTCATTTCGTCGAGCATGGGCTGGTCGGGGAAGCCATAGTCGTCCACCACCCGGCCGGTGATGCCACGCGCTTTGTGGCGGCGGCCGTCGAGTTTGTCGAGCGCCACGTTCATGTTGGCGTGCGCGAACAGGCCCAGCAAGCGGTCAGTTTTGGCGGGGTCGATGCTGTCGAGTTTGGTTTTGTCTGCTGCGTAGGTGAAGCCTGCGGCTTGGAAGTCGGCCAGCAAGTCGCGGTCTTTGTCGATTTGGCCGGGTGCGGCCTTCCAGCGTTTGACGATGTCGGCGGTGTGCGCGTCGGTGGCCGAGAAGGCGTAGTCGGTTTTGTCGCCACGGGCCGAACCGGGCACGCTGGCGGGGACAAACCATTTGCGCCCGCCGCCCATCAGCACCGACAGGCCGGTGAGGCCGCGGTCATCCAAATATTGGTCGACGATGCCTGTGCCCGCACCCCGGTTGCTGCTGTGCACGGCATTGCCTGCGGGGGTGGCGTCAAACACGTCGGCGGTGGTGACGACGCCGAGGGCCTTGCCTTGGGTGCGGTGCAGGTACTCACTGAGGTATTCGATGCGGGGGTTGTCAAACGGATCGATGGTGTCGTCTGGGAAGACGCCCTCTTCGTTGTTGTTGTTTTTGTTGCCCGAGACATAGGCGGTCATGCCGGGCGACGAGTCGGTGACCACCGAGTTGAGGGAGGCGGTTTTGACCATGCCGGTGACGGGGAAGGTGTCCATGGCCAAGGGGGTGATGACTTTGCCTTGGGCATAGCCACCGGCCACGATGCGGGCTGCTGTGCGCTGCGCGGCACCCATGCCGTCGCCCAGCATGACGATGATGTTTTTGACTTTTTGACCCCCGGCGAGCAAGGGCACCACCTCAAAGTTGCCCTTGGCGGTGACGCTTTGGCCGTCGCTTTGTTGGGCGGTGACGGTCAAGCTGTGCAAGCCCGGCTTCATGACGCTGACCGCACGCAGCGTGGCCAGCACGGCGTGGCTGGGCACTTGGGCCAAGCAGTCTTTGCCGCAGGTCTTGAGAGCGACGTTGCCTTCGACAGGTTTGCCGTTGATGGCAAAGCTGGCCGAGGTGATGGTTTTGGACGCATCGTCGGGGCGCACCGTGGCTTGCAGGTCAAAGCGCTGGCCGGGCAAAAAGCGCGCGATCACCGGGCCCGGGTTGCCTCTGGCAAACAGCTCGCTGGGCGGGGTGAGTCGGCTCACCGTGGGCGCTGCGTGTGCAACGGCTGTGATCAGCGCCAGGCCGATGGCGCTGAGGCGAAGGGCGGTGTGCAAGGGTGAGGTCATAGGTCGTCCTGGTCGAAACAATGAGGAAATCAAAAACACATCACGGCTGGAGCTGGAGCTGCACCCAGGTCACGCGCCCGTCGTCGGCCTCTTGCCGGCCCACCGACAAGACACCGGCCAGCTCGATCAGGCCCGGGGTGTGGGGCACCACCCACGTCGATTGGGCGGGGGCGAGCTTGACGAGCACGGTGGCAGGCGGCAAGTCGTCGGCGTCGCCGTCGGCGTGCTCGCTCATTTGCACTGGCCGTGGGGTGAACAAAAACTGGCCGCGATGGCTGCCATGGTCTTGTTGCACCATGTAGCCGCGCAACCGCACAGGCTGGCCGTTGGCTTGTTGCAGGCGGGGGTGGATGTCGAGTCCGCGGGGGCCGACAGGCCATTGGAAGAAATCTTTGAACGACAGCAACTCGGCGCTGGGGGTTGACGTGTGGCTGGCCTGAGGGGCAGGCGCGACTTGGGCGTGCGCCGGTTGGCAGCACAGGCCGACGAGGAGCATCAGGCCCAGGGCCCGCACAAGGATGGGTCGCACCTGCCTCAAAGGCAGCGTTGGGCGTGGGCGAGACATGGGCTGTGGCATGGACATCTTCAAAAACAAGAGCTTACACAGCGCATTTGGCAATTGTGTGACGAATCACTCGTCTGGCACTGGGGTCAGGCCGTGAAAGCGGCGGGGCTTGGGTGATGTTTGCCCCTTGGAGACCTTCCACCCTCTAAAAAATAATCATTAGGCATTCATTCGATAAATTCTCCAAGGTGTGACAGTGCGTTTTCAGCGCTTGGCACGCGTTCTTTTCAGGGGGCTTTGATGTACGACGTCATCGTGATGGGTTGTGATTCGCTATGACAGCGGCGCTTGCCGCAGGGCCCATTGCACCTGCTCACGCACCACCTCACTGGGGTGGCTGAGGTGCCCCCCCAAGGCCTGGCGCAGCGAGGCGCTGTCGGACACGCGCAAGGCATTGCCCGCCGCCAACGCCACATTGCGCAACCAGCGCGCATGGCCGATGCGGCGAATGGCACTGCCTTCGGTGCGGCGTAAAAACTCGGCCTCTGACCAACCCAGCCACTGCGCGAGGTCTTGATCGACCCAGCCCTCACGCACATCAAAGTCGGGCACGGTGGCGGTTTGCGCAAACTTGTTCCATGGGCAGGCCAGCTGGCAGTCGTCGCAGCCGTACACCCGGTTGCCCACCCAAGGGCGCAGGTCTTCGGGGATGGGGCCGTCGTGTTCGATGGTGAGGTACGAGATGCAACGCCGCGCATCGACCACGCCCGGCGCCACGATGGCTTGGGTGGGGCACACGTCCATGCAGGCGGTGCAGTGGCCGCAATGCGCGCTCACCGGCGCGCTGGTGGGCAGCGCGAGGTTGAGGTAGATCTCGCCCAAGAAAAACATCGAGCCCGCCTCGCGGTTGAGCACCAGCGTGTGTTTGCCGCGCCAGCCTTGGCCGCTGCGGGTGGCCAACTCGGCTTCGAGCACAGGGGCCGAGTCGGTGAAGGCGCGGTACTGCAAGGGCGCTTCATCGGGGGTGTGGGCCCGCAAGTGCGCATCGATTTGCTGGGCCAGGGTGTCGAGCCGCTGGCGCAGCACCTTGTGGTAGTCGCGCCCTCGGGCGTAGACCGAGACCACGCCTTGCTGCGGGGTGCGCAGGCGTTGCCACTCAAGGTCTTGCCAATCGAGCGGGGTGTCGCGCGGCAGGTAGTTCATGCGGGCGGTGAGCACGCTCAAGGTGCCGGGCACCAGCTCAGCAGGACGGGCGCGCTTCATGCCGTGGCGGGCCATGTAGTGCATGTCGCCATGGAAGTTGCGGGCCAACCAATCGCGCAAACCGGGCTCGGCGGAGGACAAATCCACCGGGGCCACCGCAATTTGGGAAAATCCCAGGGCTTGGGCCCAAATCTGCATCTGCGACAGCAACAATGTGTGGTGGTTCGACAACCGTAATTTCCTAGGTCAATGTGCCGATTGTAAAAACCCTCTCCTGGCCCAACGAAGCAGCCACCGCAGCCTTTGCCCAGCAACTGGCGGCTGCGCTGTGCTGCACGCCCGCTGCGCCCAGCGCCTGCATGGCTTTGCACGGCAATTTGGGGGCTGGCAAGACCACCTTCGTGCGCCACCTGCTGCGCGCGCTGGGCGTGACGGGGCGAATCAAGAGCCCCACCTACGCGGTGGTTGAGCCCTATGAGGTGACGGCATGTGGGCAGCCGCTGCACATTTGGCACTTTGACTTTTACCGCTTCAGCGACCCACGCGAGTGGGAGGACGCGGGCTTTCGCGACCTGTTTGCCAGCCCCGGCTTGAAGCTGTGTGAATGGCCCGAACATGCGCAGGGCGTGATGCCCATGCCCGATGTCGACCTGCACATCGAGGTGGACACCGACGGGCAGCGTCACGTCACCCTGCACGCCCACACGCCCTTGGGTGAATCGCTGTTGGCATGACACACCCGCACGCTCACCCCCTGCCGATGAAGCGGCGCACGTGGCTGCAAACCAGCGCCCTGTCGCTGCTGTTGGGGCAAGCCGACATTGCCTGGGGCGCGACGATTGTGGCGGTGCGGGTGTGGCCCGCCGCGGACTACACCCGCGTGACGATCGAGAGCGACACCGCGCTGAAAACTGTGCCCTTGTTTGTGGCCAACCCTCCGCGCTTGGCGGTGGACATTGAAGGCATTGAACTCAACCCCGCGCTGCGCGAGTTGGTGGTCAAGGTGCGCTCGGACGACCCCTACATCACCGGCGTGCGCGTGGGCCAGTACGCACCCAACACTGTGCGCTTGGTGCTCGACCTGCGCCAGATGGTGCAGCCGCAGGTGTTCAACCTGCCGCCGGTGTTGGCTGGCAATGCGCGTTACCAACACCGCTTGGTGCTGGACCTCTACCCCACCCAAGTGGCCGACCCGCTCGAAGCCTTGATTGCTGAGCGCTTGAAGGGCAGCAGCAGCTCGGCCATGCCCAACAGCACATCCAGCGGCCCGTCGATGACGGCGCTGCCGCCACCCGCGCCTGCGTCCAAGCTGGGCCAAACATCCGACCCGCTGGGCGATTTGCTGGCCAGCCAAAACCGCCAACCCTCGGCGCTGCCCCCTGCGCCGCCCGCGCCGCCTGCAGGGGTGGCGCCGCCCATCACCTTGGCAGCGTCGGCAGCAGAGGCGCCCAGCACAGGCGAGCGCTTCATCATCGTGGCGCTCGACCCCGGCCATGGCGGCGAAGACCCCGGCGCCATTGGCCCGCGAGGCACCAAAGAAAAAGACGTGGTGTTGCAAATTGCACACCGCTTGCGCGACCGCATCAATGCCACGTCCATCAAAACCCGCCACGGCACGCTGCCCATGCGCGCCATGCTGACGCGTGATGCCGATTTTTTTGTGCCCTTGCATGTGCGGGTCGACAAAGCCAGACGGGTGCAGGCCGACTTGTTCATCAGCCTGCATGCGGATGCGTTTCTCACGCCGGATGCACGCGGCGCCAGCGTGTTTGCGCTGAGCCAAGGTGCAGCCTCGAGCGCGGCCGCACGTTGGATGGCGGCCCAAGAAAACCGCGCCGACTTGGTGGGCGGCTTGAACCTCAAGGTGCAAGACGCCACGGTGCAGCGTGCGCTGCTGGACATGAGCACCACCGCGCAAATCAACGACAGCTTGAAGCTGGGCGGCGAGATGCTGGGGCAAATCAAACGCGTGGGCAAACTGCACAAGCCCA
>CANCUP010000100.1 GCA_947381325.1 Comamonadaceae bacterium
GCCGCCAAGCGCAGGCATAAATTCAGTCGGTGCATGTCGGGGGCAAACACCACATCCAGCAGGCGACGCAAACTTGCATGCGGAATGTCGGCGCGTTGCAAGGACCAAGACCAAAGGTCCGTGTTGGATGTGGCAGCACCCATGCGCAAAAACTCCAAGGTCTGAATCGCCAAACTCAGACCAAAAAGGACCTCCAGCGCTCGAACAGCCAACACCAAAGGGGCATCGATCAGCATACGGCCACCGGCGCAGTCATCATCACTTGGGTATCCACCACCTGGGTTCGGTCTGACAAGACCATGCGCAACTCAAATTGGTACTGCCGCATGTGGGGGTGCAGCTCACTCAAAAACTGATGCGCCAAGCGCGACACCATGGCATAGGTCACCAAACCGCGCGGATCATCGCCTTCTGGCAGGTCATAGAGATCGGCCCAGAAATGGTCGACCAAGTTTTGCTGTGCCAACCCTAAGTTGGTGTCGGGGTTGTGCAGCAGGTGGTACCAGCGCCGGGTGCGACGTGGGTAGATCAACATCCAGTCAGACCACAGGGTGTCCCCGGCCTCGTTGCAGCTTGCGGCACGCGCAAACAACTGGGGCACATGCCCGACGGCATGAAAGAATTTCCAGTTGGGGAAAAAAGCCCGCAGCAAAAAAAGCCAAGGACCCTTGACGATAGGGGTTTTGAAAACCAGCGTCGCGAACAAGACGACGAAATAAGCAGCAAACAAGACTTCGGTCATGGGCCGAAATTTTAAAAGCTCCTTACCAACCGCCGCCCAAGGCCTTGTAGAGGTTCACCAAGTTTTGCAATTGCTGGGTTTGGGCCAGCACGGTGGCTTGTTGCGTGGCAAACAAAGACCGTTTGGCGTCCAGCAACTCCAAGGTGTTAGACGCGCCATGTGCCACACGCAAATCGGTGAGTTGCACACGTGTTTGTTCAGCCCTGAGTTGAGCGTTTTGGGCACGCACTTGTTCGTTGAAGCTGTCGCGTGCGGCCAGCGCATCGGAGACTTCACGGAACCCCACCTGAATGGCTTTTTCGTACTGGGCCACCGCGATGTCTCGGCCCACTTTGGCTGCGTCCAAATTGGCTTGGTTGCGGCCAGCATCAAAGATCGGCAACACCACCTGCGGTGCAAACGACCAGGCAGCATTGCCGTTGTTGAACAAAGCGCTCATGTCCCCGCTGACCAAGCCGGCACTGCCGGTCAAGCTGATGCGTGGGAAAAAGGCCGCGCGTGCAGCACCGATGTTGGCGTTGTTGGCTTGCAGCAGTTGTTCGGCTTGACGCACATCAGGGCGGCGCAACAACAGCTCTGCGGGCATGCCTGCAGGCAAATCGGGCAGCAAAGCTTGTTGCGTGAGCGGCAAGCCTTGCGGCAAGTCGGTGGGCAGACTTTGACCGAGCAACAACACCAGCGCATTCTCGTCTTGCGCACGCAGCCGCGTGAATTGCGCCAGCGAGGCTTTGGCAGCTTCTAACAAGGACTGCGCCAAACTCAGCTCCAACTGAGAAGCGGCTTCGTGCTTGAACTTGAGTTGGGTGAGTTGCAGCGACGTCTCGCGAGAAGCCACGGTGTCACGCGCAATCTGCAGCAAGGCCTCATCGGCCCGCACATTCAAGTAAGCATTGGCCACCGAAGCGACCAAGGCGATGTGAACCGTCTTACGAGCCTCCTCGCTGGCCAGCAACTGGGCCTGTGCGGCCTGACTCAAAGCGCTCACGCGACCCCACAAATCCACTTCATAGGCCGTCACGCTCAAGCCAGCGGTGTAAGTGCTGGTGATGACGCCCGTCGCGTTGGGCACGCGAGAACCTGTCACGCCTGCGGTGACAGAAGGCAATTCATCGGCACGCTTGACTTGCAGCAGGGCACGCGTTTGCTCTATGTTGAGCACCGCCACACGCAGGTCGCGGTTGTTTTGCAAAGCCAGTTCGATCAAGCGTTGAAGGCGTGCGTCTTTGAAAAAATCTTGCCAAGCCATCTCGGCACCGCTCGATTTTGGAGCGCCTGCTTGGATGCTGCCATCTCCCTGCGCAAAAGAAGTTGGGATGGGGGCGACTGGGCGCTCATAGGTAGGGATCAGGCTGCATCCAGCCAAGCCCATCACCACCAAGGCAGCGCAGCAGCGCACAGATCTGGGACCGAACAACGGTGTGGCCTTACTCATGACGGTCGACTCCCAGTTGATGACCATGTTCGGCATCGAATCGATGCTGACGCTCGCTGCCCTTGAAGATGCTGCGCACCACCACAAAAAAGACCGGTACAAAAAACACAGCCAATACGGTGCCCAGCAAACTGCCGCCGATCACCCCCGTGCCAATGGCACGTTGGCTGGCAGAACCGGCGCCACTGGCAATGGCCAAGGGCAGCACGCCCAGCATGAAAGCCATGGACGTCATCAAGATGGGTCGAAAACGCATGTGCGCAGCAGCCAATGCGGACTCGACCAAGCTGTGGCCTTGTGCGTGCAGGTCTTTGGCAAATTCGATGATCAAAATCGCATTTTTGGCCGACAAACCAATGATGGTGATCAATCCCACCTGAAAGTACACATCGTTGGCGAAGCCTCGCATCCACGTGGCCAAGACCACGCCGAGCACGCCCAAGGGCACCACCAAAATGACCGACAGCGGGATGGACCAGCTTTCGTACAAGGCGGCCAAGCACAAGAACACAGCCAACACCGCAAAGCCATACAAGATGACCGCTTGCGAACCGGCCAGTTTTTCTTCGCGTGATTGCCCGGTCCACTCAAACGCAAAGCCTTCGGGCAATTGGGTCATGAGGCGCTCCATCTCTTGCATGGCCGCACCCGAGCTGTAACCGGGCGCCGCAGCGCCGCCAATGCGCATGGCGGGGTAGCCGTTGTAACGCACGGTTTGCATGGCACCTTTGACCCAACGCGTGCTGGCAAAGGCCGACAGTGGCACCGGCTTGCCCTGCGTATTCGGGGCCGTCAGGCGCAGCAACTCATGCGGCTGCATGCGCGCTGAGGTGTCGGCTTGCACCACCACGCGCTGCAAGCGGCCTTGGTTGGGAAAGTCGTTGACGTAGGCCGAACCCAAGGCGGTGGAGATGGTGATGTTGATGGCGTCAAAACTCACGCCCAGGGCGTTGGCTTTGTCACGGTCGATGTCAATTTGCAGCTGTGGCGCATCTTCCAAACCATCGGGGCGGATTTGTGTCAACACCGGGCTTTTGGCGGCCAGGCCCAGCAGTTGGTTGCGCGCCGCAACCAAAGCGTCATGGCCTTTGCCACCGCGATCTTGCAAGCGGAAGGTAAAGCCAGAGGCTGTGCCCAGCTCTGGAATGGGCGGTGGGCTCAAGGGGAAGATGAAGGCATCGCGCACGCCCATGAGCGCGCCAAACGCACGCCCTGCCAGTGCTTGTGCCGACTGCATGGGGCCCGAGCGTTCGGCCCAGTCTTTGAGTGTGACAAAGGCCAGACCCGCGTTTTGGCCTTGGCCAGAAAAACTGAACCCCAAAATACCGACCATGCTTTGCACTTCAGGCTGCTTGAGCACAAAGCCCTCCACCTGCTCCATCACCGCTTGGGTACGTTGCTGGGTGGCGCCAGGTGGCAACTGCACGTTGACCAAGATGTTGCCCTGGTCTTCACCGGGCAAGAACGAGGTGGGCAAACGCAGGTACATCACGCCCACTGCGACGATGATGGCCAGATAAATCCACAGATAGCGCGCAGCGCGTTGGAGCATGCGTGCGACCCAACTTTCGTAGTTTTTGGTGGTCCGGGTGAAGCCTCGGTTGAACCAGCCAAAGAAGCCGGTTTTGGCATGATGGTGTCCAGCCTCTACCGGTTGAAGCAAGGTGGCACACAAGGCGGGCGTGAGCGACAAAGCCATGAACGCCGAGAAAGCAATGGCGCTGACCATCACCGCCGAAAACTGGCGGTAAATATTGCCAACCGAACCTTTGAAAAAGGCCAAAGGCACAAACACCGCAATCAACACCACGGTCACCCCGATGATGGCGCCCGAGATTTGGCCCATGGCTTTGCGCGTGGCCAACAGCGGTGACAGGCCCTCTTCGCTCATGATGCGTTCCACGTTCTCGACCACCACGATGGCGTCGTCCACCACGATGCCGATCACCAGCACCATGCCAAACATGGTCAGCACGTTGATCGAAAAGCCCAAGGCCATCAAGGTGGCAAAGCTGCCCATCAAGGCCACAGGGACCACGATGGTGGGGATGATGGTGTAGCGAAAGTTCTGCAAGAACAGGTACATCACCAAGAACACCAAGACGATGGCCTCGACCAAGGTTTCAGCCACTTGGGCAATCGAGATCTTCACAAAGCGTGAGCTGTCGTAGGGAATCGTCCAGTGCACGCCCTTGGGAAAATAGGCTTCGAGCTCTGCCATGCGGTCGCGCACCGCTTGTGCCGCCGCCATGGCGTTGCCGCTGGGCGAGAGTTGCACGCCAATGCCAGCAGCCGGCTTGCCGTTCAAACGCGCGGAGGTGGCATAGGTTTGGGCACCCAGCTCGATGCGTGCCACATCTTTCAAGCGCACGGCAGATCCATCGGTGTTGGCACGCAAGATGATGTTGTCAAACTGCTCAATGGTGCTGAGCTGTCCATCGACGATCACGGTGGCCGACATGGATTGGGTGTTGAGGTTGGGCAAGTCGCCCATGGTGCCCGATGACACCTGCGCGTTTTGTGCGCGGATGGCGTTGTTCACATCAGCAGCCGACAAGTTAAAGCCGGTCAGCTTGGCAGGATCGATCCAAATGCGCATGGCGCGTTCGGTGCCAAACAGCTGGGCCTGGCCGATGCCGGGTAAGCGCTGAATTTCGGGCAACACATTGCGAGAACCAAAGTCGCCCAAGGCAACGATGTCAAACTCGGGCGAGTCCGACGACAGCATGATGAAAACCAAAAAGTTGGTGCGTGATTTTTCAACCCGAACGCCTTGCTGCGTCACGGCACTGGGCAAACGCGGCGCAGCACGGGACAAGCGGTTTTGCACATCGACCTGCGCCAAGTCTGGGTTGGTGCCGGGCTCAAAACTGATGGTGATGGTGCCGGTGCCGTTGGCTTGTGCCACCGACTCCATGTAGATCATGCCGGGTGAGCCATTCATCTCGCGCTCGATCACGCTGAAGACACTGTCTTCCAGCGTTTGCGCCGAAGCGCCTGGATAGCCTGCGGTGATGACGATGGAGGGCGGCGCAACAGGTGGGTACTGAGAGATTGGCAATTGGGTGATGGCCAAGCCACCGAGACCCAAGATGAAGAGCGAAATCACCCATGCAAAGATAGGACGGTTGATGAAGAACTGGGCCATGACTGCGCCCTCTTACTTGCTGGCCGCTGAAGTTGGTGAACTGGCGGAGCTTGCAGTAAGCCCCGCAGCAGCAGAAGCAGCCTTGGCCTCCCAAGGCACCGGGTTCACCGGGGCGCCAGGCACCATCATTTTTTGGAAACCATCGACGATGACTTGTTCTCCCACTTTCAAGCCGTCGAGGATCAACCATTGGTTGTTTTGTGCCGCCCCCACTTTGATGGTGCGAGGCGCGGGTTTGTTGTCGGCCCCGACCACCAAGACGGTGTCACCTTGAGCCGTGCGTGTCACAGCTTGCTGCGGCAACACAATACCTTGGGGTAATTCGGCTTGCGACAAACGCACGCGCACATACTGACCAGGCAGCAACAGCCCATCGCCATTTGGCATTTCAGCGCGCAGCGTGACTTGTCCAGAACTGGGATCGACCGTTAAATCAGTGAACAACAACTTGCCAGTGCGAGGCAGTTCACTGCCATCTTCCAACACCACACGGACAGGCACGGAGCCATCGGAGGCAATGCGCACTTGCTTGGCGGCGACCGCCTTGCGCAAATTGAGCACATCACTGGTCGATTGCGTGAAGTTCACAAACACCGTGTCGGTCTGTTGAATCAGCGCCAGTTGGGTTGCTTCAGTTTGGCTCACCAAGGCGCCCTCAGTGACCAAGGCTTGGCCAATGCGACCCGAGATAGGCGCAGTCACGCTGGCGTACTCAAGGTTGATGCGCGCGCTTTGCAGGGTAGCTTCTGCAGCAGCCACATCGGCTTGGGCTTGCTTTTGGGCCGTCACCACCGAGGTGAATTCTTGCTGGCTCACCGCATTGGCCTCAGCCAACGGTTTGTAGCGCACCAGCTGCGCGTTGGCTTGCATCAAATTGGCTTGTGCTTTGGCCAAGCTGGCTTGGGCACTGTCGTAGGCAGCGCGGTAGGGCGCGGGGTCGATTTGAAACAGCATTTGTCCGGCTTGGACTTGACTTCCCTCTTTGAACAAACGTTGCAACACCACGCCATTGACGCGTGCACGAACCTGAGCCACGCGAATGGGGCTGACACGCCCTGGCAGCTCCGTTTGCAGTGCCACGCGCTGTTGCTCAACGGTGAGCACCCCTACGCTGGGTGGCGGCGGCCCGCCATTGCCACCGGGCGCAGATGCACTGTCTTTTGCACCACAGCCCAACAAGATGCTGACAGTGCCAGCGATACAAGCCATCTGCGCTTTTCGAAACAGGGGCAGCGATGCATGAGTGGAGGGACTTGTCTTGGCCATGACGAACCTTTGTTGATACCCGAGCTTGCTTTTCCACAAGCAGAAAAGCCACTTTGTATGCGAATACAAAGTGGCTTAAATTTTTGGTGGGACCAGCGGGGGTCGAACCCACGACAAACGGATTAAAAGTACAACCGAAGAATTCATATTCTCCCGCAAACCCTTTATCCATGCGCTTCTCCAGACCCCGTTGACGAAAAGTATATAACTGAGTATAAAACTCACATACTGAATTAAGACCGATTTTGCCTGATAAACAAGACCCCTCCACTCAGTCTCCACAGACTGCAATGAATCGTCTCAATCCAATCAAAGAAACGATGCAAACCGTGCGTGGATACCCGTCTACGCTAGTCATCTACAAAACCGCTGCCTCACGCTATTACTGGGTACGGTGCTTCTTCAACGGCAAATACAAGACAAAAACCACCAAGTCTGAGACCGTGAAAAGTGCAAAAGAATTTGCAGTCCAGTTCTACAAAGACACCCTCCTCTCCTCAGTCACGACCCAGACCAGTGACCGCAACAAACAGTTCGCAGTCATCGGCAACCTCTTTTTTCAGTCCACCGAAAAAAACTCCACCTCCTCCACCTTCAAAGCAGACTACAACCGCTACACCCAACACATCCTCAAAGAGTTCAATCAACAAGAGATTGACACCATCACCAACGCACAAATCAATCAGTTCGTTGAGAAACTGCTTGAGACTGGCATCAAACCCGCCACCATCAAACACCACATCATTGTTTTGCGAAAAATCATGAAGTTCGCCATCGCAAACGACTTGATGAAGAACCTCCCTGTGTTCCCCCGCATCACCGGAAAGTTGCAGACCTCCCTCAAACGAGACTATCTGACCGTCCCTGAGTACGACCACGTTTGTAAATGCGCCGAAGAACTCGCCAAGAAGAACACCGTTGTTCAAGGCACGCCCATCACCGATGAGATGAAGTACCTCATCCAGTTCATGGTGAACTCGTTTATCCGTCCGTCCGACCTGCGAGTGCTAAAACATAAACACATCAAGAAGATGAAGGACGGCAAGGTTGAGTGGTTGGAACTCACCCACCCTGCGACAAAAACAAACGCAAACGCAGTTCAAGCGATGCCCGTCTCAGTCCACATCTACCGCAACTTGATGGACTACAGAAGACAAGCAAAACTCAAGACGACACTTGATGACTATGTGTTTTTTCCTCAGTACGCAGAGAAAGAACGCAACAAAGTGATGCAAATCGTTGCCAAACTTTTCAAACGCATCGTTGCAGAATCGTTGATTGAACAAAAGACAGACAAAAAACTGACCCTTTACAGTCTGCGCCACACCGCAATCATGATGCGTTTGACGATTGGACAGGTGGACACTCTCTCACTCGCAAGAAACGCAAGAACCTCTCAAGCGATGATTGACAAGTTCTATGCCGCCCACTTGACGACCACCCAAGTGCGTAAACAGTTACACGCTTTTCCTGATGCAGTTCCAAAGAAAAAGACATCTCCCAAGAAACCAACTGCAAAAACACCTGCCGCAAAGAAAGTCCCTGCCAAAAAGACCGTCACCGCGAAGAAGTCTGTTACAAACACATCCAGAAGTGACAAGAAACCGTCCAGAACCAGTTCAAAGATAGTTCGGTAACCAAAGTCACACACTGAGTTCAACCAGACACAAAAACCGACTGGAGAAGACACGAAATGACAACATGGCACCGAGCAACCGAAAAGAAAAGAACTTTCAACATAATCAAAAAGACTTTCCCATTTCTTGTTTTGGCATTGGTTGCTTGCGATTCAAGCGAGAACTATTACACCTTGTACAGAAACTCCGTGACTGACGAAACTATGCGTCTTCACGTTGCTTCGTTTGATTCTTCAGATGGACATGCTTACAACATGGGTAACTGCCAGATTGCTCGTGAGTTATTTCAAAAGCAAGATGGGGTGAAGACTAAGTTTTGGTGCGAAAAAGGAAAATTCAGGAAATAACAAGTTGACAAAAATAAAATGAAAAAATTATTCCTTTTCTTAATCGTCACTATTTCTGCGTGTTCGCCAACAGACGATAACGATTCTGCAAAATTTAATCCACAAACTGGAAATGCAATTAACTGTAGAGCATTTATTCAATTGGCAATAGATGAATATCGTAAAGGAACGTATACAGCAGACGACACATTCTCAAGTCTTGAACGTAACTGTGGGTCCAATGGGTACTCATGGAAGAATTTAAGAGAGAAATGACGAAAGACAGAGTATTAAAGTGACCTACCAAAAACTCCATGAATTCATCTCCACTGAGATGCGAATGTCACAGATATACCAACCTGTGATGTTGATGGAGTTGCTGAAAAATAATGGACAAGCATCAGTTCAACAGATTGCCCAAGCGATCCTAGACAAAGATCCAACCCAGATTGAATATTTCACTGAAATCGTGAAGAACATGGTCGGCAAAGTGCTAACCAAGAACCGTGGCATCACCGAGAAGAACGGCAACACATACTCTCTTATCGGTGCTTCTGAACTCACATCAGAACAAGTCAATGAACTGATTCAACTCTGCCAGGTCAAGGTCAACGAGTTTGAAGCAAAACGTGGTGATGCAGTTTGGTCACATCGGAGACGAGGTCATCGTCCAATCTCTGGATCTGTTCGGTATGAAGTTCTCTCACGTGCAAAGTTCAGATGTGAACTATGTGGCATCTCTGCCGATGAAAAGAACATTGAAGTTGACCATATATTCCCGAAGTCACTTGGCGGCAAAGATGACTTGTCAAACTATCAAGCACTCTGTTACTCGTGCAATGCAGCAAAGAGAAACACTGATGACACTGACTTTAGGTTATTCAAGTCACTTTATGAGCATCGTGAAGAGAAGTGCTTGTTCTGCGACATCCAAACCATTGACCGCCAACGCATCATTGCCGAAAACAACCTTGCTTATGCGATACGTGATGGGTTTGAGGTGACTTCTGGACACACCCTGTTCATTCCAAAGAGACACACCAAGGATTACTTCGGTCTCACTCAAGCAGAAGTCAATGCAATCAACACATTGATGGCAGACCAAAAGAAACTGCTTGAGTCAGAAGACTCAACGATTGACGGATTCAACATCGGCATGAACTGCGGTGAGACTGCAGGTCAAACAATTTTTCACTGCCATGTGCATCTGATTCCAAGGCGCAAGGGTGATGTTGAAAATCCGAGAGGTGGTGTGCGTCATATCATTGCGGGTAAAGGTTTTTACGAGGACAAGAGATGAAAAAATTATTGTTCATTGCAATCACATCTATAACGAGCATAACAATTGCTCAAACACGAGATGTGAACATACACACATCAACGACAGTTGGTAACCAAGGTCGATATGAAATAGTTCAATCAACTCTTGCTGCTCGTTTGACGTTTCGCCTTGATAAATTTTGTGGAAATATCGGGCAACTTGTTACGACTAAAACTGATGGAGTTGCTTGGGAACCGATGGTGGTTGTTGGTTTACCCAAATGCCAGTCAGATGGAAAAATTCGTTATCAACTTTTTACCTCTGGAATGGCGGCAAGGCATACATACTTGCTTAATACGGAGAACGGTAAATCTTGGCAGATTAGAACAATTAAGGATCAACAAGGGAATGAATCATCTGCATGGTTTTTATTTGAAGAATAATAGATTCAAGCATGAATATTGAAACTTGCTCGCCACTGTAAAAGACTCACCGTCAAGTCCTAAACCATCTTGCGAAATGGATTCAAACTCGCCTCACGTTTCTTCTTTTTCACATAGAGACTCTCAGGTACGCCTCTACTATGTGAACGCACTTGTGCAATTCGTTTTGCTGCCAACTCTGCACCTTGATTCTTGACACCAGCATTCGGTTTAATATTTACCAGGGAAATGTCCATTTGCAACATTTACCAAGATTCGCTTACAACGCATTTTGTAACGTCTAACGTTACGTTTGGCATCTTCATCACCAGTGGTCAATTCAGCAAAATGACCAGGTATCAGATGCG
>CANCUP010000101.1 GCA_947381325.1 Comamonadaceae bacterium
GGCCTGAATGTGGACCTCATCGCCAAACTGGCGGAGAGCGGCATTCATACCCGTGACGATTTGGCCGATTTGGCCGTAGACGAGCTCACAGCCATCACTGGCCAAAGCGAAGAAGAGGCCAAAGCCCTGATCTTGAAGGCACGCGAACATTGGTTCGCGGGTCAAGAGTAACGGTCATGGAGAGGAAGCACCACATATGTCCAGTACGACCGTCGCAGAGTTTGCGAGCGAACTCAAAAAATCAACCGACACCTTGCTCGAGCAATTGAGCGCTGCAGGTGTGTCCAAGTCCTCGGCCAGTGATGCGCTGACCGAAGGCGACAAGCAAAAGCTCTTGAGCCACTTACAAGCCAGTCATGGCACTTTGGCTGCGGATCGCAAAAAGATCACATTGGTCAAGAAGTCGACCAGTGAGATCAAACAAGCAGATGCATCAGGCAAAGCCCGCACCATTCAGGTGGAGGTTCGGAAAAAGCGCACTTTTGTCAAGCGCGATGAACCTGATGCTGTCGAGGCAGCTGCCCCACCAGAGCCAGAAAAAGCCGTTGCTGCGGCTCCGGTGATCGACGTCGCTGAGTTGGCACGCCGTGAGGAAGAGGCGCGCCGTCAAGCGGAGTTGATTCGCCGTCAAGAAGAAGAGCTGGCTGAGAAGCGCCGTCAACGCGAAGCTTTGGAACAAGAACAGGCGCAAGCACGTCTGGCCGCCAAAGAAGAGGCTCAGCGCCATGAAGCTGCACCTCAAGGCTCGGCCGTCGACAGCTCCGCTGCGGATCTGAAAGCACAAGCCGAAGAAGCTGCGCGTGAACAAGCTGCGTTGGACTCCAAAGCCAAGGCTGAAGAAGAATCGCTGCGTGCCAAAGATTTGGACGGCCGCCGCCGCAAGGCATTGGCCGAAGCCGAAGCCATTCGCGCCATGATGAGCACGCCTCAGAAAACCATGGTGGCGAAAAAGCCTGAGCCAACCGCTGCTGAAACTGCCAAGGCAGCCATGAAGGGCACGCTGCACAAGCCCGCGGGCAGTCCAGGCGCTGCGCCACGAACTGCTGCTGCAGCACCGGGCACTGCTGCACCGGCTGGCAACAAAGAGATCAAAAGCGCCAAGCTCTCATCCAGCTGGGCCGATGAACAAGCCAAGAAGAAAGAAATCAAAACCCGTGGTGACACCAGTGGTGGTGTGGGTCGCAACAGTTGGCGCGGAGGCCCACGTGGCCGCCGTGAACAGCGCGGTGGTCGTGATGACCATCACACCAATTCAGCGCCTGCCGAAGCACGTGTGATTGAAGTGCACGTGCCAGAAACCATCACCGTGGCCGAGTTGGCCCACAAGATGGCCGTCAAAGCTTCAGAAGTGATCAAACAGCTGATGAAGTTGGGCCAAATGGCCACCATCAACCAACCTTTGGACCAAGACACGGCCATGATCTTGGTGGAAGAAATGGGCCACAAAGCCATCGTGGCTGCCCTGGACGACCCAGAAGCTTTCACCGAAGAAGAAGCCTCGGCACACCACGCCGACGCGGTCACCCGTGCGCCTGTGGTCACTGTCATGGGTCACGTGGACCACGGCAAGACCTCGCTGCTGGACTACATCCGTCGTGCCAAAGTGGCCTCTGGCGAAGCCGGTGGCATTACCCAGCACATTGGCGCTTACCACGTGGAAACACCGCGCGGCATGATCTCGTTCCTTGACACCCCGGGTCACGAGGCCTTCACGGCCATGCGTGCCCGTGGCGCCAAAGCCACTGACATCGTGATCTTGGTGGTGGCTGCCGACGACGGCGTGATGCCGCAAACCAAAGAAGCCATCAAACACGCCAAAGCAGCGGGTGTGCCCATCGTGGTGGCGGTCAACAAAATTGACAAACCCGGAGCCAATCCAGAACGTGTCAAAGGCGAACTGGTGGCCGAAGAGGTGGTGCCAGAAGAGTTTGGCGGTGAGTCACCCTTTGTGTTGGTCTCCGCTAAAACCGGCGTGGGCATCGACGAACTGCTCGAGCAAGTCTTGTTGCAAGCCGAAGTTCTGGAACTCAAAGCGCCAATCGACGCCATGGCCAAAGGCTTGGTGATTGAGGCACGTTTGGACAAAGGTCGCGGTCCTGTGGCCACGGTGCTGGTTCAGTCGGGCACCCTCAGTGCGGGTGACGTGATCTTGGCAGGACAGACCTTTGGTCGTGTACGTGCCATGCTGGACGAGAACGGCAAGCCGATCAAAACCGCAGGGCCGTCTATCCCTGTGGAAGTGCAAGGCCTGACCGAAGTGCCGCAAGCCGGCGACGAATTCATGGTCATGACCGACGAACGCCGTGCGCGCGAAATCGCCACTTACCGTGCAGGCAAGGTGCGCAACACCAAGTTAGCCAAGCAACAAGCATCGAAGCTGGAGAACATGTTCTCGGACATGACCTCGGGCGACGTGAAGATGCTCCCCATCATCGTCAAAGCCGACGTGCAAGGTTCGCAAGAAGCCTTGGCGGCTTCCTTGCTGAAGTTGTCGACCGACGAAGTCAAGGTTCAACTCGTGTATGCCGCAGTGGGTGGCATCAGCGAGAGTGACATCAACTTGGCCATCGCCTCCAAAGCTGTGGTGATTGGTTTCAACACCCGTGCCGACGCCGGTGCGCGCAAGTTGGCCGAAGGCAATGGCGTTGAGCTTCGCTACTACAACATCATTTATGACGCTGTGGATGAACTCAAAGCCGCCATGTCTGGCATGCTCACACCCGACAAGAAAGAGGAAGTCATCGGCACCGCCGAAATCCGCCAAGTGCTGCGCGTCAGCAAGATCGGTGCGATTGCGGGCTGTATGGTCACATCGGGTCTGGTGCGTCGCACGGCCAAGTTGCGTTTGTTGCGCAACAACGTGGTCGTCTTCACGGGCGAGCTCGACAGCTTGAAGCGTTTCAAAGACGATGCCAAAGAAGTCAAAGAAAACTTCGAATGCGGTTTGACCATCAAGAACTACAACGACATCGTTGAAGGCGATGTATTGGAATTCTTTGAAATCAAAGAGGTTGCCCGCACGCTGTAAAGCGCAATTGGTATGGCACGTAAACCGAGCAGCACCCCCAACCGCAGTTTCAAGGTGGCCGACCAGATCCAACGTGATCTGGCCGAGTTGATCGCGCGCGAATTGAAAGATCCGCGCGTGGGCATGGTCACCTTGCAAGGGGTAGAGGTCACGCCCGATTACGCCCACGCCAAAGTGCATTTCAGTGTGCTCAATGGCGACGCCAAAGCCTGCGCCGAGGGCTTGAACCAAGCCGCAGGTTTTTTGCGCAACGGCTTGTTCAAACGTTTGCACATCCATACCGTGCCCACCTTGCATTTCTTGTACGACCGCACCCCTGAGCACGCCTCAGACATGAACGCCTTGATTGCCAAGGCCGTTTCTTCCAAAGCTAAGGAAGATTGATGAGCACCTTGGGGGGCAGAGAACCACGCGACGTGGCTGAAGGTGTGGGCCATCCGCGTGCGCCGCGCACCAGGGTGCAGCGACGCCCTGTGCATGGGGTGTTGCTGCTCGACAAACCTTTGGGACTCTCCAGCAACGATGCCTTGCAAAAGGCCAAGTGGTTGCTGCGCGCCGAAAAAGCGGGCCACACCGGCACGCTCGATCCATTGGCCACAGGTGTTTTGCCTTTGTGCTTTGGTGCTGCCACCAAATTCAGCCAACTCCATTTGGATGCAGACAAATCCTACGAAGCCATTGCCGTGCTCGGCATTCAAACCAGCACTGCCGATGCCGAGGGCGAGGTGATCGCCGAGAAGCCCGTCGACTTCACACCCGAGCAATTGCAGGCTGTGCAAACACAATTCACAGGTCCCATCAGCCAAGTGCCACCGATGCACAGCGCCTTGAAAAAAGATGGCAAAGCTTTGTACGACTATGCCCGTGCTGGCATTGAGGTTGAGCGCGCAGCGCGCCCTGTGACCATCCATGCCTTGAGCCTGCAAGAGATCGAACCAGACAACGGCCATCGCCGCTTGAAGATCACTGTGACGTGCAGCAAAGGCACCTACATCCGCACCTTGGGCGAAGACATTGGCTTGGCTCTCGGGTGCGGCGCGTATTTGAGTGCCTTGCGTCGCACAGTCACCGGCTCTTTTGTGGTGGATCAATGCATCAGCCTGAGCGATCTGGAGGACTTGCCTGAGTCAGATCGGCCAGCCCGTTTGCTGCCCGTGGATGCTTTGCTGGACGGTCATGTGCCCGTCACCTTGGCCCCCGAAGATGCAGGCAGATTTTTAAGCGGCCTGCGCCGCCGTGGCGCATGGCCCGATTGCGCGCGCACCGCTGTGTACGGCCAAACACCGCATGCCTTGTTGGGCACAGCGCATGTGACCGCTGGTGAACTGATTCCGGGGCGTTTGTTGAGCCCCATCGAAATTCAATCAATCTTGGAGAGTGAAGTATGAGTAAACAAATCCGCAATATCGCGATCATTGCCCACGTTGACCATGGCAAAACCACGATGGTCGATCAGTTGTTGCGTCAATCGGGCACCTTTGCCGAGCACGAAAAAGTGGTCGACACCGTGATGGACAATAACGCCATCGAACGCGAGCGTGGCATCACCATCCTGGCCAAGAACTGTGCCGTGAGTTGGGAAGGCACCCACATCAACATCGTGGACACCCCAGGCCACGCGGACTTTGGTGGTGAGGTCGAACGTGCCCTGTCCATGGTCGACGGCGTGGTGCTGTTGATCGATGCGCAAGAGGGCCCCATGCCCCAAACCCGTTTCGTGACCAAAAAGGCCTTGGCCTTGGGCCTGCGTCCTATTTTGGTGGTCAACAAAGTCGACAAGCCCGGTGCACGTCCTGACTTTGTGGTCAACGCTGCCTTTGACTTGTTTGACAAACTCGGCGCCACCGACGAACAACTCGATTTCCCTGTGGTGTATGCCTCCGGCATCAACGGATGGACCTCGATGGACGAGGGCGCACCTGGTGAGCAGTGGGGCCCCGACATGTCGGCCTTGTTCAACACCGTGCTCAAGCACGTGCCTGCACAAAAAGGTGATCCAGCTGCGCCATTGCAACTGCAAATCTCCGCTCTTGACTTCTCCACCTTTGTCGGCCGCATCGGTGTGGGCCGCATCAGCCAAGGCACCATCAAGCCCATGATGGATGTGGTGGTCATGGAAGGTCCTGACGGCAAGGCTGTCAAAGGTCGTATCAACCAAGTGCTGACCTTCCAAGGTTTGGAGCGCGTGCAAGCCAGCGAAGCAGGCCCAGGCGACATCGTGTTGATCAACGGCATTGCCGACATCGGCATTGGCGTGACCATCACCGATCCACTCAACCCCGCGCCACTGCCGATGTTGAAGGTGGACGAGCCCACATTGACCATGAACTTCTGCGTCAACACCAGCCCCTTGGCCGGTCGTGAAGGCAAGTTTGTGACCAGCCGTCAAATCTGGGACCGTTTGCAAAAAGAACTCCAACACAACGTGGCCTTGCGCGTCAAAGAGACCGACGAAGAGGGCGTATTCGAAGTGATGGGCCGTGGTGAATTGCACTTGACCATCTTGTTGGAAAACATGCGCCGTGAAGGCTACGAGTTGGCTGTTTCTAAGCCCCGCGTGGTGTACCGTGACATCGATGGCGAGCGCCACGAGCCGATTGAGTTGGTCACGGCCGACATTGAAGAAACCCACCAAGGGGGTGTCATGCAAGCGCTGGGCGAGCGCAAAGGCGAACTCGTCAACATGGAACCCGATGGCCGTGGCCGTGTGCGCTTGGAATACCGCATTCCGGCCCGTGGCTTGATTGGCTTCACCAACGAGTTCTTGAACTTGACGCGTGGCTCAGGCTTGATCTCCAACATCTTTGACAGCTACGAGCCGCACAAAGGTGAGATTGGCGGTCGTAAAAACGGCGTGCTGATTTCCATGGACGATGGTGAGATCTTCACCTACGCCTTGGGCAAACTCGATGACCGTGGTCGCATGTTCGTCAAGGCCAACGACCCTGTGTACGAAGGCATGATTGTGGGTATCCACAGCCGTGACAACGACCTGGTGGTCAATGCCACGCGCACCAAGCAGCTCACCAACTTCCGTGTGTCGGGCAAAGAAGATGCGGTCAAAATCACGCCGCCTATTGACCTCACGCTCGAATACGGCGTCGAGTTCATTGAGGACGATGAATTGGTCGAAATCACGCCCAAGAGCGTGCGTCTGCGCAAGCGTTACTTGAAAGAGCACGAGCGCAAGCGCAACAAGTAAACACCCTGGGCTCCAAGGCCCCGGAATGACAAAAAAGCCGAAGGTTGATCCTTCGGCTTTTTCACAAGCCTCGACGCATGAGGCCACAGGAGCTTGTATGAATCGCTTGACATCCGATGTATCCCATGAGCGTGTCGGCCACGTGGGCTTGATCACGCTGAGTCGCCCGCAAGCACTCAACGCACTGTCACTGGCCATGGTGCGTGAACTCACCCAGGTACTCATCGACTGGCAACACGATCCGCAGGTGTGGGCTGTGGCTGTAAGAGGCAGCAACAAGCAAGGACCCTTCGGTGCTTTTTGTGCAGGTGGCGATATTCGTTATTTCCATCAAGCGGCTTTGGCGGGCGACGCCTCGCTGGAAGACTTCTTCACCGAGGAATACAGCCTCAACCATTTGATTCAGAACTATCCCAAACCCTCCATCGCGTTCATGGACGGCATCGTCATGGGCGGCGGCATGGGCATCAGTCAGGGGGCTGCTTTGCGGGTGGTCACAGAGCGCACTCTGATGGCCATGCCTGAAACTCAAATTGGTTTGTTCCCAGACGTGGGGGGTGGTTATTTCTTAAGCCGCTGCCCAGGCCACAGCGGTGAATACCTGGCCCTCACTGGCCAAGTGTTGCACGGTGCCGATGCATTGGCCGTTGGCTTGGCCGATGTCTGCGTGCCTTCAGGTGATTTGTCTGCGTTGTGGGATGCCTTGGGCAACCCCAGCTGGAGCAGTGGCGAGGCCTTGTTGGCGGGGCTGCAAGCACAAGCAGACAAGTTGCAAAGAGCAGGTGCTGTGCAAAACGCCGCAAGGCCGAGTTGGTTCGACGCGCAGCTCGACAACGTGTTTGCTCTGCCGAGTGTGGGAGAGATGGTTCAGTCCTTGACGCGCTTGGCGGCGGGTCAAGCCGAGTGCTGGGCCGAACACACCTTGCAGGCGCTCAGACATCGCTCGCCCCTGATGCTCGCGGTCAGCCTTGAGCAAATACGCCGAGGTCGGCACTTGAACTTGGCCGATGATTTGCGCATGGAGCGCGACTTGGTGCGGCACTGCTTTCACACCGATCACCTCCAGCGACGTGGCGCACAAACAGAAACCGTGGAGGGTATTCGTGCCTTGGCGATTGACAAAGACCGTCAACCTCATTGGCAGCCTGCGCGTATCGAAGATGTCACCCCCGACATGGTGGCGCCATTTTTTGTCAGCCCCTGGCCTGCTCAGACCCACCCATTGCGCGACTTAACTTGAACTCTGCTTAGCCGCGCATCCCTTTCAGCGTGGCAAGCTGTGCAGCGGAATGTCTTTGCTGGTCGCCAGTCGATCCAGCTGTTGCCGCGTTTGGTTGGCAAAAAATGTGGCCAAAGCTTGGTGGGTGCTGCGTTTGTGCATCAGTTGCGCAGTGCTTCGAGGTAGGCCTGCGGCTTCGCACAAGCGCAGCGCAAAGTGGGGCTCTAGGGCCGCCACAGCCACGCGGCCGTTTTTGCAGGGATAAACACGATAGCCCGCATGGGCACCGCCCACGTCCCCGTCCGGCGTGGTCAAGCCCCAGCTGCGTGGCAGGGCCAAATAAGCTGCTGCATTGCTCAAAGCAACTTCCTGAAAGACACCACGCCCCAGCGAACGTCCAGGGCGTTGGCGCAGCAACAGTGCTTGGAGCACCGCCTCGGTGGTCAACAGTGAGCCGCCCATGTCGGCATACAGACTGGCTGGCAAGGCCAAGCCATGGACCAAGCCGTTCTCGGCCAAATAGGTCAGGTCGTGCCCAGGTTCTTCGGCACGCACACCCGATGCACCCACCACGCTCACCATGCACAGCGCCGGGTATTGGCGGTGTAGCGCCCGCCAGCCGAGTCCCAGTTTGGTCAGAGCAGAGGGGCGAAAGGATGTGATGAGCACATCGGTGCGTGCCAAGAGCTTGTGCAAACGGGCTTGACCGCGCTCGGTTTTCAAGTCGGCTTGCACCACCTGCACGCCCTGGTGCATGGTCTCATAGGCCGCCGGTTTGTACAGACCCATAGGGTCTGCTGTGGTGGCACCTGCTGGGGCCAGTGGTTCAAGCTTGGTGCAGTGAGCGCCCATGCCGCGCAAGCGCATGAGGGCTGCAGGCCCTGGCAGATTGAGGGCCAGACTGAGGATGCGCACCCCCTTCAGAGCAGACACGGCGGCGGATTCAGAAATGGCGGAAGTGGGCAGCGTCATGCGCCCGATTATCGGCTGGCGAATCAGCGGCTGGCAGGGTCGAGGCCGGTCTCACGGACCAGCTTGGCCACAGAGGCAGAGCTCAGAAAACGCACCAAGTGCTTGGCCGCTTCTTGCTCTTGCGAGCCCTCAACCAAAGCGGACGAGAAGAAGATGGTTTGCTGCACTGCATCGGGCAAGGTGCCCACGAAGTCGAGTTCTTTGAAATAGATCAGCTCGCTGACTTGCTGAAAGCCCAGCTCGGCATCGCCGCGTGCCACCACCGCGCCCACGCGCTCGCTCATGATGCGCTTGGCTGTCACCTTCATTTGCTCAGCCACGCCCAACTTGGGGAACAACTCGGTCGACAAATAGGTACCACTGGCGCTGGCCGAGTAGGCGATGGATTTGGCTTCGAGCAAGGTTTTCTTCAACGCCTCGACGGTGCTGATGTCGGGCTTGGGCGTGCCTTTGCGCACCGCCACACCAATTTGTGAGCGGGCCAAGTCAACCCGGCTGCCTTTGACCAGTTTGCCTTGGGCCATCAAGGCTTCTAGGCCGCCTTCGGACAAGATCACCAGATCGAACTTTTCGCCGCGCGCAAAGCGGCTGGGAATCGAGTCAGGCGCATTACCCACCGACGCACCGAAGGCGCTGATGACTTTGTTGCCAGAGGCTTGTTCGTACATGGGAACCAGCTGTTTGTAGGCTTCGGTGAAGGCGCCCGAGGTGATGACGCGAATTTCTGCAGCATGCACCAGCTGGGCTGCACAGACGAACAGGCCCAAGCCGATGAGACCTAAGCGACGAGTGAATGAAGGCGCAGAGAAAAAACGGTGGTTCATGGTAGGTCTCGATTTTTCAACGAAAAATTATTCGGCAGTGATCTTGCGTTCGCGAATCACGCGGCCCCAGGTGGCGGTTTCTTTGGCCATGTAGGTGGCCAATTCATTGCGGGTGCCGGGCAGGGGGGTGAGGCCGTGGCTGTTGAGTTGTTCCACCACATCAGGTGACTTGAGCACTTTGACGATTTCCACATTCCAGCGGTCCAAGATGGCTGTGGGCACTTTGGACGAAGCAACGAACGCGTACCAGTTGGTGGCGCTGAAGCCTGGGTAGCCCGATTCGGCAATCGTCGGAATGTTGGGCAACGAACGCAGGCGTTGTGTGCCTGTGCTGGCCAAGGGAATCAGCTTGCCATTGTCGATGTAAGCCTGGGAGGTGGAGTAGGTCGAGAAATAAGACGACACGCGCCCGCCCAACAAGTCCTGCAAGGCAGGAGCGCCGCCTTTGTAGGGCACATGGACGGTTTCAATCTTGGCCATGTCGTCGAGCAGTTCACCCGCGAGATGCGACGCAGACCCTGGGCCGGTGGATGCATAGTCGAGCTTGCCGGGGTTCTTTTTGGCGTAGGCAATGTAGTCGGCAAAGGTCTTGATGCCTGTGCCGGCGTGGACCACCAACACATTGGGAAAGTTCACGCCCATGGTGATGGGGGACAAGTCTTTGACCGGGTCATAAGGCAACTTCACCAAGTGGGGTGCGATGGTGAGTGGGCCGACCGAGCCAAACAAAATCAAACTGCCATCGGTGGGGCCTGTGGCCGTGTACTGGTGCGCAATGTTGCCACCAGCGCCGCCCTTGTTGTCGATGACGACCGAGGCCCCAATGTTCTCGCCCAACTTCTTGGCAATGATGCGTGCCGCTGTGTCGGCTGCACCGCCAGCAGCAAAGCCAACCACCATGGTGATCGATTTTTTGGGTGGAAAGTCTTGTGCAGCAGCAGACAAGGCCAGCAGGCCGCTGAGCAGGCACAGACCGAGACGGCGACGTGGGGTGGTGTTCATGGGGACTTTCGTCAAGAGGAAATCAGG
>CANCUP010000102.1 GCA_947381325.1 Comamonadaceae bacterium
AGCGGTAGTTCTCTGCCACGCCTTGCGGCATGTGCAAATGGGCTTGGGCCATGAGTCGTGATTGGTGGGTCATGTGCATCTTGTCGTGCCCATTCAAACAGGCTGGCCGTGCGGAGGCCGCAGCAACAATCCGGCTTGCTCCTCCAACAAACGCACCACGTGCAACTCAGCGGCTTGCTCGCCATAGGTCTTGCGGGCTTGTTGGAACAAAGACTGTGCAGCACCCGCCATGGGCAGTTTCACGCCTTGTGATTCGGCGATGTCATGGATCAGGCCCAAATCTTTGCAGCACAAAGCCAAAGAGAAACTGGGGTCGTAGTGACCCGCAAAAATCGAAGGCACATCGTGCTCCGCCACCCAACTGTTGCCTGCACTGGACTTGATGGCTTCCCACACCGTTTCCAAGGGCACGCCGGCCTTGGCGCCCAACATCAAACCCTCACCAATGGCCGCAGCGCTGACGAACCACAACAAATTGGTCAGCAACTTGATGGTCGCGCCGTTGCCAGGCGCTCCCACGTGGAATATTTTTTCGCCCACCACCTCAAAAATGGGTTTGTGCTTTTCAAAACACGCTTTGTCACCCCCGACAAAAATTGACAAGCGCCCCAAAGCAGCAAAGTCCACCGCATTGGTCACAGGCGCCTCCAAGAAGTCGATCTGCCGGCCCTTGGCCAAGTTCACCAACTCGCGCACCAATTCGACTGCGCTGGTGGAGGTGTCGATCACGCAAGTGCCTGGCCTCATGGCCGCCAGCACACCGTCATTCCCCAGCATGACCTCACGCACCTGTGCCGGTCCTGGCAAAGAAGCCATCACCACATCTGCTGCCGCCGCACCTTGGGCCAAACTCTGCGCCAAAGTCGCGCCCAGCGCTAGCAAGTTGTCTGCCTTGCTCGGTGTGACGTCAAACACACTGACCTTGTAGCCTGCCTTGATGAGGTTGGCCGCCATGGGATTGCCCATGTTGCCCACACCGACAAAAAACACATGTGGCAGTGGACTCATGACTTGGTAAATCCTAAAAACAACTGTCCACGGTTTTGCGCTGAGGCGTAGGTGAATCCATATTGAGACAGCATGTCTTTGGCTTGAGCAAATGTATAGGTGCGGTAGTTCACGGTTTGGGCCATCATGGTTTGCGCGCCATCTTTGAGGTAATAGTGCTTGGTGAAACCAATCGGGGTGGGTTCGATCTTTTGCGAGTAAAGCATGCCATTGGAGATGACAGTTTCATAGTCATGGTGGGGCCCTTGGATGCCAAGCAACAAGGTGCCATTCTTGGCCACGCAGCGAGACAGGCGTTCAAACCCCGTGTGGTTGGCCGCATCGTCTGGGATATGGCTGACCAAGAAAGGCTCTTGGTCACCATCGATCACAAAGTACCACACACCACCGTAGGAAAAGGCCAGGTCATGCTCATGGCCCAAAGCCAACTCACAGACGTTTTGTTGAGACAGGGACACGTTGGAAAACGCTTGCAGCCGATGCTGAGCGATGTCGAGCATCGGTTGTGTGAGGTCGATGCCCTCGATGCGCACGTGGGGCTGTCTTTTGGCCAACTCTTCCAGAATCAAACCTGTGCCACACCCAATTTCTAAAACACGGTGGAGTGGTTCATGTGTCACCAAGTTGTTCACAATCTTTTCATAGTCGTAATACCCCGATGTCATGATGACATCGTAGTAATTCGCCATATTGGAATAGTCCCCCATAAGTCCCTGCGCCCCTCTGTGATTCGTTTAAAAAACTTGGCAAATTGCACATTGTGCGGGTTCAGTTTATGCGACTTGATTAAAGCCCAAAAAGTGAGATCACAGGGAATGAATTGAATATATTTGTATTCAATAAATTCATCCATAGCAAGTAATCTGCTCGAACAAGCTGTTTCAAGACATGAAGGCATCGTGGTGTGCGCCCGCGATGGTTGCGGCAAAACGCGCCGCAAATGCGCGACACTCACATGGTCTGCGTTTCATCTTTGCCATTCATTCATGAAAAAAACCAAATCAGAAATCATCAAGCACCTGCAACAAGAGGTGTATTGCAAACTGGGTATTTCTAAAATCGCCGGGATTGGTGTGTTTGCATTGCGCGCCATTCCCAAAGGCATCGACCCGTTGAAGTCTTGGCTTCCTACCAAAGAGCTTGAAATACCGCTGAAAGAGTTGAACAAACTCCCAGCCAGCGTGAGAAAACAAGTGCATTCTTTTTGTTATGTCGACAACCAAGACAAGTACGTTTCCATCCCCATGTATGGAATGAACGCCATGAACATGGCGGTTTACTTGAACCACTCCAAGCAGCCGAATCTACGCTTTAAGAAGAACGGGACGCTGGTGTCCTTGAAGAGCATCCGTGCCGGCGAAGAACTCTTCATCGACTACGACGAGAGCTTTGGCGACACGCACATCTTCAAATGACTGCAAGCGCCCTCAACCCATGAGGGCTTTAGCGAGGATTGCGATAGATTTGATTCAGCTGGTCCGGCTTGAAATCAATGTGCAGAGGTGAGGTGGGATCCAAGACCAAGGGATGGTCCAAATCGGTGAGCGCAATCGCATAAATCGGCTCGAAGTCGGTCACAAACAAGGCCTTGTACCCATAGTCGTCCACAGGTCCAAGGTTGTAGTAGCGATAACCATTTTTTGCCGCCCATTTCGAGGCCAGCAAACATGCGTAAATTCCAGGCGAGCGATTTTTAAAGTCCCGATTCCACTGACAAAAACTGCCATAGACCTGGTTGTACTTGGGCAGCAACACAGAAACATCCGTCAACACCAGCTCACCTTGGCTGTCATGCACGGTCAAGATCAGGACATCCAAATCTTTGATGTAGTCGATGAAGCCGTCAATTTCTCGATCGTCAATTTCATAGGCGGCAAAGTGTTCCCCGCCCATTTCATACAAGTCCTCAACCGTCAAATCACGACCTGCAACGACCGTCTCGTTGTAGGTGAATGTCTTGTAGAGTTTTTCCAGCTCTTTGAACTTTCTCTCACGGCGAGGCTCTGTCCAAAACCCTTCGTCGGCCACATGGACCAAACCGTATTTGTCGTTGATCGGCACGCCATAAGGCCCATCAGGAGGCAAGGCATAGACAACAAAAGGCCTCGGTGCCGTGGCCAACATCTCCTCGGACACATCGATGTAAGGACACAAAGCATCCCATCGGGTGGTGTAGTAATGGATGTCGTTGTGAGCGCTGTCGACACATAAATTTTCTTTGGTCCAACTTTGATACCCGACTGACAGGGTCTCCAAGTCGGTCTCGACTTCCTCCAAAGAACACAGGCCATTCATTTGTTAGTTTCCTTTTTCAAGGGCTGTTTCGGCATTTTCTTGAGCTCAAAGTAATCGCGGTCGACCTCTGAGTTTTTCTTCAAAAAATTCGGGTCAGTTTGTATCAGATTTCTCAACTCGCTGACCATGCCATTGAAATGCTGCGAAGCATTGCTGCGCGGCAGTTTCAATTGATCAATGTAGTCAGGCATCAAAGGACACTCCACATCAAAATACAAATGTCCTGATGCGGGGTTGAAGGACAGGGGGTAGAGCTTGCATGAAAAAGGTTTCTCATCGCCAAGCACACACCCCGATGCACCCAAGTGCTCGCAATCACCTTGAATGCACAAATGACCGAATTTTTTGGCTTCTTTCGCGGTGAGTGTGATGTCCAACGCTGGGTACCCAGGATCGACGTTGCAACAGCGCTGACATTCGGCACAGCGATCAAAAGGCATGTGCTGGCCTCGCAAAAGAAAAATGAGGGGTCACGAATACGAGACAGTTAAGTTGAACGGTGTTGGAGTTTAATCAAAAAAATCGTCAAAAAAACAAACACGATGCAAAGGATGTCACTGCGTGTTCTAGGCAACTTCATAGGAATAACGCTCAGCATCCCAAGTTCAAGTGCATCGCGTGCTGTTGATGGGGGTGATCTAATCAGCGCTTGGTGAAAGATGAAAGTCGACATTCGCAGCCACACAATGCGTGACTGCGTGCAACACAAAGGAAAAGTTCTCATGGGCGCTCAATGGAAAGCCAAACACAAAGACGTTGCAGCCAATGCCAAAGGCCGCATGTTTGGCAAATTGTCGAAAGACATCATGGTGGCGGCGCGCCATGGCGCTGACCCTGCATCCAACGCCCGCCTGCGGTTGGTGGTCGAACAAGCACGCAAGGTCTCCATGCCGAAAGAGACGCTGGATCGAGCGATCAAAAAAGGCGCTGGACTCAGCGGCGAAGCGGTGCATTTTGAACACGTCATGTATGAAGGATTCGCCCCCCGCCGTGTGGCCGTCATGGTGGAGTGTTTGACCGACAACGTGAACCGCGCCGCATCAGAAATGCGCGTCTTGTTTCGCAAAGGACAACTCGGCACCTCCGGCTCGGTGGCCTGGGACTTTGACCACGTGGGCATGATCGAAGCGCAGGCGACCGATTCAAACGCAGATCCTGACATGGCCGCGATTGAGTCGGGCGCCCAAGATCTTGAAACAGGCAGCGAGGAGGGAACCACCTTGTTTTTGACCGACCCCAGCGACTTGGATTTGGTGAGCCGCGCACTGCCCAGCCATGGCTTCACCGTGCTGTCGGCCAAGCTGGGCTACAGGCCGAAAAACCCGATCGACCCAAGCAGCTTGAGCGCACAAGCCTTGGATGAGGTTGAAACATTTTTAGCGGCCATCGACAACAACGACGATGTGCAAAACGTCTTTGTGGGTTTGGCAGGGTAATACGCAGCACCCCGACACGGCACCCCAGCCTGAGTTCCTAAGCACCCATCATGGTTAGGAAATGGTCCACCATGACGGGGCAATAGAGCTTGCCGCGGTTGCTCGCCACAATGCGCAAAGCTTGCGCTGGGCTAGTCGCCTCCTCCGTGTACTCACCCCCTATCATTTCCTCGTAAGACTCCACCAGGCCCACAATCCGGGCCCCGATGGGGATGTCGTCTCCGCTGAGTTTGTCCGGAAATCCAGTGCCGTCAAAGAACTCATGGTGCGATCGCACAATCGCGCCCACCGCTTCGAGCTCTTGAGAGATCATCAAACTCATCTGCCCCATGGTGCAATGTTTTTTGTACAACTTGACTTCCGACAGGGGCAACTCGTAGTATTTGATGGCCAGTATGCGATCGCTGAGTCCAATCTTTCCCACGTCGTGCAGCAAGCCCGCGATGAACACTTCTTGCTGCGCAATCTCATCGAGGCCAGCCTGATGAGCCAACTTCTTGGACAGATCTGCCACACGCCGTGAATGCGCCAACAAGGCAGGCATGCGCAAATCCATCAGCCCAGAAAAGGCTTTGATAGACGAGACATACGAAGCACGCAAGCGCGCGTGCTTCGCCTTGGCCAACTCACCCAACTCAATGGCTGACTTGATCACTCCCACCAACTCGGCATCAATCCAGGGCTTGGTCAAGTAACGGTAGATTTCACCTTGGTTGATGGCGGCCACAGCGCTGTTGATGTCGGCGGTTCCGGTCAACAACAAACGCATGGTGTCAGGCCATTTATGCCTCACCTTTTCCAACAACTCCACGCCGTTCATGCCGGGCATTTGCAAGTCAGAGAGCAGCACGTGAAACGTGTCTTTCTCCATCAACTCCAAAGCCAAGGCGCCGCTTTCGGCGGTGACCACCTGAAACCCCTCCAGGGCCAACATGCGGCGCAGGGCCGAAAGAATATTCGCTTCATCGTCGACACACAGCACTGAAAACTGCGAAGGATCAAAGGCAATGGTCATGTCTGACTCCTAGAAATAGCGGCCTTCACGGCTTGTTGTTGGATGGGCAAGGTGATGTGAAATGTCGTGCCCACACCCATTTTGCTTTGTACCGTCATGGTGCCTGAGTGGCGCTGGATGATGCCCAGCGAGACAGACAAGCCCAGACCTGTTCCCAGACCTTGGGGCTTGGTGGTGAAAAATGGATCGAAGATTTTGGAGATCACTTCTTCTGAAATGCCCGATCCATTGTCTTGCACCTCAAGCCACACCTGCGTGGCGTCATGGCCACTGCGAAGGGTGATGAGGCCACGCTTGTCAGGGTGCATGGCATGGGCCGCATTGACAATCAAATTCAACAGCACTTGGTTGATTTGGGAGGGCACGCATTCCACATGTGGAATCGGCGTGAGAGCCAACTCAACGTCGGCACGACGTTTGACCTCGCCACTGACGATGTTCAAGGTCGATTGCAAACCCTGCAGCAAATCGCAGGAGACAAACTCGGTGATGGCGTTGGAGCGCGAGAAATCTTTCAAATCTCTCACGATGTTTTTGATGCGCGTCAAACCCTCTTGAGTCTCGGCCATCAAAGGCTGGAGGTCTGTACGGATGGCTTCGTAATTCATTTTTTTCTTCAGCATCAGCAGCTCTTGCGTTTGTGATGCCTGGTCAGACGTTTCTTGCGCCATCGCAGTGTCGAGAATTTTTTCGTACACCTTGAGGTATTTTTCGAGCGTTGTCAGATTGGACGAGACATACCCAACAGGATTGTTGATCTCGTGCGCCACACCTGCCGCCAACTGCCCCAATGACGCCAGCTTTTCGGAGGCCAGCAAACGCTCAGAAGCATCATCCAACTGCATGCCGATGAAGTGCTCTCGACGGACCACTGAAAAATAAAAGCGCCATAAAAACACACCCAATATCACGCTGCCAGAGAGCACCGACATGGCCGATAACCACAAAGTCTGCTGCCGCAAGTGGCTGACATCGTCGGTGTCTAATGAGTTACTGGTTTGAATGCGCACCCATCCCAAATCCAAGCCCAATGTGATTTTTTGCCAGGTGGTGATGAATTGTTCGTCCCGAGATTGCGTGATGTCTGCCACATCGGGCGACGGCACAGTGACCTTGTCGACACCCATTTGATGGGTAGGTTTTTGACCTTGTGAACGCGCCAAATGCGTCATCACCCTGCCCTGCATGTCTGTCACCATCACCGCATAGACATCGTCGTTGGCCATGGTTTGGAACATGCGGGCTTCGACGGCCGCGTAGTCTTTCAACACCACCTGGTCGGCCACCGCCACCACCAAACCTTGCGCCAGGTTTTTGGACAGTTGGAACTTGTTCTCCCACAGCAAGCTCTTGGATTGGTAATAAGCCACCACACCCGTTGCAATTTGCAGCAAGGCCAAAGCCAGCCCAATCCACAGGGCTGGGCGAATACTTTTCCATTGACGCTCCCCAATATGGACATTCATATCAAGGATTGCTCAACACCAAAAATTTCTCGAGCTTCAAAGATTCCAACACCTTGTAATGTTGGGCGTAGTTCACCGCTTTGGGCTGGTTGATGTTGATGCCGTCTAACAACTTTTGTCCTTCTGCGTCTTGCGTCAAGCTGAGCATGGCCTTCAAAAATTTGGCTCTGAGCTCTGAAGGGATCGATGGATGCGTCACCACAGGATGCGGTGAGTAAGCCTGGGTTTCATACAAGACCATCAGCTTGTCTTGGATCTCGGGTGCTTCGCTGTTGAGCGTGTTGTTCACCCCCCCACCCGCTTTCATGTCGCCAGCAATGACCGCACGGTAGACATTGCTGTGGTTTTTGACAAAGACCGGCTGAATGTCTACATGCTTGCGCGCCAATTCAGCACGAATCAGCAGAGAGGCCGCAAACGCATTGGGCGCTGGGAAGGCCACTGTCTTACCTTTGAGCGCCTCCACACTGGCAATGCCACTGTCTTTGCGGATCACCAAAATACCCGTCAACAGCTCACGTCCATCCGCCAGCAAAGGCGCGTATTTCTTCTTTTGGAAAGCCAATACAGCATGGTAGGGATTGACGAATGCAAACTGCGCATCTCCGCGCAGGAGCACTTGCTCGAAGTCAGGGATATTGGCCGCCACCCGCAAGTCAAAGCAAAGGCCGGCTTCTTTGCCCACACGTTGCAACACAGGCGCCCAGGTGCTGTAAATCTTGGAGGCGGTGTACTGGGGCACCACATCGAAGGAATAGGTTTTGCTGGCTTGAGGATCGCCCAAACAAGCGGCCTGCGCTGTCAGGGCCAACAGCCAAGCACACACCATGCAAATGAACTTCATGCGGACCCTTCAACAATGAAACACCCGAGGGATCTTAATGCCTCGGGTGGTCCGCCGAATCTCTGCCCCGTCCAGCCGCCCTCGCCTGCTGCACCTGGAGCAAAGTGATGTGACGCACTTCGGTTTGGCTCGATTGAATGTGGGCACACAACAAACGCACGGCCTCGTCTTGGCGGCGGTCCAGCACGGCTTGCAAGATCTGGCCATGTTCGGCGTAAGTGACGTCGATGCGGTTTTGGTAGGTGAAGTCGAGTCGGCGCACGATGCGGATGCGCTCGGTCACCTCACGGTGCACGCGCACCATCTCCACATTGCCCGTGGCCGCCACCAGTTGGTGGTGAAACGCTTCGTCCCAATCGGCCACCTGATGCTGGTCTGTGCTGCGGGCCTCCTGCGGCACCAGCCAGATGCTCGCCATGTTGTGCAACACGCTGCGGTCGGCGCGCACATCGTCATGGCACAGGCGGTTCACCGCCTCGGCCTCGAGCACACGGCGCAGGTCGTAGAGCTGGTCGAACTTGTCAAAGTCAAACGGGCGTACCTGCCAGCCACTGCGAAACAGCACATCCACATAGCCCTCTTGGCGCAGCCTGAACAGCGCTTGGCGCACCGGCGTGCGTGACACGCTCAAGCGTTCGCTGATTTCGGTTTCGGTGATGCGGTCACCGGGCACCAAACGAAAGTCGGCAATGTCACGCTTGAGCTGCTGATACACCTCATCGGCACGCGACGGGTGCGACAGCGTCATGCCAGCAAGCTCACATGTGCAGCCACCACACGCCAGCCCTCAGGCGTGCGCATCCAGGTTTGGCTTTGTCGGCCTGTGCGTGGGTTGCCCTCGCGTGCGAACTCGGTGTTGGCGGTGGCAAAGTCGCGCCCGTAGGTGGTGATCACCGTGTTCATGCAGGTGCGTGCCAAGCCTTGCGAGGGCCGGTGGGCGCGGAAGTCTTGGATGGCCTGGTAGCCATACAGGTTTTCGGTGGCGCCATAGCGCAGGGTGTGCGGGCTGTTCCAAAAGAGCTCGTCGAGCACCGCCACGTCGTTGCTGACCAGGGCTTGTTCGTAACGGTCAAAGGCGGCTTGCATCTCGGCCAGCACCTCAGGCAAATTGATGTCCATTCACAGCTCCACAGGTTTGACATGGGCCACGCCCGCCGACTCCAGCGCCAGCGCCACCCGAAAGGCCAGGTCTTCGCGCCAGGGCGCTGCAATGATTTGCACGCCCAAGGGCAAGCCCTCGGTGCCCGCAGGCCACAGCGGTGCAGCCACCACCGGGCAACCGGCAAACGAGATGGGTTGGGTCAACAGCCCCATGGCCGCGCGTGCAGGCAAGGTCTGACCCTGAATGTCGAGCCACTCGGTGCCAATGGGTGTGGCGCTCACGGGTGTGGCGGGGGCCAGCAGCACGTCCCAGTGTTCAAACAAGGCATTCACCTGGTCACGGTAGAGGCGGCGAAAGCGCTGGGCTTTGACGTACCAGTCGGCGGGTTGCAGGGCACCGGCCCAAAAACGGTCCACCGACAAAGGCTCGAAGTCGTCGCTGCGGGTGCGCAGCTCGTTCAAGTGCAAGCTGCCGCCTTCGCTGGCGGTGATGATGAAAGCCGCCGCACGCGCCAGCGCCGCACTGGGCCAGCTCACCTGCGCCGTGGCCCCCAAGCACTGGGCCGCCAACTGCACCGCCTCGCGTGCCGGGGCACTGGCGTGGTCATGAAAGTAACCGTCCAGCACACCCACGCGCAGCCCTTGAAGCCCATGGGTCAAGCTGCCCATGACGGGCTCCACGCGGCGGGCGTAGCAGCCGGGGTCGAGCGCATCGGGGGCTTGCAGCGCGTCGTACATCTGGGCCAAGCCGGTGAGCGAATTGGCAAAGCCGCCCAGGTGGTCAATGCTGTGCACAAACGGGTAACTGCCCCGGCGCGACAAGCGGCCAAACGTGGGCTTGATGCCCCACACGCCGCACAGCGATGCAGGCACGCGGATGGAGCCATTGGTGTCTGAGCCCAAACTCAAGGGCACTTGGCCCGCAGCCACTGCCGCACCTGAGCCGCCTGACGACCCGCCCGCGATGCGCGACAGGTCATGCGGGTTGTGGCA
>CANCUP010000103.1 GCA_947381325.1 Comamonadaceae bacterium
TCTTCGTTGCGGGCCGACAGTTTGGTGGCCAAGTAATAACGCAGCCACTCGGGGTTCATGCCCAGGCTCAAGTACTTGAGTGGGTCCAGGCCCGTGCCTCGGCTCTTGCTCATCTTCTCGCCGTTGTTGACCGTCAGAAAGCCATGCACATTCACCTGGTCGGGCGTCTTGCGGCCGCTGAAGTGCAGCATGGCGGGCCAGAACAAGGTGTGGAAGGTGACGATGTCTTTGCCAATGAAATGGACCTGCTCCAAATTGGGGTTGGCCATGTAGGCCTCATAGTCGACACCACGTTGGTCGAGCAAGTTTTTCAGCGAGGCCAGATAGCCCACAGGGGCATCGAGCCAGACATAAAAGTATTTGGCGGGTGCGCCATCGATCGCCGTATCCGGAATTTCAATGCCAAAGTAAGGCGCGTCGCGCGAAATGTCCCAGTCGCCCAAGCCTTCGCTGGTCGTGCCATCGGGGTTGCTGCGCACGCTGAACCATTCTTTGACCTTGTTGGCCACCTCGGGTTGCAGTTTGCCGTCTTGGGTCCAGTTTTGTAAAAACGCCACACAGCGTGGGTCGGACAACTTGAAGAAAAAATGCTCCGAGCTTTTCAACTCGGGCTTGGCGCCGGACAAGGCCGAGAAGGGGTTGATCAGGTCGGTGGGGGCATACACCGCGCCACACACCTCGCAGTTGTCACCGTATTGGTCTTGGGCGTGGCACTTGGGGCATTCGCCTTTGATGAAGCGGTCTGGCAAAAACATGTTCTTCTCGGGGTCGAAGAACTGCTCAATCGTGCGCCGCTCAATCAGCGAACCGCCCTGTGACGCGGGGATGTCGCGCAAGTCGCGGTAAATCTGGCGCGCCAGTTCATGGTTTTCCGGTGCGTCGGTGCTGTGCCAGTTGTCAAAGGCGATGTGAAAGCCGTCCAGGTAAGGCTTGCGACCGGCGGCAATGTTGGCCACAAACTGCTGCGGCGTGATGCCGGCCTTCTCAGCCGCAATCATGATGGGCGCACCGTGCGTGTCGTCGGCACCGACGAAGTCGACCTGGTGGCCCTGCATGCGTTGGTAGCGCACCCAGATGTCGGCCTGGATGTACTCCATGATGTGGCCGATGTGAAAGTTGCCGTTGGCGTAGGGCAGGGCGGTGGTGACGAAAAGCTGGCGCTGAGACATAGAGGGGGAGGGGAAGACCTTGGGGGGAAGGGACTAATTTTAGTTCGCTAGACTCTGGCGCTTCATATCTGGAGATCTCCCCCATGGCATTGACCGAGCAGGCGCTGATTGCAGCCCTACAAACTGTGCTCGACCCCAGCACGGGCAAAGACTTTGTGAGCACCAAGGCGCTCAAGAACCTGCACATCCAAGGCGACGATGTGTCGTTTGACGTGGTGCTGGGCTACCCCGCCAAAAGCCAAATTGCCGACATGCGCAAGAGCCTGATTGCTGCGGCCAAAAACGTGGCCGGTGTGGGCAATGTGTCGGTCAACATCACCACCCAAATCGTGGCCCATGCGGCCCAGCGCGGTGTGCAGCTGTTGCCCCAGGTCAAAAACATCATTGCGGTGGCCTCTGGCAAAGGCGGTGTGGGCAAAAGCACCACCGCCGCCAACCTGGCCTTGGCCTTGGCGGCTGAGGGTGCCAAAGTGGGGTTGTTGGATGCCGACATTTACGGCCCCAGCCAACCCATGATGATGGGCATCGAGGGGCGTCCCGAGAGCGAAGACGGCAAAACCATGGACCCGCTGGAGAACTATGGCGTGCAAGTCATGTCCATTGGCTTTTTGGTCGACCAAGACGAAGCCATGATCTGGCGCGGCCCCATGGCCACCCAAGCCTTGGAGCAGTTGCTGCGCCAAACCAACTGGAAAGACCTGGACTACCTGATCGTCGACATGCCCCCTGGCACGGGCGACATCCAACTCACCTTGAGCCAGCGCGTGCCCATGACCGGTGCGGTGATCGTCACCACCCCGCAAGACATTGCGCTGCTGGACGCAAAAAAGGGCATCAAGATGTTCGAGAAGGTGGGCGTGCCCATCCTCGGCTTGGTCGAGAACATGGCGGTTCACGTGTGCAGCAACTGCGGCCACATCGAACACATCTTTGGCGCCGACGGCGGCAAAAAGATGGCCGCGCAATACGGCATGGACTATCTGGGTGCCTTGCCCTTGAACATGCAAATCCGCTTGCAAGCCGACAGCGGCAAACCGACCGTCGTGGCCGACCCTGACGGGGAAGTCGCCGGTATTTACAAAGCCGTGGCGCGTCAGGTGGCCTTGAAGATCGCGGCCAAGGCCAAAGACTTCTCGTCCAAGTTCCCGAGCATCAAGATTTCCAAAGACACCTGATGTTTCTTTGATGCAGCGCAACTGCACTATCGTGCATTTCGATCTGAAATTGCATTAAAGTGCAGGCATGTCACCTGCCGACGACGACACCCTCCGCCATCCCTTCCTCGCCACCTTGGGTGAGCGCGTGCGCACCTTGCGTGCGCGGCGCGGGCTCACGCGACGCGCCGTGGCGCAAGCGGCCCAGGTGTCCGAGCGGCACCTGGCCAACCTGGAGTCGGGCACCGGCAATGCCTCCATCCTGATCTTGTTGCAGGTCGCGCAGGCCTTGCAATGCTCGATTTTTGAGTTGTTGGGCGATGTGACCACGTCATCCCCCGAATGGTTGTTGATCCGTGAACTGCTCAGCACCCGCAGCGAGGCTGAATTGCGCCGGGTGCGCTTGCAGCTGGGCGAGATGTTTGGCAGCCACGGGGATGAAAAAGCCCGCAGCAACCGCATTGCCTTGGTGGGCTTGCGAGGAGCCGGCAAATCCACCCTGGGGCAGCGTTTGGCCGACGATTTGGGTTTCCCGTTCATTGAGCTGAGCCGAGAGATTGAGAAATTTGCCGGCTGCAGCATCAGCGAAATCCACAACCTGTATGGCACCAACGCCTACCGGCGCTATGAGCGCCGCGCCTTGGAAGAGGCGATTCAAATCTACCCTGAGGTGGTGATCGCCACCCCGGGTGGGCTGGTGTCGGATGCGGCCACCTTCAACGAAGTGCTGGCGCATTGCTTCACCGTGTGGCTGCAGGCCAAACCCGAAGACCACCTGGGTCGAGTGGCCGCGCAAGGGGACATGCGTCCCATGGCAGGCAGCAAAGAAGCTTTGGAAGATCTGAAACGCATTTTGGAAGGGCGTTCTGCGTTCTACGCCAAGGCAGACCTCAGCTTTGACACCAGCGCTCAGCCGCTGGAAGACAGCTTTTTGGCGCTGCGCACCCAAATTCGGCAAGCCCTCAAGTTGCCACTGTAAGTACCTACTCTCTTTTAAACCCATGACAGTTATTGCACACCCAGGCATGGGGCAGTGTTGTGTCACGCTCAGGGTAAATATGCATAAAAATGCATTTGCAGAAAATCAAAACATGCAATATGATGCATAACAACAGATCTACGTAGCCCCCATTCAGCCCTTTCAACGGAGACACCCATGAGCCAAGCCATCACAGTCGACTACCAAACAGACCCCAGCCAGTACAAGCACTGGAGCATCAAGTTCGAGGGCGAAATCGCCACCTTGCAACTCAATATCAACGAAGACGCCGGCATTCGCCCTGGCTACAAACTCAAACTCAACTCGTATGACCTGGGTGTGGACATTGAGTTGCACGATGCCCTGCAGCGCATCCGTTTCGAGCATCCCGAAGTCAAGAGCGTGGTGGTCACCAGTTTGAAAGACCGCATCTTCTGTTCAGGCGCCAACATCTTCATGCTGGGTGTGTCCACCCATGCCTGGAAGGTCAACTTCTGCAAGTTCACCAACGAGACCCGCAACGGCATCGAAGACTCCAGCCGCCACGACGGCTTGAAGTTCATTGCCGCAGTCAACGGCGCATGTGCAGGCGGTGGCTACGAGCTGGCCCTGGCCTGTGATGACATTGTGTTGGTGGATGACCGCTCGTCCAGCGTGTCCTTGCCCGAAGTGCCGCTGCTCGGTGTCTTGCCCGGTACCGGGGGTTTGACCCGCGTGACCGACAAACGCAAGGTCCGTCACGACCATGCCGATATTTTTTGCACCAGCGTGGAAGGCGTGCGCGGTCAACGTGCGGTCGATTGGCGTTTGGTGGATGAAATTGCCAAGCCCGCCAAATTTGCCGAAGCCGTGCAAGCGCGCGCCACCCGCTACGCCGCCAGCAGCAAGCGCCCAGGCGCCGCAGCGGCTGGCCAAGGCGTGAAGCTCACCCCATTGAACAAAACCGTGAGCGCCGACGCATTGACCTATGAGTACGTGCAGGTGACGATTGACCGCGCCAAGCGCACCGCCACTTTCACCGTGCATGCCCCTAAAGCCGCGGTGCCGACCACCGTGGAAGGCATCGAAGCCGCTGGCGTGCAGTGGTACCCGTTGCAAATGGCGCGCGAGTTGGACGATGCGATTTTGAGCATGCGCACCAACGAGCTCGACGTGGGCACTTGGCTGCTGCGCACCGCAGGCGACGCGCAACTCGCGCTGCAATCCGATGCCGTGTTGGCACAACACCAGAGCCACTGGCTGGTCAACGCCACACTGGGTCTGCTGCGTCGCACCCTGGCACGCATTGATGTGTCGTCACGCTCATTGTTTGCGCTGGTGGACGAAGGCTCTTGCTTTGTCGGCACCTTGGCCGAGCTGGCCTTTGCCGCTGACCGCACCTACATGTTGGCTTTGCCTGATTCGCCCGAAACCGCGCCGCGCATGGCCTTGAGCGAGCTCAACTTTGGCCACTTCCCCATGGTCAACCACCAGTCACGTTTGCAGCGTCGCTTCTACGAAGAAGTCACACCGCTGGAGAACGTGCGCGCAGCCGTGGGTCAAATGCTCGATGCCGATCAGGCACTCGCATTGGGCTTGGTCACCGCAGCACCCGACGACATCGACTGGGCCGATGAAATTCGCATCGCCGTGGAAGAGCGTGCCGCCATGTCGCCCGACAGCTTGACAGGTCTCGAAGCCAATTTGCGTTTCTGCCAAAAAGAGTCGATGGAGACCCGTATCTTTGGCCGTCTGTCGGCATGGCAAAACTGGATTTTCAATCGCCCCAACGCCGTTGGCGAAAAGGGTGCCCTCAAGGTCTATGGCAAAGGCGAGAAAGCCGCCTTTGACTTGAACCGCGTCTAAGCCTGTTATCTACGATTCATCTGCAAGGTCTAACCAGGAGTTCCCCATGTCAGCCATCAACTACAGCGAAAAAATCCCCAACAACGTCAACCTGTCTGAAGACCGCACGCTGCAACGCGCGCTCGAACATTGGCAGCCCAACTACCTGAGCTGGTGGAACGACATGGGCCCAGATGGCTCGCACGACTTTGATGTCTACCTGCGCACGGCGGTCAGCGTGGATCCCCAGGGCTGGGCCCAGTTCGACCACGTCAAGATGCCCGACTACCGCTGGGGCATTTTCTTGAACCCTGCCGAGCAAGACCGCAAGATCCACTTTGGCGACCACAAGGGCGAAGATGTGTGGCAAGACGTGCCTGGCGAACACCGCGCCAATTTGCGTCGCATCATCGTCACGCAAGGCGACACCGAGCCCGCATCGGTCGAGCAACAGCGTCACCTGGGGCTCACGGCACCCAGCCAGTACGACTTGCGCAACCTGTTCCAAGTCAACGTTGAAGAAGGCCGCCACCTGTGGGCCATGGTGTATTTGCTGCACAAGTACTTTGGCAAAGACGGCCGTGAAGAAGCCGAGGGCTTGTTGGAGCGCAACAGCGGCAACGCCGACAACCCCCGCATCTTGCAAGCTTTCAACGAGCCCACGCCCGACTGGTTGAGCTTTTTCATGTTCACCTACTTCACCGACCGCGACGGCAAGTACCAGTTGTGCGCCCTGGCCGAGTCGTCGTTTGACCCGCTGGCGCGCACCACCAAGTTCATGCTGACTGAAGAGGCCCACCACATGTTTGTGGGTGAGAGCGGCATTTCGCGCGTGATCCAACGCACGGTCGACATGATGAACCAGCTCAAGACCGACGACGTGGGCAAACTGCGCGAGGCGGGTGTGATTGACCTGCCCACCATCCAGCGTTACATCAACTTCCACTTCAGCGTGACCATCGACTTGTTCGGTGCTGACCAATCGTCCAACGCCGCCACCTTCTACAGCACCGGCCTCAAAGGCCGTTACGAGGAAGGCAAGCGCACCGATGACCATGTGCTCAAAGGCCAAAGCTACAAAGTCTTGGAGGTGGTCAATGGCCAACTGCAAGAAAAAGAAGTGCCCATGCTCAACGCCTTGAACGAGGTGCTGCGCGACGACTACATCACCGATTCGGTGAGCGGTGTGGAGCGCTGGAACCGCGTGATCACCAAAGCGGGCATCCCGTTCAAGCTGACCGTGCCGCACAAGGCCTTCCACCGCAACATCGGTGCCTTGTCTGGCACCAAGGTGTCGCCCGATGGCCGTGTGGTGAGCGAAGCCGAATGGAACGCCAAAGTGGGCGAGTGGCTGCCCACCGCCGAAGACCGTGCCTATGTCGGCAGCTTGATGGGTCGCGTGGTCGAGCCCGGCAAATTTGCCAACTGGATTGCGCCACCTGTCATGGGCGTCAACCGTCAACCGGTGGACTTCGAGTACATCCGGTTCAACTGATCAATTTGCGCTTTAATTCATGCCATGAACGCCACCACCGAACTCATTCAGCAGCATCTGATCGATCCTGAGATCTGTATCCGATGCAACACCTGTGAAGCCATCTGTCCGGTGGGGGCGATCACGCACGACAGCCGCAACTATGTGGTCATGGCCGACAAGTGCAATTTGTGCATGGCCTGCGTGCCCCCATGCCCCACGGGGTCGATCGACAACTGGCGCAGCATGCCCAAGGCTGCGGCGTACAGCGTGGAAGATCAACTGGCTTGGGACGAATTGCCCACAGCGTTGAGCGAGGCCGAGCTGGGTGTCATGGCGGGAGGCGCTGCGCCGCACGCTGAAGCGCCATCCCCCAGCCTGGCATCGGTGGCTTCGGCCACAGCCGCTGCGGGGGAGGGCGATGCGTTCAACTCGGGCGCATTCGGCGCCACCACACCACCTTGGTCGGCGGCCCACCCCTACACCAACTTGCATGGGCCCAAAGCGCCTGTTGCGGCCACGGTGGTGGGCAATGTGCAGGTCAACGAAGCTGGCACTGCCAATGAGACCCACCACATCGTGCTCGACTTTGGCAGCATGCCCTTTCCAGTGCTTGAGGGCCAATCGATTGGCATCGTTCCCCCAGGTGTGGACGCCCAAGGCAAGCCCCACCACGCACGCCAGTACTCGATTGCCAGCCCACGCAACGGCGAGCGACCCGGCTACAACAACCTCTCGCTCACGGTCAAGCGGGTGGTCGAAGACCATGGTGGCAAGGCCGTGCAAGGCGTGGCTTCGAATTACCTCTGTGATTTGAAAACCGGCGACACGGTGCAGGTGATTGGCCCCTTTGGCGCCAGCTTCCTGATGCCCAACCACCCCAAGTCCAACATCGTCATGATTTGCACCGGCACCGGCAGCGCGCCCATGCGTGCCATGACCGAGTGGCGCCGTCGCTTGCGTCAAAGCGGCAAGTTCGAAGGCGGCAAGCTCATGCTGTTCTTTGGCGCCCGTACCCAGCAAGAGTTGCCTTACTTTGGCCCCTTGCAAAAGTTGCCCAAAGATTTCATCGACATCCACTTTGCGTTCTCACGCGCTGTGGGCCAGCCCAAGCGCTATGTGCAAGACCTGCTGCGCGAATGCAGCGCCGATGTGGCGCACCTGCTCAAAGACCCCAACACCTGCTTTTACGTCTGTGGTTTGAAGAGCATGGAAGAAGGCGTGGTGATGGCTTTGCGTGACATTGCAAACGAAGCCGGCATAGGCTGGGACAAGGTGGCCCCTGCCTTGAAGCGCGAAGGGCGTTTGCACTTAGAAACCTACTGACGCCGACGCTGTCACCCGCTGGCCCATGACAGCGCGGTTGATGTGGCCAGCGTTGAACTGGCTGCCATTCAGGGCTGTACGGTTCCAGTCGTTGGCTTCTTGACGGGCGTGACCGGCAAGGCCGCCCATTGCGCGGTGGTCAGTTGATGCAATTGGCGAGTCTCCATTTGACTGACTTGTGCCGTTGTCAAGCTCTGAATGTCAACGGTTTCCAGCGCTTGCAAGGCGGTTGACGTGAGGTCATTCAATTGGGCAGACGTCAGCGCCTGAATTTGAGAGGTCGACAAATCCGTCAAAAACTGTGTGCTCACTGAGTTGAGCTGTCCGTTGGGGCTGGATGTCAGGGCGCGAACTTGGCCAGATGTCAGGGCTTGCACTTGCGCAGAGGCCAATGCGCCCAGTTGCTGCGCACTGATTGCCGCCAAGGCTGTGGTGCTGATGTTCTTCACGGCAGCAGTCGACAGTTGTGAAACCTGACCGGTGCTCAAGTTGTTGAGGAATTGTGAGTTCAGGGTTTGCACTTGTGCTGGGTTGAGCGCCTGCAATTCCGAACTGGTGAAGGCTTGGACCAACTCGGAGGTCAAGCCATTGAGTTGGTCACTTGTCAAGGCGCGAACCTGAACGCTTGTCAGCCCTTGAATTTGACCGCTCGACAACTTGTTGACGGTGACGCTGCTCAATGCCGCCAATGTGCCTGCGCTCAGTGCTCGCAAATCAGATGACTCCAAGGCTTGCAGCTGACGGGAATCCAGCTGGGTGAGCTCTGAGGTTGTCAATGACTTGGCTTGGCTGGTTGACAGCGCGGCAATCAAGTGCGTGGCAAGTCCGCCGATTTGAGCTGTGTTCAACATGGCGATGACCGTGTTGCTCAGGGCTTGGAATTGACTGGCACTCAGCTTGTTCAGGTTGCTGCTGCTGATGGCGTTGACCTGTTCGGTTGTGAGCGTTGCCAAGTTGGAGGTGCTCAATCCTGCAAGTTGCTCATCGCCGAGATTTTTTATTTGATCGGTGCTCAGTGCTTTGGTTTGTGCTTTTGTCAGGCTCGCGACTTGTGCGCTGGTCAGTTGAGCAATGTGCGTGCTGTTCATGCTGCGGACCTGAGCCGTGGACATGGCCGCGATGTCACGTGTTTCGATGGCTTGGAGCTGTTCTTGCGAGAGGGCGTTGAGTTGGCCAGACGTCAGCGCGCGAACTTGGGCGGAGCTCAGCGCGGTGATCTGCTCATTGCTGAAGTTGCCAAACTTGGCAGTGCCGATGATTTGCAGGGCCGTGGTGCTCAGGGCTTGAACCTGCGCGGTGGTCATGGTGGCGAACTGGTCGTCGGTGATGCTGCTGACTTGAGAGGTGGTCATGCCCGCGATGTCGCCTGCGTCAATGGCAGAGAACTGATCGGCGGTGAGGTTGACGATTTGCGCGCGGGTCAATGCCCGCACCTGGCTCGAAGACAGGGCCTTGACTTGGCCGTTGCTGAGCAAAGAAATTTGAGACGTGCTGAGTTTGGCGACCTGCGTGGTCGACATGGCCGCGATGTCACGTGTTTCGATGGCTTGGAGCTGCTCTTGCGAGAGGGCGTTGAGTTGGCCAGACGTCAGGGCGCGAACTTGGGCGGAGCTCAGCGCGGCGATCTGATCGTTGCTGAAGTTGCCGAGTTGGCTGGTGCTGATGACTTGCAGGGCCATGGTGCTCAGGGCTTGAACCTGCGCGGTGGTCATGGTGGCGAACTGGTCGTCGGTGATGCTGCTGACTTGAGAGGTCGTCATGCCCGCGATGTCGCCTGCGTCAATGGCAGAGAACTGATCGGCGGTGAGGTTGACGATTTGCGCGCTGGTCAATGCCCGCACCTGGCTCGAAGACAGGGCCTTGACTTGGCCGTTGCTGAGGTACGAAATTTGAGACGTGCTGAGTTTGGCGACCT
>CANCUP010000104.1 GCA_947381325.1 Comamonadaceae bacterium
GCGGCCATGCGCTCGGGGTTGGGCACCACCTCCAGGGTTTGCACTTCGCCGCCCAGCGAGTTGACCTCTGCCACGCCGGTGACGGTGCGCAACTCGGGGCGAATCACCCAGTCCAGCACGCGGCGTTTCTCGGCCAGGCTGAAGCCATCACCTTCGAGCGTGAACATGAACATCTCACTCAAGGGCGTGGTGATGGGCGCCAAGCCCCCGCTCACGCTGGCGGGCAAATCGCGCATCACGTTACTCAAGCGTTCCGACACTTGCTGGCGCGCCCAGTAAATGTCGATGCCTTCGTCAAAGTCGATCGTGATGTCGGCAATGCCGTACTTCGAGACCGAGCGCACCACCCGTTTGTTGGGAATGCTCAGCAGCTCTTGCTCAATCGGCTTGACCACGCGCTGCTCTATCTCTTCCGGCGTCATGCCCGGGATTTTCAAAATCAACTTGGCTTGTGTGGGCGAAATGTCGGGAAAAGCATCAATCGGCAAAGTCAGCCACGCTTGCAAGCCGCCCAAAAGCAATGCCACCCCCAAGCCCAGCGTGAGGTTGCGGTAACGCAAGCTCAGTCGAATCAGGTGTTCAAACATCACTCGTCCTTTTGCAGCAAGGCGCGCAAGGCCGCGATGCCGCTGATGGCCACCTGCGCGTTGGCCGGCCAGTTGGCTTCGACCAAGGCCATGTCATCGTTGGACGACAACACGCGTACCGCTTGCGCGGTAAAGCCCGTGCTTTGGCGCACAAACACCAGCGACTGGTTGTTCCAAGGCGTCAAGGCCCGCGCTGGCACCAGCCAACGTGCGGCGTTGCTGGTCGACGTGGCTTTGGCTTGCACGGTGATGGCCACCACCTCGCCCACTTGCAAGCGCCCAGGCTGGGTGACCACGGCCCTGGCCTTGGCCAGTTGGCTGGCGTCCACGGCGCGGCTCACGCCCACGATCTTGGCTTGCGCTTCGCGGCTGGGCACAGCTACCGCGTCGCCCACTTGCAACTGGGCGGCTTTGTCGCTGGCGAGTTGGATGTCGAGCTGCAAGCTGCTGTCGTCGGCCAGCTTGAACAGCACTGCACCGGGCTCCACCCGTTGGCCCACGGCCGCAAACGCCTGGGTCACCACCCCGGCTATCGGCGCGGTCAAGGTGCCCGTGGCGTAGCCCATCGGTGCTTTGTCGTGGTCTGAGTTGGCGCCGATGCCTGCTGCACGCAGCTCGGCCTCGCGGGCTTGAACCAGCGCTTGTGCCGCTTCTTGCTTGTGGCGCGTGATCTGCACCCGCACGGCGGGGATGATGCCCTCATCGAGCATGGCTTGGTCGCGCTGTAGCGCACTGTTGGCGTTCTTCAATTCCAGCTGCGCCTCTTGCCATTGACGCCGTGCCTCTCCCAGCATCGGGCTGGTGAACTGGGCCAACGGCGCCCCCGCCTTGACGCGGTCGCCCACGCCCACCCACAACCGCGACAACTGGCCGGGGTAGGGGGCCGACACCGTCACGTCTTTGCCCGGCAGCGTGGTCACACTGGCGCTGGCGAGCAACTGCGCGGTGCTGGCTGCTTGGGGCGTGCTCACTTGCACGCCCAATGCGGCTTGCTGCTTGGCGTCCAGCGCCAACAGCTTGGGGGAAGCCTGTGTGGTCTGCGTTGTTTGCGCATGGACCCAGCCCGTGCCCAACGCCACACACAGTGTCAAACCTGAAAGAATCTTTGAATTGGACATGTCCAACGCCTTCCAAACAAACCGTGAAAAAACCAAAGTCGCAGCTTGCGACGGCCTGATCGCCACCACAGGGCATTCGACCCCATGGGTGTGACACAGGCGTTTAAGCGTGTGTGTGGGAGAGGGGCGGCGCCAGTGCCGGTGGCGGCAGGCCTGCACCATAAACCGCCTGGGGTGCATGGGGCCTTGGCCAAACCGCGATGGTCAGCCGGGGTGCTTGGACAGCCACCAGCAGAGGGGCAAACTGTGCTGAGGCGTTGAGGCTTGGGTCTTGGTCATGCCCGCTCTTGTCGCGCTCTCGGGTGTGCGAGGTGGCCACCCCCAGCGCAGGTGACTCGGGCGTATCCGCCTGACTCAGCTCGGTGGCATGACCCAGAGGCGGCAAGTGCGACACCGCCTGGCTGACCTCGTCCATGTGAAACCCGGTGCGACTGCTGCTGCCGTAATGCGCATGCAAAAACGGCCCGAGTGCCAACAACACCCAAAGGGTGTGCAGCAGCGCGAGCCGACAGCGGTGGAGCAGGGTGGGAGAGGTCACACCCTCATTCTAGGTTTGCTTTGTCAAGCCCTCAGTCGGCCTTTGCCCCTGAGCTTTTGACCACAGCCGCCCACTTGGGCACTTCGGCGCGCAAGAAGCTGCCAAACTCGGCGGCGCTGTTGCGGCTGCTGGACATGCCCAACTGCGCAAATTTGTCGACCACGTCTTGCGACTCCATCGCGCGGTTGAGGGCAGCGTTGAATTTGTCGACCACGGCCTGCGGCGTGCCCGCAGGCAAGAAGAAGCCAAACCAGGTGTAGTCGTCAAACTCTTTGTAGCCAAACTCGGTGATCGAGGGCACCTCGGGCAAAAGCGGCGAGCGGGTGGCGCTGGTCACGGCCAAGGCGCGCAGCTTGCCAGCCTTGATCATCGGCACCGCAGGCGGCATGGAGGTGCTGGCCATGGGCGTGTGGCCGGCCACCACCGCGTTGATGGCCGCCGCGGGTTGGTAGGGCACGTGGGTGATGTCCACTTTGGCGGCGGTTTTCAAACGCTCCATCGACAAGTGGGTGGTGGTGCCAATGCCTGACGAGGCGTAGCTCATGGGGTGCTTCTTGGCTTCGTCCACCAGCTCAGGCAGTGTCTTGGCCGACACGCTGGGGTTGACGGTGAAGATGTTGGGTGTCTTGGGGCCCAGCGCCAAGGGCGCAAAGTCTTTCAGTGCGTCGTAGCCGGCGTCGGCATACAGCGAGGGGTTGACCGCATAGGCCACGCTGTGCACCAGCACGGTGTAGCCGTCAGGTGCTGCGCGTTTAACTTGACCGGTGGCAATGTTGCCGCCCGCACCGCCTTTGTTTTCCACAATGAAATTACCGCCCGTGATCTCGGACAGCTTTTGGGTCAGCGAGCGCGCCACGATGTCGGTGGACGCGCCCGGTGCAAACGCCACCAGCAAGGTCACAGGCTTGGCCTTGGGCCACTCGGCCTGCGCCAGTGCGTTCAGGCTCAGCACGCTGCACACAGCCGCCAAGCCGAGGCGTGTCCAGGGGGTGCTGCGTGCCAGCGTCTGCCAGCGGTGTGCGAAATGGGCCATGTCTGTCTCCTGTTTGTATGTTGTGTGGGCGAATGCGCGTGGCGTGTCAGCTGGCCTTGACCAGACAGAAGTCAAAGTTGACTTCTAAGAAAGGTGTTTCAATGCCAAAACGCTCCGCCACCGCCTTGTCGTGGGAGGGCACAAAGGGCACCACCAGGCCGGGGCGCACGCCAAACACGGTGTCGTTGTCGATGTAGTCCGAGCCCTCGGGGAACAGCTCGGTCACCAAGCCCACATGGCCTGGTGCGCTGACGATCACGTGGTAATGCGCTGGACGCCAAATGCCACGGTTGCTGGCACGCAGCAGGGCGCCCACGGGGCCGTCGGTGGGCACGGTGTAGGGGTGGGGGCGGATGGTGAGCAGGTTGAAGCTGCCGTCGGCCTCGCACTTGATTTTGCAGCGCAGGTTGTGCGGGTCTTGCGCAGGGTCTTGGGCGGGGTACAGGCCGTTGTCGGCGTTTTGCCAAAAGTCGAGTTCTGCATTGGGAATCGGCTGGCCGTCCACACCCACCACACGGCCTTTGAACCAGGTGCGTTGGCCAGCTTGGCCGTCGGTCAGGTCGCTGCCGTTGGGCTTGACTTTGGAGTCGTGGTTGTGGAAAGGGCCCAACACGCTGCTGGGCGTGCCGCCCACGGGCTGCGACACCACGTCCACCATGGACGAGATGCCCATGATGTCGGAGATCAGGCTGAATTCGTTGCGCTCACCGTCGGTGATGGCGGCACTCGCCGTCAAAAACTCCAGGCCTTGAAGCCACTCGGCCTTGGTCAGGTTGGATTCTTGAACAAAGGCATGCAAGTGCTTCACCAACAAAGCCATCACTTCGCCCAAGCGGGGATTGCTGGCCGTGGCGAAGCTGCGCATGGCGGCCTCGGTGACTGAGAGATTGAGTTTGTTGGTGGTGGCGTCGGTCGTCATGGATGTCCTAGATGAAAGGCGGAGATCGGGCAATGAAAGTGCGATGGTTTTATCGATAATATTCGAAATCGATGTTATTTGTCGATAAAAGCCCCCTCCAATCGCAGCCTCGATGCCGTCACGTTTGGCACACCAGAGCCTACGGTCTGCCTGGCTTTGAGGCAAACTCTTGGCCCTATGCCAAACGACACTTTCTCTGCAACGACAGGCCCCCTCAGCGGCCTGCGCGTGATCGAACTCGGCCAGCTCATTGCCGGTCCTTTTGCCGCCAAAACCTTGGCCGACTTTGGTGCTGAGGTGATCAAGATTGAAACCCCCGGCAGCGGCGACCCGCTGCGCAAATGGCGTTTGCTCAAAGACGGCACCTCGGTGTGGTGGCAGGTGCAGTCGCGCAACAAGCGCTCGGTGGCGCTGGATTTGAAACAGCCCCAAGCCCAAGACATCGTGCGCCAGTTGGTGCGCGATGCCGACGTGCTGATTGAAAACTTTCGCCCCGGTGCCATGGAAGGCTGGGGCTTGGGGCCCGACGATTTGCACGCCATCAACCCGCGCTTGATCATGCTGCGCATCAGCGGCTACGGCCAAACCGGCCCTTACCGCGACAAGCCCGGCTTTGGCGTGGTGGCCGAGGCCATGAGCGGTTTGCGCCACCTCACCGCCGAGCCCGGGCGTGTGCCGGTGCGTGTGGGCATCAGCTTGGGCGATACGCTGGCTTCTTTGCATGGCGTGATTGGCATCTTGATGGCGCTGCACGAGCGTCAACGCAGCGGCCAGGGCCAGGTGATTGATGTGGCCTTGTACGAAGCGGTGTTCAACTGCATGGAGAGTTTGCTGCCCGAGTACAGCGCATTTGGCGCGGTGCGTGGGCCGGCTGGCAGCGCCTTGCCCGGCATTGCGCCGACCAATGCGTACCGCTGCCGCGATGGCGGCTATGCCTTGATCGCGGGCAATGGCGACAGCATCTACAAGCGCCTGATGCATGCCGTGGGCCGCGACGATTTGGGGCAAGACCCCGCGTTGGCCGACAACGCAGGCCGCGTCAAACGGGTGGACGAGATCGATGCCGCGCTGGGAGCCTGGGCGGCCGAGCGCACGGTGGACGAGGTGATGGCGGTGTTGGACGCGGCCTCGGTGCCTGCTGGGCGCATCTACACCGTGGCCGACATTGCCGCCGACCCACACTACCAAGCCCGCGGCATGATTCAGCAGGTGCAGATGAACGACGGCACGTCCATGGCGGTGCCTGGCATCGTGCCCAAGCTCTCGCGCACGCCGGGCGGGCATCGCCGCAACGCACCCGCACTGGGCCAAGACACCGATGCCGTGCTCAGCAACATGGGCCTTAGCCCTGAACAAATTCAAACCCTCAAAGACCAAGGCATCGTCGCATGACACGCATTTATTTCAACGAAGTGGTGACCCGCGACGGCTTTCAGATCGAGCCTGAGTTCATCGCCACCGACGCCAAAGTGGCCTTGATCGACGCCTTGAGTTTGTGCGGTTACGCCAAGATCGAAGCCACCTCGTTTGTCTCGCCCAAAGCCATTCCGATGCTGCGCGACGCCGAAGAGGTGATGGGCCGCATCAGCCGTGTACCGGGTGTGGAGTACACCGTGCTGGTGCCCAACCTGCGCGGGGCGGAGCGGGCCTTGGAATCCAAAGCCGATGAGCTGAACTTGGTGATGTCAACCTCTGAGACCCACAACCGCGCCAACTTGCGCATGGGCCGTGAGCAAAGCTTTGCCGCGCTGGCTGAAGTGGTGCGCCATGTGGATGGACGCACACCCATCAATGTGTCGCTGTCCACTGCCTTTGGTTGCCCCATGGAGGGCGACGTGCCCGAGGCCGAGGTGGTGCAGTTCGCCGAGCGCTTTGCAGGCTTGGGCGTGCGCGGCCTGACGATTTGCGACACCACGGGCATGGCACACCCGGCCCAAGTGGCCCACATGGTCGAGACCTTGCAGCAGCGCCTGAGCGGCGTGCAACTGACCCTGCATTTCCACAACACGCGTGGCATGGGCCTGGCCAATGTGCTGGCCGCTGTGCAAGGCGGCATTGTGCGATTTGACGGCTCACTCGGTGGCTTGGGCGGTTGCCCTTATGCGCCAGGGGCGAGTGGCAATATTTGCAGCGAAGACGCGGTGCACATGCTGCACGCCATGGGCTACGACACCGGCATGGACTTGCCGCGTTTGCTGTCGGTGGCGCGTGGCTTGCCCTACATCGTGGGTCACGACGTGCCTGGCCAAGTGGCTAAGGCGGGTTTGATCACCGACCTGCACCCCGCACCCGAACAGGCCTGAGCGGCCAAGGCTGTGGGTCAGGGCACGATGCCCGGCCCTTGGTAGACCAGCACCTTGAGTGCGCGCTCGGGCGACACATCGGCAAACACGGCCGGGTTGGCCACCCGTTCTTGCAGCACCAGCTCGGGAGCCAAGGTTTGCATCTGGTCGTGCAAAAAGGCCACATCCAACTCCGGCGCATTCAGGCACAGCAAGGCAAACCCCTCAGGCGCCAGCAGTTCGGGCAGGCGGCGCATCAGCCGGGCGTAGTCTTGGGTGGCGATGAAGCTGCCTTTTTGGTAGCTGGGCGGGTCGACGATGATCAAGTCATAGGGCCCGCTGCGCGTGATCTTGCCCCAGGTTTTGAAAATGTCATGCACCAAAAAACTGGCACCTGCCATCACGCCGTTGAGCTGGTGGTTTTGTTGGCCCACGGTCATGGCGCCTTGGCTCATGTCCACGTTCACCACATGCCGCGCCCCCGCTTGCATGGCCACCACCGAAAACGCACAGGTGTAGGCAAACAGGTTGAGCACTTTCAGGCGTGCGCGCGCTTGCACATGGGCGCGCACCCAGCGTCGGCCTTCGGCCATGTCAAGGAACAAGCCATGGTTTTGGCCCTTCAACACATGCAGCCGATAGCGGGCACCGTCTTCACTCACCACATGCGGCTCAGGCACGCTGCCTGCCATCAGCCGGGTTTCGGTTTGGCTGGCGTGGCGGCACTGGAACACCCAGTTCAGCGGTTGATCGGGTGACAACTGTTGCCAGCGTGCCGAAAGGGCCTGGTGCAAGACAGCCAATTCATCGTCCGTCACCGGCTGAAAACTGGTCAACACCCACACCGGAGGGAATGCATCCAGCGCCCAGTGCTCGCAGCCGGGGTACAGACCGCCACGGCCATGGAAGATGCGCTGCGCATCGTGGGGCAGAGGCATCGTGGCGATGGCGTGGAGCAAGGCTTGCATGGGTGACAGCGTTCAATCAAGGAGACGAGTGGGGTGTGGCAGGATGCGCCAACTCTGGGTTCGCACGGGGCGACGAAGAGGGCATTGTCGGTGTTTGAAGCACGCAAGGAGATCGTATGAAAAGCAACACGTGGGTCATGGCTGTGGCGGCTGTGTGTTTGAGCAGCTCGGTGTGCCTGGCGCAAAGCGCCCCTGCGCCCACGCCTGCGCTGCCCACCTACGCACAGTCAGAACCGCTCGGTGCGGCCATGGAAGGCTGGGCCTACCCGTTCCCGTTGCAGAGCTTGCAGTTTGAGATGCAAGGCCAGCTGGTGCGCATGGTGTACATGGACGTGGCGCCCACGGGCACACCCAATGGGCGCACCGTGCTCTTGATGCACGGCAAAAACTTTGGCTCTGACTACTGGGCGGGCACCTTGCGCACCTTGAGCGCACAAGGCTACCGGGTGATTGCGCCCGATCAAATTGGCTTTGGCAAATCGTCCAAGCCCGAGATCCGCTACACCTTCGCCGATCTGGCCCGCAACACCGATCGCCTGTTGACCCATCTCGGCGTGAACCGGGTGGCGCTGGTGGCCAACAGCATGGGCGGCATGTTGGGCGTGCACTTTGCACGCATGTACCCGCAGCGCGTGAGCGCCTTGGTGCTGGAAAACCCGCTGGGCTTGGAAGACTACACCCTGCACATTCCGCCCCAAGCCACCGACAACTTGGTCAAGCTGGAAATGGCCCAAACACCCGCCAGCTACCGCAACTTTGTGCGCAGCTACTTCCCCGTGTGGCAGCCCGAGTTCGAGCGCTTTGTCGAGCAATTTGCCCGCGTGCAGCTCAGTGCCGAATACCCACGTTTTGCCAAGGTGTCGGCGCTGACCTATCAGATGATTTACGACGCGCCCATCACGGCGGAGCTGCCGCGGCTGAGCATGCCCACGCTGTTGGCCATTGGGCAGTTGGACCGCACCGTGTTTGGTCGCCGCTTCGCGCCGCCTGAGGTGGTGGCGCCATTGGGCAACTTTGCGCAACTGGGCAAGACTGCCCAAGCTCTGATTCCGGGCGCCAAGTTGGTGGCGTTTGAGGGTGTGGGCCATGTGCCACACCTGGAAGTGCCTGAGCGCTTTCATGCGGCCCTCTTGCAGTTCTTGCAAGCCCAGCCCTGAGCAGGTGTTCTTTCGAGCTGTGCGCTTTCTGAAAACATCGCACAGCCATGCGAGGTCGCTTCAGAGACAACCGGGTTCGCCCAAGCTGTTTTCACAGAGAAAATCAGCCCCCATCCCGTGTTACATCCAGAGGAGTCATCCGTATGTCCCAAGTCACCGACACGCTGGTCTTGCCGACCACGCCCGACACCGTTTTGCCCTTGGTCTTGGAGGTCATGGCGCGCACGCCCGACCCACGCCTGCGTCAACTGCTGTGTTCGCTCAGCACCCACATGCACCAGTTCGTGATCGAGAACCAGGTCACCGAAAAAGAGTTTGAACGCGCCGTCAAGTTCTTGGTCGGCATTGGCCAGGAAACCGGCGAAACCAAAAACGAAGTCATCTTGGCGTTTGACTTGTTCGGTGTGTCCACCCTGGTGGCCATGCTCAACAACCCACCCGGCAAAGAAGACGAGTCGTCCAAAGCCGGTTTGTTGGGGCCGTTCTGGCGTGCCAACGCACCGGTGTGCCAACCCGGCGACAACATCGTGCGCTCCGACACCCCCGGCATCACCATGGAAGTGCGTGGCGTGGTCTACGACGCGCACGGCAAGCCCGTGCCCAACGCCAAGGTCGATGTGTGGCAAGCCTCGCCTGTGGGCTTGTACGAAAACCAAGACCCCAACCAAGCCGACATGAACCTGCGCGGGCTGTTCACCACCGACGCCCAGGGCGCCTACTTCTTGCGTACTGTGTGCCCTTCGGGCTACCCCGTGCCCACCGACGGGCCCTGCGGCGAGTTGCTCGATGCGCAGTTGCGCCATCCCAACCGCCCCGCGCATTTGCACTTCATGATCTCCAGCCCCGGCCACAAGGTGCTGATCACCCAGGTGTTTGCCGACGACGACGTCAACCTCTCCAGCGACCCGGTGTTTGGCGTCACCGCGCCCTTGGTCGGCCACTTTGAAAAACACACCGCCAACGGCCAAACCGTGGCCCAGCTGACCCAAGACTTCCACTTGGTGCCGGGTGAGATGGTGTTCCCACACCCACCGATCCCTTGAGTCGCTGCGCACGACCTCGACAACTTCGCTCACTTCAATTCCACAACTCTCATGACCACCACTTTTGAACCCACCGAGTCCCTGGC
>CANCUP010000105.1 GCA_947381325.1 Comamonadaceae bacterium
CATTGCGTGCAGAGTTCCAACATCATCATTACCAAAACCATGGGGTTTGCTTCTCGCTGTGATCCGTTGTTGAAGCCTTTCTGAGCTTCAGCAACTGGGGGGTATTCCGTTTCAGTGTTTTCTGAGCATCGGCTCATCTCTTGGGGTGCGCGCCATCCAGTCTCTGGGGTACTGGGTCTGCGTCGCAGGCACAAAAGGGGCATCGACCTCACCGCGTTTGTTGGTACGTGCTCTAATCTCAGTTAAATCAAGCACTTAGAACAAAACGCTGGTGAAGAACATTATAGAGGTAGCCGACGCTGCCAACGCCCCCTCGGTGAAAACCCTCGCTGTTGACGAAGACTCAGCGGGTCAGCGCTTGGACAATTTTTTGATGCGCCATCTCAAAGGCGTGCCCAAAACCCACGTCTACCGCATCATTCGCTCCGGCGAAGTGCGGGTGAACAAAGGCCGTGCATCGGCCGACCAGCGGGTGGCCGCTGGCGATTTGGTGCGCTTGCCCCCGGTGCGTATTTCGGCCCAAGTGGCCGCCAAGGCAGACAACCCAGCCCCAGCGCGGGAGTTTCCGGTGTTGATGGAAGACGAGTCCTTGATCGCCATCGACAAGCCTGCGGGCGTGGCTGTGCACGGCGGCAGCGGGGTCAGCTTTGGCGTGATTGAGCAATTGCGCCGGGCCCGTCCCGCCAGCTTGAACTTGGAATTGGTGCATCGGCTGGACCGCGAAACTTCAGGCGTGTTGTTGGTGGCCAAAAAGCGCAGCGCGCTCAAACAGCTGCAAGATCAGTTCCGTGACCGCGAGACCGGCAAGACTTATTTGGCCATGGTGCTGGGCTTGTGGCCTTCCAACAAAAAAGTGATCGATTCACCCTTGTACAAATACACGGTGGAAAAAGGTGAGGGCGAGGGCGAGCGACGCGTCAAGGTGGTGGGCAAGGACGACCCGAATGGCATGCGCTCGATCACCTTGGTGCGTGTGGCGCGCACGGTGGGCCCTTACAGCTTGTTGGAAGTGACCATCAAGACAGGACGTACCCACCAAATTCGCGTTCACTTGGCCAGCCAAGGCCACCCGATTGCGGGCGACGACAAATACGGCGACTTTGAACACAACAAGCAGCTGCAAAAGTTGGGGCTCAAGCGCATGTTTTTGCATGCTTGGCAGCTCAAGTTCCAGCATCCGCAAAGTGGGCGTCCGATCAGTTTGCAAGCGCCTTTGCCGGCTGAGCTGCAGCAGTTCGTGGATTCAATCCAGCCGCCGATTCAATCCAAACCCCAAGACTTTTGAGGCCTATGACCTTGCGACCCCGTCAATTTGATTTGATTGCCTTCGATTGGGACGGCACCTTGTTTGACTCGACCCAAATCATCACGCGCTGTATCCAGCTGGCGGTGGTGGACGTGGGCGGTGCCAAACCCAGCGACGAGGCCGCGTCGTATGTGATTGGCATGGCTTTGATGCCCGCCTTGGCCCATGCGGCCCCAGATGTGCCCGAGGCCAAGTACCCACAGCTCAATGAACGCTACCGCCACCACTATGTGCAACACAAGGACGACCTTGCCTTGTTTGAGGGGGTGTTGCCAATGCTCGATGCCTTGCGTGCACGTCACCACTGGGTGACCGTCGCCACGGGCAAAAGCCGCCGCGGGTTGGACGAGGCCCTGCATTCGTCTGCGTTGAAAGGCGTGTTTGACGGGTCGCGGACTGCGGATGAAACAGCGGGCAAGCCACACCCGCGCATGTTGCATGAGTTGATGCGTGAGTTTGGCGTCGAGCCGGAACGCACCTTGATGATCGGTGACACCACCCATGATTTGCAGATGGCGCTCAACGCTGGGTGCGCCAGCGTGGGGGTGAGTTATGGCGCCCATGCGCACGATCAGTTTGAGCCTTTGAAGCCGCGCTTTGTGGCGCATTCGGTGAGGGCTTTGCACGAGTGGTTGTTGGCCCATGCCTGAGCCGCACATTTCCGCACAACTGGCGCTGTGTCCAAGCGCTGATTTGGTCGAGGGCGGTCTGGCCGTGCCGTTCGATGTGGTGTATGGCGGGCAAACATGCCGTGCGTTTGCGGTGCGCTTTCAAGGGCGTGCCCATGCCTATCTCAACCGATGCACCCATGTGGCGATGGAAATGGATTTCCAGCCCAACCGCTTGTTCGATGACACCGGCGCCTGGTTGTTGTGCGCCACGCACGGTGCGGCTTACGCGCCTGATACCGGTGAATGCGCGGGTGGCCCGTGTCGTGGGGGCTTGGTCAAGATCGACCTCACCGAGTTGGATGGCGTGGTGCACTGGCATACTGCCTACAACCTCAAACCTTTTGAATTTTTGTTCTGAGTTCTGATTTATTTTTCGAAAAGAAGCCGCCATGTCTGAGCCTTATTTCACTGAACACACGCCTGAACCTTCGCAACCCAAGGCGACTTGGGAGCGAGAAGCACTGGAGCGTTTGGCTTTCGCCACTTTGGCCGAGCAGCGGGCCGCACGTCGCTGGCGCATCTTCTTTCGTTTTGCGTGGCTGATCTTGGCGGTGGCCTTGATGTGGGCCGGCTTGCACAAAGGGGGCATGGGCGGCACCAGCCCCAGCCAGCCCCACACCGCGGTGGTGGAGATCAAAGGCGAAATCGCCGATGGGGCTGACGCCAGCGCCGAATGGATCGTGACGGCCTTGCGCACAGCCTTTGAAGACGAAGGCTCGCAGGCCGTGGTTTTGTTGATCAACTCGCCCGGCGGCAGCCCTGTGCAAGCTGGCATCATCAATGACGAAATCCGTCGCTTGAAGAAAAAGCACAACAAACCTGTGTACGCCGTGGTCGAAGAGTCATGCGCTTCGGCGGCTTATTACATTGCCGTGGCAGCCGACGACATTTATGTCGACAAGGCCAGTATCGTGGGCAGCATCGGTGTGCTGATGGACGGTTTTGGTTTCACCGGTTTGATGGACAAATTAGGGGTTGAGCGCCGTTTGATGACGGCGGGTGAAAACAAAGGCTTTCTCGACCCCTTCAGCCCTCAAACCAAGCATCAGCGCGCGCATGCGCAAACGCTGTTGGATCAAATTCACCAGCAGTTCATCCAGGTGGTGCGCGAAGGACGCGGCCAACGCCTGAAGGAAACGCCTGAGTTGTTCAGCGGTCTGTTTTGGAGCGGCCAGCAAGCGATTGACCTTGGCTTGGCGGACGGCTTGGGCAATCTGGATTTTGTGGCGCGTGAGATTGTCAAAGCCGAAGACATCATCGACTACACCCGCCACGACAACGTGGCCGAACGCTTGGCCAAGCGCTTTGGCGCGGCGATTGGCGAAGGCGCTGTGCATGCCTTGCAACGGGTGCAACCCCTGCGCTGAGTCGCATGACGTCTGTGACACAGGCTCCTGCGGGAGCCTGTGTCATTTGCCGATGGCAAACACCGTGGGTTGCGCTGAGACGCCTGCGGGCTGCTTGCGCCACGCTTGCACGCTGTGGCAGCGCACGTCCATGCTCGCCAGTGTCAAGCCGCTGGCGCGCGCCAGACGCGTGTTGTTTTGCAGCCCTCTCAGCAGCGCGTCCCACAGGGCTGGGTTGCGGTAGGGCGTCTCAATGAAGAGTTGGGTTTGGCCTGTTTTGAGCGCCAGCGCTTCGAGCTCACGCAAGCGTTGTGTGCGCGCGGCCGCATCTTGGGGCAGGTAACCCACGAAGGCGAAGTTTTGCCCGTTGAGGCCACTCGCTGCCAGCGCCAGCAGCAGGGACACGGGGCCTACCAAGGGCACTACGCGCAGTCCTAGATCATGGGCAGCCCGCACCACCGAGGAACCGGGGTCTGCCACGGCGGGCATGCCCGCTTCACTGACCAAGGCCATGTCGTGCCCAGCCAAGGCTGCTTTCAACATCGGCTTGGCATCGAATTCCCCTGCATGGTCCCCCTTTTTATGGACTTCGCGGGGCAACTCGGTGATGGTGAGTTGTTGGATAGGCAACACCAAGGGGTGCGAGGGATCCACACGCTTCAAAAAAGCACGGGTGCTTTTGGCGTTTTCTGTGATCCAGTGGCCGACTCGGCTGGCCACGCGCAAGGTTTCTTGGGGCAGCACTTCGGCGATGGGGGTTTCGCTGCCGCACCCAAAATCGAGTGGGGTAGGAACCAAGTACAGCGTGCCCTGCGCAGCTTGGGCTGTCATAGCAGTTGCACTCCGGCTGCACGCAGCAGGCGGCAGGTGCGAATCAGCGGCAATCCAATCAAAGCGGTGGGGTCGTCGTTGGCAATGGCATCGAGCAAGCTGATGCCCAGCCCTTCGCTTTTGGCGCTGCCCGCGCAGTCGTAGGGTTGTTCGGCCAGCAAATAGGCTTCTATCTCTGCGTCGCTCAAGTCACGAAACTTCACCTCGACCGACGCCAGTTCACTCTGCGCAAAGCCGGTGGAGAGGCAAACCACGGCAACAGCGGTTTGAAACACCACGGTTTGCCCGCGCATGCGCTGCAATTGCTCGACTGCACGTGCATGGCTGCCTGGCTTGCCCAGGGGTTCACCTGCAAGGTCTGCGACTTGGTCTGAGCCAATCACAACGGCTTCTGGGTGCAACGCTGCCACGGCTTGGGCTTTGGCCAAAGCCAATCGGCAAGCCAATGCACGGGGCGTTTCATGCGGCTGGGGCGTTTCATCGACGTGCGGTGCGACGACTTCAAAGGGCAAGCGCAGGCGACTCAGCAGTTCATGGCGATAGCGTGAAGTGGAGCCAAGGATCAGGGGGCGAGATAGGGTGTGCATGCGCAGGATTCTCTTACACTGCTTTGCATGGACAAGCATTCCCCCACGCCACGTATCGATGTCAAAACTTTTGCGAAGACGCACGCGCTGGTGTCTGAGCAGACACCGCTGGGTCAGTTCGGGCGCTTGTCACAAGATTGTGTCGGCGAGGTTCTGGGTGAGGTGGCGTGGTCGGTTCAGGGATCGATGCAAGCTTCGGCTTCAGGCGGGCAGTCGGCTTGGCTGCACATGAAGGCGTCGGCTGTTGTCCCTTTGACCTGTCAGCGCTGTTTGTCGCTGGTGGATGTGCCTTTGAGCATCGACCAAGACTTCCGTTTTGTGGCGGATGAAGCCACGGCTTTGGCTGAGGATGATGCGTCGGCAGAGGACTTGTTGGTGATCAGCCACGACTTCGATGTCTTGGAATTGGTCGAGGACGAGCTGCTCATGGCGCTCCCGATCGTGCCCATGCATGAATCGTGTGAAAGTGAGCATGCACAAACTTTGGCCGACGACGCTGACAACGTCGGAGACGACAAGCCCCACCCATTTGCGGCTTTGGCAGCACTGCGGACCCGCAAAGACTGAAAAACGTCGACTTGGTCTATAATCATCGGTTTCGTGTCACGCTGGCCTAGGTTGGTTTGTGGCCACATGATCAACCCACTTTTACGTCCAGGAGCCAAACATGGCTGTCCAGCAAAACAAAAAATCTCCTTCCAAGCGCGGCATGCACCGCTCGCACAACGCCCTGAATGTGCCAGGCACCGCCGTTGAGCCAACCACAGGTGAGACCCATTTGCGTCACCACATCAGCCCCACCGGTTTTTACCGTGGCCGCAAAGTGCTCAAAAGCAAGTCAGAAGCCTGATTGAATCCGGCATGCATTGGCCCGTGGCTCTGTAAGCGCCCCGGGCTTTTGTTTTTTTCACGAGACCCCGCATGATCACTGTGTCCGTTGACTGCATGGGTGGCGACCACGGCCCGCGTGTCACGCTTGCGGCCTGTCATCGGTTTTTAGAGACACACCCACAAGCCCGCTTGTTGCTGGTTGGCCAACCGCAGGCGTTGTCGTCTTTTGCGCACCCGCGTGCACAAGTGGTGCCCGCCACCGAGGTGGTCAGCATGGACGATCCGGTCGAAGTTGCCATGCGGCGCAAAAAAGACTCTTCCATGCGGGTGGCCATCGAGCAAGTCAAATCTGGCCAGGCTCAGGCGGTGGTTTCCGCGGGCAACACGGGCGCATTGATGGCGATTGCACGGTACGTACTCAAAACCATTGAGGGCATTGACCGTCCTGCGATTGCTGGGCGCATGCCCAATTTCAAGGGCGGTGGCACCACCATGCTGGATTTGGGTGCTAACGTCGACTGCACGCCCGACCACTTGCTGCAGTTTGCTGTCATGGGGTCTGCGTTGGTATCGGTGTTGGACGAGATAGAAAGCCCCTCAGTGGGCCTGCTCAACATTGGTGAGGAAGCCATCAAAGGCAACGAAATCATCAAAAAAACAGCTGAATTGCTGCGAACTGCCTCTAACTCCGGTGATTTGAACTTTTTCGGAAATGTCGAAGGCCACGACATTTACCAAGGCACGGTCGATTTGATCGTGTGTGATGGTTTCGTTGGCAATGTGGCCCTCAAAGCCAGCGAAGGCTTGGCACACAAGATCAGTGAAACCCTTAAAAATTCGTTTACACGCAATATTTTCACAAAAATAGCGGCCATCTTCTCTTATCCTGTTTTGTCTGACTTCAAAGACAAGGTCGACCATCGGCGCTACAACGGCGCGGCACTGCTGGGCCTCAACGGCATTGTTTTCAAGAGCCATGGCTCTGCCGACGAGGTGGCTTTTGAGACCGCCTTGAACCGGGCGTATGATGCAGCCCACCATAACTTGCTCGAACGTGTGCGCACGCGCATTGCCCATGCCGCTCCTTTGCTGGCACTGGCGCAATCGGCACCTGCGACAGTCTGAGCCTCCAGATTGATGACTGTTTTTTCCCGAATCACCGGCACAGGAAGTTTTCTCCCCCCGCGCCGGTTGACCAATGCGGATTTGGTCGCGGAATTGGCGTCCCAAGGCGTTGAATCCTCAGATGAGTGGATCGTGGAGCGCACGGGCATTCATGCACGCCACTTCGCCGCCCCCGACGTTGGCAGCAGCGATTTGGCCTTTGAAGCCGCAAAAAGCGCTTTGGCAGCCGCGGGTCGTCGTCCCCAAGACATTGACTTGATCATCGTGGCCACTTCCACGCCGGACATGGTGTTTCCGTCGACCGCATGCATCTTGCAGCACAAATTGGCCCAGCTTGACGAGGCTGCGGCTGGCATCGCGGGCGCTCCTGCCTTTGATGTTCAGGCCGTGTGCAGTGGATTCATTTACGCATTGACCGTGGCTGATGCCATGATCCGAGCTGGATCCGCCCGCCGTGCTTTGGTGGTCGGTGCCGAGGTGTTCTCGCGCATTCTGGATTTCAAAGACAGGACCACCTGCGTTTTGTTTGGTGATGGCGCAGGTGCGGTGGTGTTAGAGGCGTCTGAACAACCCGGTATCTTGGCCACTGACATCCATGCGGATGGCAAGCATGTGGGCATTTTGTGTGTGCCAGGTCATGTGCGCGGTGGTGAGGTGTTGGGCGATCCCGTGCTCAAGATGGATGGTCAAGCAGTTTTCAAATTGGCTGTGGGCTTGCTCGAGGGCGCTGCGCGCGCAGCGCTGGCCAAGGCCAACTTGCAAGACAGCGACATCGACTGGCTGATTCCCCACCAGGCCAATATCCGCATCATCCAAAGCACGGCCAAAAAGCTGAAACTGTCGATGGACAAGGTGGTGTTGACGGTGCACAACCACGGCAACACCTCGGCCGCCTCCATTCCTTTGGCACTCGACGAGGCTGTGCGAAGCGGACAAGTCAAGCCGGGGCAAACACTCATGCTCGAGGGCGTGGGTGGCGGTTTTACTTGGGGTGCTGTGCTGCTCAAGCTCTAACTTCCCGTCCGCAAGGGTGGGTCTTAGCAACCGAATACGTCATGAAACCATTTGCATTTGTTTTTCCAGGTCAAGGCTCTCAGTCTGTGGGCATGTTGGATGTTTGGGGCGATCACCCGGTGGTGTTGCAGACCTTGGCCGAATCCTCGGACGCCATGGGCGAAGACATCGCCAAGTTGATCCACGAGGGGCCCAAAGAGGCCTTGGCGCTGACCACCAACACCCAACCCGTGATGTTGGTGGCCGCTGTCGCAGCTTACCGCGTGTGGTTGGCCGAAGGTGGCGCTTTGCCTTCTGTGGTGGCAGGTCATTCACTGGGTGAATATTCGGCCTTGGTCGCTTCGGGGGTGTTGACCCTGGCTCAAGCTGCGCCTTTGGTGCGCTTCAGAGCCCAAGCCATGCAAGATGCCGTGCCCGTGGGTACGGGTGCGATGGCGGCTATTTTGGGACTGACTTCTGAGCAAGTGGTCGCAGGTTGTGCTCAAGCACAAGCTACTTTTCCAAACGACTCGCTTGAGGTGGTGGAAGCGGTCAACTTCAACGATCCCGCTCAGACGGTGATTGCCGGTAGCAAGGCAGCCGTCGAGAAAGCCTGTGAGGTGCTCAAGGCCTTGGGCGCCAAGCGCACTTTGCCTTTGCCAGTGTCTGCGCCTTTTCACTCCAGCCTCATGAAGCCTGCCGCTGAGCGACTCAAAGAAAAACTGGCTGCCACCGTTTTTGCGGCGCCCCAAATTCCGGTGCTCAACAACATCGATGTTCGTGTCGAGACCCAAGCCGATGTGATTCGTGATGCCTTGTACCGGCAGGCCTTTGGTCCGGTTCGCTGGGTCGAGTGTGTCGCGGCGATCAAGGCTCGGGGCATATCCACCTTGGTCGAGTGCGGGCCGGGCAAAGTGCTCGCAGGCATGACCAAGCGCATCGACGCCGAATTGACAGGCTTGGCATTGTTGGACCCGACCTCTTTGTCGGATGTGAAAACGGCATTGGCCTGAGCCTGACCGATAAGGATTTGAGTCTATGAGTGAAAAGAATTCGACAGCGCAAGTGGCGCTGGTCACGGGCGCAACACGTGGCATCGGCGCGGCCATTGCCCAGTTGTTGGCCCAGCAAGGGTTTTGTGTCATCGGCACTGCCACCACCGATGAGGGGGCCCACAAGATCAGCCAGACCTTGTCCGCTTTTCCTGGGTGCCGAGGTGCGCAGTTGAACGTGAACGATGCCGCCGCCATTGAAGCCTTGGTGGATGACATCACGCAGCAGCACGCAGGCTTGCATGTGCTGGTCAATAACGCGGGGATCACCCGTGACATGTTGGCCATGCGGCTGAAAGACGACGATTGGGATGCTGTGCTCGACACCAACCTCAAGGCAGTGTTTCGCTTGTCGCGTGCCGTGATCAGGCCCATGATGAAGCAGCGATTCGGACGCATCATCAACATCACCAGCGTGGTGGGCGCTTCAGGCAATCCTGGACAAGCCAACTACGCAGCGGCCAAAGCCGGTGTGGCGGGTATGACCCGGGCATTGGCCAGGGAGTTGGGCAGTCGCAACATCACCGTCAACTGTGTGGCCCCCGGTTTCATCGAAACCGACATGACGGCCGCCTTGCCCGAAGAACAACAAAAAGCCTTGCTGTCCCAAATTCCCTTGGGACACTTGGGTAAACCGTCGGACGTGGCGCATGCTGTGGCCTATTTGGCCAGTGCCCACGCTTCCTATGTGACGGGTCAAGAGTTGCATGTCAACGGTGGCATGTTCATGGTTTGAGCAACCTCTTACCCATAGATTCAAAACGGTGTGTCCGCCCGGTTAAAATTGCGGACTTATTCACAACCCTCTGAGGGACCCCATGAGCGATATCGAAGCACGTGTCAAAAAAATCATTGCCGAACAACTTGGCGTGGAAGAGTCACAAGTCACCAGCGAAAAAGC
>CANCUP010000106.1 GCA_947381325.1 Comamonadaceae bacterium
GGGCGAACCCATTCAATTTCTCCGGTATCAGATTTCACTTGCCAAGTGCCACGCACCAGCTTGAACTCTTGAAACACGGTGTTGATGGTTTCCAAGTAGTAATCGGCGTCCATGTCGAGCACGGCGTTGTACTCGTCATAGAACTGACGGTGCGATTCGGCACTGGAGTTGTCGCCCTTGATCAGGTCTTTGAAGTAGTCGTAATGGCTCTTCAAATGGCGATCAGGGTTCATGGCCACAAAGCCGGTGTGTTGCAAAAAGCCGGGGTAGACGCGACGTCCCGCTCCTGGGAAGTTGTCGGGCACGCGGTAGATCACGTTGTTTTCAAACCAGCTGAAGCTTTTGTTCATGGCCAGGTTGTTGACGGCTGTGGGCGATTTGGTGGCGTCAATCGGGCCACCCATCATGGTCATGCTCAGGGGCGTTTTTTCACCACGGCTGGCCATCAAGGACACCGCAGCCAACACCGGCACGGTGGGCTGACACACGCTGATCACGTGGCAGTTGCCATAGTGACCTTGCAGGTAGCGGATGAACTCTTGCACGTAGTTCACATAGTCGTCGAGGTGAAACTCACCCTCGCTCAAGGGCACCAAACGCGCGTTCTTCCAGTCTGTGATGTAGACCTTGTGGTCTTTGAGCATGGTCTTGACAGTGTCGCGCAGCAAGGTGGCGTAGTGGCCCGACAAAGGCGCCACGATCAACACCACAGGCTGGCCCTTGAGGCTGGTCAAGGTGTGGGCATCGTCGGTGTAGCGTTTGAAGCGACGCAGCTCACAAAAGGGCTTGTCCATTTCGATGCGTTCGTGGATGGCCACATCCACCTCGTTGACCTTGACCGATTGAATGCCAAACTGTGGCTTCTCGTAGTCTTTGCCCAAGCGGTAGAGCAGGTCGTAGCCCGCTGCAACGCGCTGTGCCAATTGGTTTTGGCCCAAGGGTGACATGGGGTTGCTGTAGAGCTTGGAAGCGGCCTGCGCAAAGTCTGCGAATGGCTCCATCAAGGTGCGCTGAGTTTCGAAGATTTGGTAAAGCATGTGGAGTGTTTGAATTATGTTGCAGCGCAATATAACAGCTGAACTTGGGCTGAAAATGGAGTCTGTCCCCCAATTCACCACCCCTTTGCTTTTGCCTTAGACAACCCATGACAACATCTCACACCACGCCACGCATGCCCGTTCTTTTTGTCGGCCACGGCAGCCCCATGAACGTGATCGAAGACAGCCCGTTTCGCCGTGAGTGGACGCGTTACGGTGCCATGTTTGGTTCGCGTTGGCCCAAGCCCAAATTGATTCTGTGCATTTCAGCCCACTGGATCACCGAAGGTTGGTGGCTCACTGGCATGGCACAACCCAAAACCATCCACGACTTTGGCGGCTTTCCGCAAGCACTGTTCGATCAGCAGTACCCAGCGCCGGGTGCGCCGCATTGGGTGCAGCAGGTGGCTCAGCAACTGCACCAGCCCAGCAACGGACAAGCCATGGGCATTGACCTACAGCAGTGGGGCTTAGACCATGGGTGCTGGGGCGTGTTAAAGCCCATGTTCCCTGAGGCTGATATTCCCGTGGTGCAACTGAGCATCGACTACCACCGGCCCATCGCCGATCACTTTGCTTTGGGCCAGCAACTTCGCAGATTCAGGGACGAAGGCGTGTTGATTTTGGCCAGCGGCAACACGGTGCACAACTTGCGCGCCATGCAACGCTCAGCCCCAATCAACCAAGCGTTTGATTGGACGATTCAATTTGACCAATGGGTGGCTGCGCAAATCAGCGCGGGTGACAACGAGTCCTTGGTTGACTTTCAGCAACAAGGTGAGACCGCCCAACTTGCGCACCCCAGCTACGACCACTACCTGCCTTTGCTGTATGCGGCAGGTGCGGCCCAAGCCGATGACACGGTGGAGTTTTTCAATGAGGGGTACCAACTGGCCTCAATGGCCATGCGCTCAGTCGTTTGGAACTGAGCGCGCTGGTTCACATCACCTTGGCGATGCAGGCGCAAACGTAGTCGATGTTTTTGCTGTTGAGCGCGGCCACACACATGCGGCCTGTATCGGTGCCGTAAACGCCAAACTCGTTGCGCAGGCGCACCATTTGGTCTTTGTTCAGTCCTGAGTAACTGAACATACCAATTTGGGTGGTGATGAAGCTCATGTCTTGCTTCACGCCAGCGGCTTTCAAACCGTCGACCAGCTTTTGGCGCATGGCTTTGATGCGCACGCGCATCTCACCCAGTTCTTTTTCCCACAAGGCGCGCAACTCGGGGTTGCCCAACACGGCGGCCACCACGGCACCGCCGTGGATGGGTGGGTTGGAGTAGTTGGTGCGAATCACGATTTTGAGTTGGCTCAGCACGCGGCTGGCTTCCTCTTTGTCGGCACACAGCACGCTCAAAGCGCCCACGCGTTCGCCGTACAAGCTGAAGCTTTTGGAGAACGAGGTGGAGACAAAAAAGCACAGACCTGCGGCGACAAACTTTTGAATCACTGCGCCGTCTTCGGCAATGCCGTGGCCAAAGCCCTGGTAGGCCATGTCAAGGAAAGCGGTCAGGTTTTTGGCCTTGACCACGCTCACCACTTGGTCCCACTGCGCGGGGGTGATGTCGTAGCCTGTCGGGTTGTGGCAGCAGGCGTGCAAGACCACGATGGTGCCAGCGGCCGCCGCGTTGAGCGAGGCCAGCATGCCATCAAAGTTCACGCCACGCTTGGCGGCGTCATAGTAAGCATAGGTCTCAACCTTGAAGCCGGCGTTGGTGAACAAGGCGCGGTGGTTTTCCCAGCTCGGGTCCGAAATCAACACGGTGGCGTTGGGGCTGAGGTGCTTCAAGAAGTCAGCACCAATTTTCAGGCCACCTGTGCCGCCAATGCCTTGCACCGTGGCCACGCGGCCCGAGGTGACAGGCTCGGAGTCGGCGCCAAAGACCAGGCCTTTGACGGCGCTGTCGTAGGCGGCAATGCCGTCGATGGGCAGGTAACCGCGTGCGGTGGGCGTGGCCATCATGGTTTTTTCGGCTTGTTGAACACAGTTCAGCAGGGGAAGTTTGCCGTTGTCGTCAAAGTAAACGCCCACGCCGAGGTTGACTTTGTTGGGGTTGGTGTCGGCGGCGAATTGCTCATTCAAACCCAAGATGGGGTCGCGGGGTGCCATTTCGACAGCGGTAAACATTGACATCGTCAGTCCTTGATCACAGATAAACAGAAGGGGATTGGGGCAGAAGGCGCAGTCTGCGGTAGGCTAGTGCGCTTGGCCTGAATTTTAAGGGCCAGCTTGATTGTTTTTTTGCCAAGTTATGCCCACACCCTTTGAAGTTGTTTCAGACGCCACTGTTTTACCCGCGACCGGGCAGATGGTGCGCTACCCCGGCTCTCCGTTTGAGCTGTACCAGCCGTACCCGCCAGCGGGCGATCAGCCCACCGCCATTGCCGAATTGATCGACGGCATCAACGATGGCGAGGTGTTTCAAACCTTGTTGGGTGTCACGGGGTCCGGCAAGACTTTCACCATGGCCAATGTGATCGCCCAGTTGGGGCGACCCGCCATCATTTTTGCGCCCAACAAAACCCTGGCCGCGCAGCTCTACAGCGAGTTCCGTGAGTTTTTCCCCGACAACGCGGTGGAGTATTTCGTCAGCTATTACGACTACTACCAGCCCGAGGCCTATGTGCCACAGCGCGATCTGTTCATTGAAAAAGACAGCGCCATCAACGAACACATTGAGCAAATGCGCTTGAGCTGCACCAAGAGCATTTTGGAGCGGCGTGATGTGATTGTGGTCGCCACCGTGTCGGCCATTTACGGCATTGGCGAGCCCGAGAGTTACCACCAAATGGTGATGACGGTGCGTGCGGGTGACAAGGTGGGCCAACGCGATGCCATAGCCCAACTGGTGCGCATGCAGTACGAGCGCAACGACCACGACTTCACGCGGGGCAAGTTCCGTGTGCGGGGTGACACGATCGATGTGTTCCCCGCTGAGCACTCGGAGTTGGCGATTCGCATTGAGTTGTTTGACGACGAGATCGACAGCTTGCAACTGTTTGACCCGCTGACCGGGCGCATTCGGCAAAAGATTCCACGCTTCACCATTTACCCGTCGAGCCACTACGTGACCCCGCGCGACCGGGTGCTGGCTGCGGTCGAGACCATCAAGGTGGAGCTGGCACAGCGCTTGAAAGAACTGGTGGGCATGAACAAATTGGTGGAAGCGCAACGCTTGGAGCAGCGCACCCGGTTTGACTTGGAAATGCTCTCTGAGGTGGGCCACTGCAAAGGCATTGAGAACTACACCCGCCATTTGTCGGGTGCCGCACCGGGTGAGCCACCCAGCACTTTGACCGACTACATGCCCAAAGATGCGGTGATGTTTTTGGACGAAAGCCACGTGATGCTGGGTCAACTGGGCGGCATGTACAACGGCGACCGTGCCCGCAAAACCACCTTGGTCGAGTATGGGTTTCGCTTGCCCAGCGCTCTGGACAATCGCCCCTTGAAGCTCGAAGAGTTTGAAAAGCGCATGCGCCAAGTGGTGTTTGTGTCGGCCACACCGGCTGACTACGAGAAGACCCATTCAGGCCGTGTGGTGGAGCAACTCGTTCGCCCCACAGGCTTGGTCGACCCCTTGGTCGAAGTGCGCCCCGCCACCCACCAGGTGGACGATGTGCTGCAAGAAATCCGCATCCGCGTCGATTTGAAAGAACGTGTGTTGATCACCACCTTGACCAAGCGCATGGCCGAGCAACTCACCGATTACCTCACCGACAACGGCGTCAAAGTGCGCTACTTGCACAGCGACATCGACACCGTGGAGCGGGTCGAAATCTTGCGCGATTTGCGCCTGGGAACCTTCGATGTGCTGGTGGGCATCAACTTGCTGCGCGAAGGCATTGACTTGCCCGAGGTCTCCTTGGTGGCCATTTTGGACGCCGACAAAGAAGGCTTTTTGCGCTCGGAACGCAGCTTGATTCAAACCATTGGCCGGGCAGCTCGCAACCTCAGCGGCAAAGCGATTTTGTACGCCGACCGCATGACCGAGTCGATGAAAAAGGCCATTGGCGAGACCGAGCGTCGTCGCGCCAAACAGGTGGCGCACAACGAAGCCCATGGCATCATCCCGCGCGGCGTGTTCAAGCAGGTGCGCGATTTGATTGACGGGGTTTACAGCGAAAAAGCGGGTAAAGAGGCACAAGCCCGTGAAATTCAAAAAGCCCGCATCGAAGACATGAGCGAGCGCGATGTCGCCAAAGAGATCAAGCGCTTGGAGAAGCTCATGATGGAACACGCCCGCAACCTGGAGTTCGAAAACGCTGCCCGTGTGCGAGATCAACTGGCCTCCTTGCGCGAGCAAGCCTTCGGCGGGGCAGGCCACGACAACGTGGTGGTGATGGCGCAAAAGGCTTGAGCCACTGGCCCCACGCGCAAGCAAGGGTTGACGCTTGCTTTTTGTCGTCGACAAACCGTCTTTGGGGCGGAGTACCCGAGCAAATCAATGGGGTTTATGGTATAGTTGACTCAATTAGTCGACAAAGGCCTCACCCCTGAAAGGAGCTTGCCATGCGTCTCACCACCAAAGGTCGTTTTGCTGTGACTGCCATGATTGATTTGGCCCTGCGCCAAAACAATGGCCCCGTCACTTTGGCTGCCATCAGCCAGCGTCAACAAATCTCTTTGTCCTATTTGGAACAACTGTTTGGCAAGTTGCGTCGCCATGACTTGGTCGAGTCCACCCGGGGCCCAGGCGGCGGTTACTCGCTGGGTCGCAAAGCGGCAGACATCACGGTGGCCGACATCATCGTGTCGGTGGACGAGCCGATCGACGCCACCCACTGCGGTGGCAAAGAAAACTGCCTGGGCGAGACCGGCCGCTGCATGACCCACGAGCTGTGGGCATCCTTGAACCAACGCATGGTCGAGTTCTTAGACTCGGTGACCTTGCAGAAACTGGTCGATGAGCAATTGGCCAAAGGTGTGGAAATTGAGAACAAGCCGGCAATTCGTCGCGCCATCTCCAGCATGCCGGTGGTCAAACCCATCCGTGTGAATGCACCCAACTCGGTGTTTGCCTTGGGCAACGCCTTTGCCAAAAGCTGATCCTTTTTTCAGAGTTTCTATCCACATGACGCCCCATTTCCCGATTTATCTCGACTACGCTTCAACCAACCCCGTCGACCCCCGCGTGGTCGACGCCATGATTCCTTGGTTGCGTGAGCACTTTGGCAACCCCGCATCCCGCAGCCACGCCTGGGGCTGGGAAGCGGAAGAAGCGGTTGAAAACGCCCGCGCCAATGTGGCCGCCCTGATCGGTGCCGATCCACGTGAAATCGTGTGGACATCGGGCGCCACCGAATCCAACAACCTGGCCTTGAAAGGTGCTGCGCACTTTTACAAATCCAAGGGCAAGCACCTGATCACGGTCAAGACCGAGCACAAGGCTGTGCTCGACACCATGCGTGAGCTTGAGCGCCAAGGCTTTGATGTGAGCTACCTCGACGTGCAAGAAGACGGCATGTTGAACATGGACGTGCTCAAAGCTGCCATCCGTCCCGACACCATTTTGATCAGCGTGATGCACGTGAACAACGAAATTGGCGTGATTCAAGACATCACAGCCATTGGCCAGATGTGCCGTGACAAAGGCATCATCTTCCACGTCGATGCAGCGCAATCGACGGGCAAGGTCGAGATCGACATGCAAACCCTGCCGGTCGACTTGATGAGTCTGGCCTCACACAAAACCTATGGCCCCAAAGGCATTGGCGCTTTGTACGTGCGTCGCAAGCCGCGCGTGCGTCTAGAGGCTCAAATGCACGGCGGTGGTCATGAGCGCGGCATGCGCAGCGGCACACTGCCTACGCACCAGTGTGTGGGCATGGGCGAAGCGTTCCGTTTGGCCAAGCAGGACATGGCGCAAGACGTGGCCAAAGCCCGTGCCTTGCAAAAGCGCTTGCTCGACGGTTTGGCCGACATGGAACAAGTGTTCGTCAACGGCAACCTCGAACACCGCGTGCCCCACAACCTCAACATCAGCTTCAACTATGTCGAAGGTGAGTCGCTCATCATGGGCATCAAAGGTTTGGCGGTCTCATCAGGCTCTGCCTGCACCTCGGCCAGCTTGGAGCCCAGCTATGTGCTGCGCGCCTTGGGCCGCAGCGACGAGTTGGCGCACAGCAGCTTGCGCATGACGATTGGCCGCTTCTCCACCGAAGAAGAAATCGATTACGCCATTGCCACCATCCGCGAGAACGTGGCCAAGTTGCGCGACTTGAGCCCCCTGTGGGACATGTACAAAGACGGCATTGACATCAGCACCATCCAATGGGCTGCACATTGAACAAGATACGGGAGTTACACCATGGCATACAGCGAAAAGGTCATTGACCACTACGAAAATCCCCGCAACGTGGGCTCGTTCGACAAAGGCGACGATTCTGTGGGCACCGGCATGGTCGGCGCACCGGCATGCGGCGACGTGATGAAGCTGCAAATCAAGGTCAATCCGGTGACCGGCGTGATCGAAGATGCACGTTTCAAAACCTATGGCTGTGGTTCGGCCATTGCGTCGAGCTCGCTGGTGACCGAATGGGTCAAGGGCAAAACCTTGGACCAGGCGGCAGCGCTCAAAAACAGCGAGATTGCCGAAGAGTTGGCTTTGCCCCCCGTGAAGATTCACTGCTCGATCTTGGCTGAAGACGCCATCAAAGCCGCCGTGGACGATTACAAAAAGAAACACGCCCACTGATTCACCGAGTACCAAGATGTCCGTCACTTTGACAGAAGCCGCTGCTCGGCACGTCACCCGTTACTTGGCCAAACGTGGCAAAGGCGTAGGCGTTCGTTTGGGCGTCAAAACCACCGGTTGCTCTGGCTTGGCCTACAAGCTGGAATATGTAGACGAGTCTTCGCCTGAAGACGTGATTTTTGAAGACCACGGCGTCAAGGTGTTGGTCGATCCCAAAAGCTTGGCCTACATCGATGGCACACAGTTGGACTTTGTGCGCGAAGGCTTGAACGAGGGCTTCAAGTTCCTCAATCCGAACGAGCGCGACCGCTGCGGCTGCGGTGAGTCGTTCCGGATCTGACGTGAGCGCGTCAGACCTGCCGCTGTCTGCACAGCTGGCCGTCAACGACTTTGCCCTGTTTGATCTTCCTCAACGCTTTGTCCAAAACCGGGCAGAGCTTGACACCCGTTGGAAAGACCTGCAGCGCGAAGCGCACCCCGACAAATTTTCTGCTCAGGGCACGGCTGCGCAACGCGTGGCCATGCAATGGTCGGTGCGCATCAACGAGGCGTACCAACGCCTGAAAGACCCGCTGCGTCGCGCCGCTTACCTGTGCGAATTGGGTGGCGCCTCGATTCAGGCTGAAAACAACACGGCCATGCCCACGGCCTTTTTGATGCAACAAATGTCGTGGCGTGAAGCCTTGGACGAGGCCACCGATCTGGCTGCGCTCGAGACCTTGCACAACGAAGTCAAGCTTGCCCACCAAGAGGGCCTGAGCCGTTGCGAACACTGCATCGATGTGGCCCATGATTTACCTCAAGCGGCCCAAGAGGTGAGGGCGCTGATGTTCATTGCGCGCTTTGCCCGCGACATTGAACAACGACTCGACGCGCTCGAACAACGCTAAAACCTACAAGCCTCAAAGCGACAATACACACCATGGCTTTGCTACAGATTTCAGAACCCGGTCAAGCGCCCGACCCTCACCAGCGACGCATTGCGGTGGGCATTGACTTAGGCACCACCCATTCTTTGGTGGCCAGCGTGCGCCATGGCGTGGCCGAGTGCCTGCCCGACAGCGAGGGCGAGGTGATCTTGCCTTCTGCGGTGCGCTACCTAGAGAGCGATGGCCGTCAAATTGGCCGCGCGGCTCTGCTCGCACAAGCCGATGACCCACAAAACACCCTGGTGTCGGTCAAGCGTTTCATGGGCCGTGGCGTGGCCGATATCGCCAACCGCGACAAGCTGCCTTACCAATTTGTCGACAAACCAGGCATGCTGGCCATTCACACCCGTGCCGGTGACAAATCCCCTGTTGAGGTGAGTGCCGAAATTTTGGCCACCTTGCGTTTCCGTGCCGAAGACACGTTCAACGACGACCTGTATGGTGCCGTGATCACCGTGCCTGCGTACTTTGACGATGCGCAGCGCCAAGCCACCAAAGATGCGGCGCAATTGGCCGGTTTGAACGTTCTGCGTTTGATCAACGAACCCACTGCGGCCGCCATTGCCTATGGCTTGGACCAAGCCAGCGAAGGTGTCTACGCCGTCTACGACTTGGGTGGCGGCACCTTTGACATTTCGATCTTGCGACTGACCCGTGGTGTGTTCGAGGTGCTGGCCACTGGCGGCGACTCCGCCTTGGGAGGTGACGATTACGACCGCGCCTTGGCCGACCATGTGCAAGCCGCCACAGCGTGCAGCATCGACACACCCGCTGACAAAGCCCGGGTGTTGGTGGCCGC
>CANCUP010000107.1 GCA_947381325.1 Comamonadaceae bacterium
GGCGTGCATCCTGACAACGAGGGCGTGCAAGAACCCACCGTTGAAGACTTGGTCACCCGTGCGCAACTGCCCCGTGTGGTGGGCATTGGCGAAACAGGGCTGGATTACTACCGACTGGGTGAGCGCAGCGTGGCCGACATGGCGTGGCAGCGTGAGCGCTTCAGAGTTCACATTCGCGCAGCACAACAGACCCGATTGCCACTGGTGATCCACACCCGCAGCTCCTCAGAAGACACCTTGCAGATTTTGAAAGAAGAGGGTGAAGACGCATCGGCCGGCAGTGCAGGTGGGGTCTTCCATTGCTTCACCGAAACGGCCGAAGTGGCGCGCGCCGGGTTGGACTTGGGTTTTTACATTTCGTTTTCGGGCATTTTGACGTTCAAGAACGCCCAAGACTTGCGCGATGTGGCGGCGTTTGTGCCGATGGACCGCATCTTGATTGAAACCGACAGCCCTTACCTGGCACCCGTGCCGCACCGTGGCAAAACCAACAACCCGTCGTATGTGCCGTTTGTGGCGCAACAAATTGCGCAAATCCGAGGCCTGGCTGTAGAGGATGTGGCGCGCATCACCAGCGACAACTTTGACCGTCTTTTTTCGGCGGTGTGCCCATGAAGAAGTCGCTTCAATGGATCGTGGCGCTTGGCCTGTGCAGCTTAGGTTTTGCGGCGTGTGCGGGGGCGTATGAGGATTTTTTCAAAGCCATCGCATTCGACAATGCGCAAGAGGTTCAGCGACTGCTGGCCCGTGGCATGGACCCCAACACACCCAATGAACAAGGCGCTCCTGCCTTGACGGTGGCCACACATTCAGGTGCTGTTCATTCGGCCATGTTGCTGGCCCAGCACCCGCAAACGCAGGTCAATGCAATGAACAGCGTCGAGGAAACACCGCTGATGTTGGCGGCATTGAACAACCAACTCGACGTGGCTCAGGTGCTGATGGCGCGCGGCGCAGAGGTCAATCGCAAGGGCTGGACACCGCTGCATTACGCGGCCACCAAAGGCCACATGGCGATGATGCGTTTGTTACTTGAGAACAACGCCTACATCGATGCCGAATCTCCCAACGGCACCACACCTTTGATGATGGCGGCTTTTTACGGCACGCCCTTGTCGGTGAAGTTGTTGTTGGAGGAGGGCGCAGACCCCACACCGCGCAACCAATCGCATGTCAACGCGCTCGATTTGGCGCTCAAAGCAGGGCGCCAACAAAGCGCGTTCTACATTCGCGCTTTCACCGAGGCCTGGGAGATCAAAGAGTCGGGCGAGTGAGGTTTATTCCGCCACCACTTGGTTGCGCAAGATGCCCAAAGGCGTGACCTCCACCTCCAGCACGTCCCCGGCTTTCATGAAAATTTGCGGGTCACGTCGATGCCCCACACCGCCGGGCGTGCCCGTGGCAATCACATCGCCGGGTTCCAAACGACAGATGCCCGAGATGTAGTGCACCAGCTCGCCCAAGTCCCAAGCCATCAAGTCAAAACCGCTGTGCTGCATGACTGCGCCATTGAGACGGGTGGTCAACACCATGGTTTTGGGATCGGCAATTTCATCGCGTGTCACCAGCCAAGGGCCAAAGGCGCTGCTGGCATCGAAGTTTTTTCCAGCCGTCACGCTGTGCTTTTGGTAGTCGCGCAATGAACCGTCCATCACGATGCTGTAGCCGGCAATGTGCGACATGGCGTCTTTGGCCGCGATGTGTCGACCAGCTTTGCCAATCATGATGGCGACTTCGCCTTCGAAATCGAAGCGGTCAGACACCTTGGGCAAGACTATCGGCTGCGCATGGCCCACCAAAGACTGCGGGTGCTTGCTGAACATATTGGGATAGAGCAGGTCTTCTTTGCCAGCCTCGAGTTGATGGGCTTTGTAGGCCCAGCCCAGCGCAAACATGCGCATGTCCAAACGCGGATTGACGGGCAAGAACTTCAAGCTGGAGAGGGGATGGTCTGCGACCTTGGCACTGGCCACCATGCCCTCGGCTTCGGGCAGTAAATCGTGGGTGAATAAGCCGACCAAGTCGGTGCAGCGTGCACCAAACCGTGTGCCCAAGTCAATGAAGCCTTGTTCGGTGATAGCGCCAAAGTGTGCGCGGCCCTTGATCTCGACGGTTGCCAATTTCATCCCAGACTCCGGTGATGGTTTTGAAAATAAGTAGGCAACATTTTGCGGCGGCTGGACCGTCTGACGCTGACGCTTCAGCGACAAAGCGGACTGGGGAAGATGCCGGGTGTTTTGAGAAATTCTGGTGTTAGCATTTTTTCAAACACAAGGAGTTAGCGCGCGTATGTTGAATACTTTGTTTCACCGAGGTCAGTTTGTGTGCATTGCCGTGGCAATGCTCTTCACCGTGTGTGTGCAGGCACAAGACTATCCCAGCCGCCCCATTCGCATGGTGGTGCCGCAACCCCCTGGCGGAGGCACGGATATTTTGGGACGCAGCGTGGCGCAGAAGTTGTCGGAAGTGCTGCGCCAAGCCGTCGTGGTCGAAAACAAAACAGGCGCAGGCTCGCTGATCGGCACTGAATTTGTGGCGCGTGCTCCAGCCGATGGCTACACCCTGATGGTGGGCGGTATCTTCAACATGGTGATGAACAAGGCGCTCATCAAGAATTTGTCTTATGCGCCAGAGAAAGATTTCATCAGCTTAGGTTACGTGTCTGCCTATCCGTTTGTGCTGTTGACGCGTGCAGATTTGCCCGTGAACAACTTGGCCGAGTTCGTGGTTTATGCCAAAGAGCGTCCCGGTAAGTTGACCTATGGCTCGGGGGGGGTCGGCACTTTGCAGCATGTCTGGGGCGCCATTTTGACCAGCAGCTTGGGGTTGGACATGCTGCACATTCCGTTCAAAGGCGCGTCTCCCGCGCACCAAGAAATGATGGGTGGGCGCTTAGACGTGATGTTTGACAACATGTCGGCTTCCAAGCAATACGTGCAATCGGGTCGCCTCAAAGGTTTGGTGGTGTCTTCAGCTGCCCGCAGCCCTCAACTGCCCAACGTGCCCACTGTCAATGAGAGTGGTTTGGTGAAGTTCGAAGGGGAGAGCTGGTTTGGCATTTTTGCCCCAGCGAACACGCCTGCGCCCGTGGTGGCCAAACTGCGCGAGGCCTTGGCCAGCATCAACGCCCAGCCAGACTTTTCAGCCAAGGTCGAGCGCGATGGGGGTCGCATGTTGAACATTCCAGCCGCGCAGCAACAAAACTATTTGCGCGATGAAATTGACCGCTGGGTGGGGGCGGTCAACCGCTACAACGTCACGGCGGAGTGATGCGATCAGCCATCTCGTGCTGCCATTGCAGCATGGGTTTGCGCGAGGGGTTGTCTTTCAAACGTTGTTCGGTGATTTGGTGAATGGCTTCGTCACTCAGACCCAGGTCGAGTTGGTCCAGATAAGGTTGCTCCACATGCCACGGCGTGTCGAGGTAGATCTCAACACGATTGACCTCTGGGTCGCGGAAATACAAAGACCATGAGTTGCCGTGATCAACGGTTTGAATCAGGCTGACATCATCTCTGGCGCGCACCAAGTCATGCATCACGCGCAGGTCTTTCAAGGCAGTCACTTGGAACGAGATTTGTTGCAAGCCATAGCCAGGACCTGATCCCGGTGGTCGGCCGGTCTCCATCACCAATTGGTGGTGCGACTTGGGGTCTCGGCTCAAAAACACCACATGGTGGTCGCGCACAAAGCCTTTGTCGGTGACCAAAAACCCCAAGACTTCTTGGTAGAACTGGGACATCTTGTCGATGTCCCACACAAACATCCCCATGTGGCGAAGCTTCAAGTCTGGCAGCATGGCGTGCTCTTCAAACCAGTTTGAAATCGAGTTGGACCGACTTGTGCGCAATCAGCCATCGACCATTGACTTGACGCATCACATCTGCGTATCGGCCCATCAAGACCGGCCCCGACATGCTGGCGGGTGTTTTGTCACCGGGTTGCATGTCTTTGCGAAACACCATGCAGTAGGAATCGACATGCACTTCGGTGACTGAAATGGCCCGGCAGCGGAAGTTGGACAGCACATGGCGCACCAAGATGCCAGGCTGACGCTTCGCGGCCCAGGCACGTAAGTCCGCCGCGCCATGCAACACACCATCGGCGCGCACCCACACAGCGTCTGGCGCCAAGTAGGCTTCCATGGCGTCAAATTCATCCATGTCAAAGTGGCCCATGAATTCGATCAAGTTGTGTTGGCATTCCAACTGAACGTCCATGGGGACTGAGGGGGTGTGATTGGTTGCAGTGTTCATGGTTATTTAACTTTACATAATATACATCGTATCAAATTAAGGTCAGTTCAAGACAAGGCCTTGAGCGTCAACCCGGCGCATGCCTTGTCGATGTCGTGTCATGGGCAAGGCAAAAAGATCAAGCGCTTGCGGGTTTGAACTGGAGTGCTTTGAACTCTAAGAATTCCTCAAAGCCGTATTTGCCATTTTCACGGCCATTGCCGGACTGTTTGTACCCGCCAAACGGCGCATTGCTGTTGAACGGTGCGCCGTTGATGTCCACTTGGCCTGTGCGGATACGGCGTGCCACCGCAGTGGCATGGGCCTCGTCAGCACCCCAAACACCACCACCCAAACCGTAGATGCTGTCGTTGGCAATGCGGATGGCTTCAGCCTCGTCTTTGTAAGTGATGACGACCAACACGGGGCCAAAGATTTCTTCCTTGGCCAAGGTGTCGGTTGGCTTCACGCGCAAGGCCGTGGGTTGCACAAAGTAGCCTTTGTCAAAGGCGGGTCTGTCGGCGCCGCCAGCGATCAGTTCGGCACCTTCTTTGAGCCCAAGTTGGATGAAATCCAGCACGCGGTCGCGTTGGGCCGCACTGACCAAGGGGCCGAGTCGGGTGTTTTCATCCAAACTGGGGCCAAGGGTGTATTTGGCAAACACAGACTGTGCAATTTTCTTGACTTCATCGTATTTGGACTCGGGCACCAACATGCGTGTGTGCGCCGAGCAGGTTTGACCGCTGTTGAGCAAGCAAGCGCCGATGCTGCCTTTCACCGCAGCGTCAAGGTCCGCATCAGGCAAGATCAAGCTGGCCGATTTGCCACCCAACTCCAGGGCCACACGTTTGACAGATTGCGCTGCCAACTCAGCCACACGTTTGCCCGCACGCGTGGAGCCGGTGAAGCTCACCATGTCCACCTCTGGATGGCTGGCCAAGACTTCACCCACCTCAGGGCCGGAGCCATTGACCAGATTGAACACACCCGCAGGCAAACCCGCAGCATGGATGATTTCGGTCAAGATCATGGCGTTGACAGGTGCAATTTCGCTGGGCTTGAGCACCACCGTGCAACCAGCGGCCATGGCAAACGCGACTTTCAGGGTGATTTGGTTCAAGGGAAAATTCCAGGGGGTGATGCAGCCCACCACGCCGATGGGTTCGCGCACCACCAGCGAGTTGCCAACCTTTTCTTCCCACACAAAGCGGCGTGCCACCTTGGCCGCGTTGCCCCAGTTGAACACTGGGCCGCCCACTTGAATCATTTTGGCCATCTTGATGGGCATGCCAACTTCGCGTGCAATCGCAGTGCCCATCTCCTCGGTACGTGCCTTGAGGCCTTCGACAATTTTGTCGATGTAGCTGCACCGTGTCTCAACCGGCAATTGGGACCATGCGTCAAAAGCTGCACGGGCGGCCAACACCGCTTGCTGGGCTTCGGCACGCGTACCTTGAGGGACAGAGGCAAACACTTCTTCGGTGGTGGAATCGTGCACCTCAAAGGTCTGCGCACCTTGTGCTTTGACCCATTGACCGTTGATGTAGTGGCTGTCGTAGTTTTTCACGCGTGTCTCCAAAATCAAAAAAAGAAATTGTATTTTCTAGGCAGATGTCAATGGCCGCTGTGCGCCCACAAGAGCAGCGCATCGCCCTCTTCCACCAGCAAGCTCACCTTGGCACCCACCGGCAGGCACACTTTGGTCGGCACATGCCCAAAAGGCAGATCCGTCAGCACCGGTATTTTGAGTCGGCTGCGCAACCAATCCACCACGCTCGCGAGCTTGAATCCTTGGTCGTGGGGGGTGAGTTTGTAGCTGGTGAATTGGCCCAGTATCAGCGCCTTTTGTTGCGCCAAGACGCCCGCGTGGAGCAACTGCGTGAGCATGCGTTCGATGCGGTAAGGGTGCTCGCCCACATCTTCTAAAAACAGCACGCCGCCTTTGACTTGCGGAAAGTAAGGCGTGCCCAGCATGCTGGTCAACACGGCCAAGTTGCCGCCCCACAGCACAGCTTCTTTGGCCCACAGGCCTGAACGGCGCGGGCTCAAGGCCGCACGGCTGACGCTGGACAAGCGCCATCCAGCGCCCTCCCCTTGGCCGCTGACCAAATCATCAAAGCAGGCCTCCATGATGTCGTCGGGCTGCTCGGCACCAAAGTCTTCTCCCAGCGCTGGCCCCGACCAAGTGATGGCGCCTGTTTTGGCCAGCACAGCATTTTGAAACGCAGTGAAATCGCTCAAGCCGACAAACTGCGTGCCCTTGTCGATGGCCTTGGCCACGGCTTTGTAGGGCAGGCTTGGCAGCAGGCGGGTCAAACCATAGCCCCCCCGAGAAATCAGCGCCACATCGGCACCACTGGCGGCTGCGCGTTGAATGGCGGCCAGGCGGGTCGCGTCGTCGCCTGCAAAACGGGTTTGCCGAGAGAGCGCATCAGGGTCGAGCTCTAGGTCGTGACCGAGCTGTTTGAGACGGGTCAATCCACGTTTGAACGCAGCCTTGTCGCGCACTGCGCCGCTGGGGGAGTAGATGTAGATGTGTGCCATCTCGCCATTGTCGGTCACCTGTGGCGCTGGTAATGCAACAAGCGTCCACGGTATGGAGTCGAGTCCATCAAAGGCTGACTTAACAGCAACTCCGTCATGGAGAAGCCCAAGGCAGCCATTTCTCGGTGAAAGGCGCTGCGGTTGCCGCGATTGGGGTCGACGATCAGCACCTCGGCGCCATCGGCCGCATGAGCCTCGATGAAACCCGCAAGTTGCTTGGGATGACTGCGTTCGTACAACACATCGCTGGCCACGATCAAATCAAAGCGTCCAAGCCCCAGGTTGCTGCGCCCCCAGTTTCCAGTGATGTAAGGCAGCGATGGCATGCCGTTGAGCTTGAGGTTGGCTTTTAAAAAGCCTTCCGTCAAAGGGTGGCAATCACTCGCGGTGACCCTGCCTTCTCGGCGGTGAATCACCAAACTGGCCAAGGCCAGCCCACAACCCATTTCCAAAATTCGCTTGTCCGCCAAGGCCCACCCTTGCATCAGATCCGCCAATTTTTGGGCCGAGGGCCACAGCAAGCCAAACAAGGGCCAACTCGCAGATGAAATCCCCGCAGCAAGTGCCAAGCCTTCTGGGTCATGGAACTGTTGCCGATCCAGCAAGGAGCGGATCTGTAAATCAGCCCCACCTGCCACACCCACACTTTGAAACTTCACGTCGTAACCGGGCGTGGCGGGGACAGGGACAACCATGCTCAATGATGCAACGGAGGCGGTGTGGGCAGCAAAGTGCGCAAGGCACGGGGGCCGGCCGCATGCCCTTTGTCTGGGTAGGGTGCCCGCCTTAAGGCTTCTGGCATGTGCAGCAGCGTGGCGTGTGCGTGCCGTGTCACAAAAGGCAAGTCCATTTGTTGCAAATGCATCACCACGGGCTGCATGCTGGGCGGCGCCACAAGGTGCATGGTTGTGGCGTCGTGCATGGCCATGAATTCGGCCAACACCTGGGCATGCCAAGCCACGCTGTGCGCGCTTTCTTTTTTGGGTTTGTCTGACAAGCCAAAGCCAGGCAAATCGACCGCCACAGAGGGCGTATCGCGCCTGAGCGCATCCAGATAGGCCGCGCTCCAGTCATCTGGACCATGCAAGAAAACATGCATCTCGGCATGCGGCGAAATTTCGGTGCGGTTGTCCAGCCAATGCAAACGCAAGCCTTGCAAAGCTGGCAGCGTCTGGGTAAAGCGCGACCAATGCGCGGGCAAGCCTAAGCGGTGAATTTCGGCGGTGCTGGCCTCGTTCAAGCGCAGCGCATCCTCGCGCAGGGGCTCTTTGTGCGCCGTGGTTTGTGCGCGTCGCTGTTCAAAAAATGTTTGCATCAGCGCTGCGCATTCGTCTGCCAACACGCCGCCAGTGATCTGGGTGTGGTGGTTGAGTTGCGGCTGTGAGAACACATTCAACACCGAGCCCGCCGCGCCAGTTTTGGGCTCAGAGGCGCCGTAGACCACGCGCTTCAATCGGGCATTCAACACAGCACCGCTGCACATCACACAAGGCTCCAACGTGACATAGAGCGTGCATTCGTCCAAACGGTAATTGCCAAGGCTTTGTGCCGCCGTGCGCAAAGCCGTCATCTCGGCATGGGCACTGGGGTCGTGGCTGCGCCGCGGGCTGTTGTGGCCTGAAGCGATCACCTCGCCTTGGTGCACCACCACAGCGCCTACCGGCACTTCACCCTCAAGCGCCGCAGCCCGTGCCTGTGCCAAGGCAAGCTGCATGAAGCCTTGGTCAGTGACCTGCTGCACGTCGCTCATGGGGCATTCACCAGACCCAACCGAACCATCCATGTGGCCAAGGCCTGTTCTTGCGACGAGCCTTGGCTGTACATGGCGTACAACGCAGCATGCGATTCGGGTCGGTGTTGGTTGAGTTTGAGCTTGCACTGCAACTCGGTGACGCGCAGCTCAAACGCCACAATGCCATCCAGCATCTTGGTTTGGTAGCCAGCATCCAGGCTGCGCCATTGCGCGGCATAAGCGGGTTCGTGGTCGGCAATCAATCGTTTGAGCAAGGCATCTTTGGTCTGTGGGTCTTCCACCAAGGTGGCCTGCACGCGGGCATGCACCGCCAAGTAATTCCAGGTGGGCACACGGGTGAGGTCTGGGTACACCTGAGGCGACAAATAAGCTTGCGGTCCAGTGAATGTGACCAAGGCTTGGGGTCGGGCTAGTAAATAACGCCAATGCGGATTGGATCGGGCGCAGTGTCCCAGCAACACTTCATGGCCCTCACGAACTGTCAGATGCAAGGGCAGGTGCGACGCATGCGCCAATCCCTCGTCGTCTTGGCTGATCAAGCTCGCCAGCGGATGCTCGCGCATCACCCGGTGTGCGTGCGCCTTGTCTTTGGCATTGAATTGGGGAGGCAGGTACATGGTGGTCAATGCACCACGTCAGCGCTAGGGCCTCAAAAGCGGCGCTTGACGGGGCCTGTGTTGGGACCTTTGCCTTCGATGTGACGGAATGTCACACGGGCTTTGTTCATGTCGTATGGAGAAAGCTCAACCGTGACCTTGTCGCCTTCGATGATGCGAATGCGGTGCAGGCGCATTTTGCCGGCGGTGTAAGCGATCAGGGAGTGACCGTTTTCTAGGGTGACGCGGTAACGCGAGTCGGGCAAGACTTCGGTCACGACACCCTT
>CANCUP010000108.1 GCA_947381325.1 Comamonadaceae bacterium
TTTAACAAAAGTTACAGCGCTCGAAAACGCGAGAACTGGTGTGACATGCAATGCCATTTGTCCAGGATGGGTCTTGACCCCCTTGGTTCAAAAGCAGCTGGATGCCAAGGCCCTGAACTTGAGCATTTCCAATGAAGAAGCAACTAAACTTTTGCTGGGTGAAAAAGAACCCTCTATGCAATTTACCTCACCGCAAGAACTGGGTGAATTGGCGGTTTTCTTGTGCACACCAGCGGCAAACAATGTTCGGGGTGTCGCCTGGAATATGGATGGCGGTTGGACGGCTCAGTGAGAAGTTGTAGTTACGAAGAATAATGAAGAAATTCCCACAAATTAGTAAAAAGTATTTATTTTTTTCTAATTTATGAATATCATAGGCCTTCATTCACTCTTGCAAAGGATTGCGTCATGGCCGATTACCCTCGAAAAAAAGCAGAAACATTTGCAGATCGCCTCAGATCAGCTGTGAGGGAGGCTGGAATTAGGCCTTCCGCCACCGCTGTGGCAAACGAGTTCAATTTGAGGTACTGGGGGGATGGTATTTCGTCCCATGCCGCGCGAAATTGGCTGATGGGAGTCTCTCTCCCAAAGCAGGATAAATTGCTGGCTCTGTCAAAATGGCTAAAGGTCGCACCAGAAGGCCTCGTTTACGGTACACGACCAGCCTCATTGTCCGAGGGGGACATTCCGAAAGCTGCCACTAGCCTTGTGGATCAACAATTGATAGCCGACTACCTTGCACTTCGACAAGAGCACAGACTCATCATTCGCGAAGTGGTGGAGGGTTTGGCCTCAATCAAACCGCATGATCAATAAATCAAGACAATGGCTCGAGCTTCCATGCTCTGGCCAAGTCCAACAGGCCCCATTTTCTCTGCTGTCTTTGCCTTGACATTGATCTGCTCAGTCTCAAGCGCCAAGGCCTCAGCAATTCGCGTGCGCATGCTTGGAATGTAAATGGCTAACTTTGGCGCTTGCGCAATGACTGTACTGTCAACGTTGCCTATTTGCCACCCAGACTTGCGCACCAAATCGCCGGTCTTTTTCAAAAGCAGCCATGAGTCAGCGCCCTTGAACCGCTGGTCTGTATCGGGAAAATGTTGGCCTATGTCACCAAGACCTGCGGCACCAAGAAGTGCATCTGTGATCGCATGCATCAAAACATCGGCATCCGAGTGACCTAACAGGCCATGGGTGTGGGATATGTTCACGCCCCCCAATATCAAAGGTCGACCTGCGACCAAGGCGTGCACGTCCCATCCCTCGCCGATTCGAAACTGTGGTCTCGCCATGTTTTTATCCTTCAGATCTGCCCTTGAATACATGATGAGCCAATGCAAAGTCATCAGGGTAAGTGACTTTGAAGTTCTGCGCACTTGAAGAAACCAGACGTGGCGCCCACCCCATCGCCTCCATGGCGCTGGACTCATCGGTCACCTCACAGCCTGCTTTCTGCAAAGCAACTGACAATGCTCCCAAATGAAACATTTGGGGCGTTTGAGCGAGCCATTTCCCATCTCTTGGAAGCGTGTTGCTAACTCTACCCAACACTTCATTCTTCAAGGTGTCGGCTAGAGGTTGGGCCAGCAAACCACCTACAAAATCATCTTTGCACGAATGGATCAAGAACTTGATTTGGCTGGGCGTCACCAAACAACGGGCTGCGTCATGCACCAGCACCCAATCATTTTCATTCGCACCTTGCTGAGCAAGTTGATGCAAACCGGCCAGCACACTGGCAGCGCGAGTGGCCCCGCCAACATATGCCAAAGAAAATAAAGGTTGAGGGTGAGAGCTCATCACATTAGCCACGAACGCATCGTCCTTCCTCACCACCAAAAGCCCCCGATCTATTTCAGGAACTTGGGCAAAAGCATTGAGTGTGTGCACCACCATCGGTAAACCAGCAATTTCTTGATACTGCTTTGGACGAGAAGTACCAGCACGACTTCCAGTACCTGCACATGGAATCAAAGCAAAGAATCGAGCCGGGGGGGTATTCATAGGGGTATTGCGTGGTGGGGAAAGACTTGCATCTGACCCGCCATTCTAGAATTGCGCCAATGCATCTGCCCTCTTTGAGTCCCGGCAAGCGATTTGCCATGCCCCGCCCTGTTGGTTCTGCGGACGCTTTGTTGTTGGCGCAACTCAGCGCACGCGAAAAAACCAACCATCAGCGGGTTGCGATCATCACCGCGAATGCAACCGATGCACAACGTCTTCAAGACGAAATGGCCTTCTTTGCACCTGATCTTCGGTGCGTGCTGTTCCCCGATTGGGAAACCCTTCCCTATGACAATTTTTCACCGCACCAAGATCTGATCAGCGAACGCTTGGCAACCTTATGGCGCATCTCCCAAGGTGAAGCCGATGTGGTGTTGATTCCAGCCACCACAGCTCTCTACCGTTTGGCGCCCCCCGCCTTCTTAGCTGGCTATACCTTTCACTTCAAGCTGCGCCAAGCCTTGGATGAAGCCAAGCTCAAAGCACAACTCACGCTTGCTGGCTACAGCCATGTGACGCAAGTGGTAAGTCCGGGCGAATATGCCGTCCGCGGGGGCTTGATTGACCTGTTCCCCATGGGCTCACTGGTGCCCTACCGCGTAGACCTATTTGACAACGAGATCGACTCCATCAGGACCTTTGATCCTGATACCCAACGCAGCCTGTATCCCGTTGCAGAGGTGCGCTTACTGCCTGGCCGTGAATTTCCGATGGACGATGCAGCACGCTCGCAATTCAGAAGCCGCTGGCGCGAGTTGATGGAGGGTGACCCCACCAAAAGTCGTATCTACAAAGACATCGGCAATGGCGTAGCGACCGCAGGTATTGAGTACTACCTGCCCTTGTTTTTTGAAGAAACCGCCACTGTATTTGATTATCTGGGCACACAAGCTACCGTGGTGTTACACGGTGATTTGGAGCCGGTGATTCAGCAGTTTTGGCAAGATACCCAAGACCGCTACCGTTTGGTGCAAGGCGATCCTGAACGACCGGCACTCCCCCCTATCAGCTTATTCCTCAATGCTGAGCAGTTCTATGCGGCAGCCAACGTGTACGCACAATTCTCGCTGCGACCGCAAGTCAACGACGTTCCAGACAATGCCTTTGTGCAAACACTGCCAGACCTGACCGTCGTGCGCGGAGCGGCAGAGCCCTTGCAGCGTTTGCAACATCACGCGAAGCACAGTTCGCAACGATTGTTGGTGCTGGCCGAGAGCGATGGCCGGCGTGAAAGCCTGCTGGACTTCTTGCGCGCGTCCCAGTTCAGCCCGCCTGCCTTTGACTCATTGGCTGAATTCCAAGCCAGCGACGAAAAAATAGGCATTGCCACCGCTGCGCTGCAAATTGGTTTCAGTTGGACCGAAGCCGGTATCGACCTGATCACAGAAACCGAGTTGTTTGCAGCAGGGGCCACCACACGCCGACGTAAAAAACAAGAACAGATCAGCGACGTCGAGTCACTCATCAAAGACTTGTCTGAACTCAATTTGGGTGATCCTGTTGTGCACAACGCCCACGGCATTGGGCGCTACCGGGGCTTGGTCAACATGGACATGGGTGAAAAAAATACCGACGGCACACCCGCGCTCCAAGAGTTCTTGCATCTGGAATACGCTGACCATGCCGTCCTCTACGTGCCCGTCAGTCAATTGCACCTGATTGGCCGCTACACAGGCGTCAGCGCCGACGAGGCACCGTTGCACAAACTGGGCTCGGCGCAGTGGGACAAAGCCAAACGCCGCGCCGCTGAGCAAGTGCGCGATGCAGCCGCAGAATTGCTCAACATTTACGCCCGTCGCGCAGCGCGCCAAGGCCACCCCTTCCGTTACTCGCCACAAGACTACGAAACCTTCGCCAACGACTTTGGTTTTGAAGAAACGGCCGACCAACGCGCCGCCATCCACGCCGTCATACAAGACATGATCAGCCCGCGCCCCATGGATCGCCTCGTCTGCGGTGATGTGGGATTTGGCAAAACCGAAGTCGCCTTGCGTGCAGCTTTTGTGGCGGTCACAGGTGGCAAACAAGTCGCCTTGCTGGCGCCCACCACCTTGCTGGCAGAACAGCATTACCAAACGCTCACCGACCGCTTCAGCAAATGGCCGGTCAAAATTGCAGAGATGAGCCGCTTTCGTTCCGCCAAAGAAATCACAGCAGCAGCCAAAGGCTTGGCCGCAGGGCAAGTCGACATCGTGGTGGGCACCCACAAGCTATTGAGCGAATCGGTGAAATTCCAAAACTTGGGACTGCTCATCATCGATGAAGAACACCGTTTTGGCGTGCGTCACAAAGAAGCCATGAAAGCCATGCGCGCCGAAGTGGATGTGCTCACCTTAACTGCCACGCCTATTCCCAGAACCTTGGGCATGGCACTTGAAGGCTTGCGTGACTTGAGCGTCATCGCCACCGCACCGCAGCGCCGACTGGCCATCAAAACCTTTGTACGCAACGAAGGCAATGGCGTCATCCGTGAAGCCGTCATGCGTGAACTCAAACGTGGCGGCCAATGCTACTTTTTGCACAACGAAGTCGACACCATCGAAAACCGCCGTGCGCGCCTGGAAGAACTCTTACCTGAAGCGCGCATTGCCGTGGCCCACGGCCAGATGCCAGAGCGTGAGCTGGAGCGCGTCATGCGCGACTTCGTGGCCCAACGCTTCAACGTGTTGCTGTGTTCCACCATCATTGAGACCGGCATTGATGTGCCAAGCGCCAACACCATCATCATGAGCCGTGCTGACAAATTTGGCTTGGCCCAACTGCACCAGTTGCGGGGTCGCGTCGGACGCAGCCACCACCAAGCCTATGCCTATTTGATGGTGCCTGACACCCAAGGACTGACTAAGCAGGCATCTCAACGCCTCGATGCCATTCAGCAAATGGAAGAGCTCGGATCTGGTTTTTACCTCGCGATGCACGACCTCGAAATTCGTGGTGCAGGCGAAGTCCTGGGAGAAAATCAAAGCGGCAACATGCTGGAAGTCGGCTTTCAGCTCTACAACGAAATGCTCAACGAAGCCGTGCGTGCGCTTAAGAATGGCGAAGAACCCGACCTGCTCAGCCCCTTGAGCGTCACCACCGACATCAACCTACACGCCCCGGCCTTGCTGCCCAACGACTACTGCGGCGACGTTCATCTGCGTTTGTCCTTTTACAAAAAGTTGGCCACGGCCAAAACACCTGACCAAATCGACGCCTTGCTGGAAGAAATTGTGGATCGTTTCGGCAAACTCCCGACGCAAGCCCAAACCTTGATCGACGTGCACCGCTTGCGCGTTCTGGCACGCAGCTACGGGGTCACCAAAGTCGATGCGGCGCCAGGCGTGATCCACATCAGCTTCAAAGCCAATCCACCTTTTGATGCCATGCGCATCATCGAGTTGGTGCAAAAAAACAAACACATCAAACTGGCTGGCAATGACCGCTTACGCATTGAGCGTGAGCTCTCCGAACCTCAAGCACGCGCCCAGATGGTTCGCGATGTCTTGCGGTCGCTTGGCGTCCCAACACCTCCCATTCAATCGGCAAACACAGCTGCCACACACTGATCTATGTCACACGAATTCGCGCCAGATTTGATGATCCAAGGGTTCACCCCAGCCCTGCACCTGCACAATTTCAAGCTCATCGCGTTCGACATGGACTCGACCCTCATCAACATCGAATGCATTGATGAAATCGCAGATGCGGCTGGTCGAAAAGCGGAAGTTGCTGCCATCACCGAAGCTGCCATGCGCGGTGAAATTACCGATTTCAAAGACAGCTTGCGTCGTCGTGTCGCACTTCTCAAGGGCGTGCCAGAGTCCGCCCTCCATGACGTGTTTGAGCAGCGCTTGCAACTCAACCCGGGGGCGAAAACATTGGTAGACACATGCAAGGCCCATGGCATGAAAATTTTGCTGGTCAGTGGCGGCTTCACCTTCTTTGCCGATCGTGTTTGCAAGTTGCTCAACATCGACTTTGCCCGCAGCAATGTGCTCGACATCATCGATGGCCACTTGACAGGCCGCATGATTGACCAACCTTGGGGCGACATTTGTGATGGCGCTGAAAAACGCAAGATGATGCTGGAGACTTGCGCGCAGCTGGGTATCAGTCCCCATCAAACCATCGCCGTGGGCGACGGTGCCAATGATCTGTTGATGATGGGCGAAGCCGGTCTGTCTGTGGCCTACCATGCCAAACCCAAAGTACGGGAGCAGGCGATGGTGGCCATCAATGCTGGTGGCCTAGACCGCTTGCTGGACGTGGTTCAGCCCTGACAGCGCACCCACCGCACATCAAACGCCTTCGGGTTTGATTTGTGCGCGCGCAATCACAGGCTTCCAGCGCGCCTGCTCAGCCTTGATAAAAGCCTCAAACTCGGCGGCTGTATTGCCCACAGCCAAGGCTGTGTCTTGTGCCAGTTTGTCTTTCACCAAGCTTGTGCGTGCTGCCTTGATGGCTTCGCTCTCCAGTTTGAGCAAATGTGCCCTAGGCCAAGAACTCGGTGCCAACAAACCGTACCACTGCGTCATCTCAAAGCCTTTGTAGCCCTGTTCAGCAACCGTTGGCACATCAGGCAACTGCGGCAACCGAGTCGGGGTGCCCGTTGCGATACAGCGCAACTTGCCAGCTTTGATGAAGCCCATCAAAGCTGGTGCGCCTACAGCCGCAGCCTGCAACCGACCCGCCATCAAATCGGTCAGCATCGCGCCCGTCCCACGGTATGGCACGTGCAGCATGAATGTGTCGCTCACCATTTTGAGGTATTCAAACGCCAAATGTCCTGCGCTGCCGTTACCCGCTGATCCGTAATTCAGCTGACCTGGCTTACTCTTGGCATAAGCCACAAACTCTTTCAAATTCTGAATGGGCAAGTCTGGATGCACCACATACAAGCTCGGAACTTTTGAAAGCAAGGTAACGGGGCTGAAGTCGTGCACAGCGTCATAGGCAAGCTTTGGAAAGATGTAGGGATTCACGGCCAAAGTTCCAATGTGTCCCAAGATGATGGTGTGCTCATCATGGCTGTTGGCGACCTCTTGCATGGCGATATTGCCTGCACCGCCCGGCTTGTTGTCAACAAACACACTTTGCCCCAAACCTTTGGACATTTCATTGGCCACTGAACGCGCCACAATTTCAGAACTGCCACCGGGCGCAAAGGGCACCACCAAGCGCAGGGGTTTGTTAGGCCAAGTCGATTGAGACCAAGCAAACGGCATCAGCACAGCGCTTGCACTTGCAATTGAGGTTGTCAACCATTGACGTCGAGTTGTCATGTCCATCAATTCATTTCCAAAAAAATTCATCGCAAGGCTTGGTAAATTGTCTGTGCGAGTTCAGCTGAAATACCGTCCACAGACATCAGGTCTTGCACGCTGGCATCAGCCACGCCACGCGCACCACCAAACCGTTGTAACAACTTGGCGCGCTTCTTTGGGCCAATCCCTGCAATTTCTTCCAGCTTGCTGCCTCCCACACGCACCTTGGCACGCGCGGCGCGCATGCCCGTGATGGCAAAGCGGTGCGCCTCATCGCGCACCTGGGCCACCAGCATCAAGGCTGCCGAGTCACGGCCCAAATACACCTTCTCACGGCCATCGGCAAACACCAACTCTTCCAAGCCCACCTTGCGGCCTTCGCCTTTTTCCACCCCCACAATGCGCGACAAGTCCAAACCCAGCGACTCAAACACCCCGCGCGCCATCGAGACCTGGCCCTTTCCACCATCGATCAACACCAAGTCTGGCAACTTACCCTCCCCTGCGCGCACCGCCTCCGCTAATTTGCTGTAGCGACGCGTCAGCACTTGGCGCATGGCCGCGTAATCGTCTCCCGGCGTGATGCCCTCAATGTTGTAGCGGCGGTATTCGCTGCTTTGCATCTTGTGATGATGAAACACCACACATGACGCTTGGGTGGATTCACCCGCCGTGTGCGAAATGTCAAAACACTCCATGCGAAATCTGTCGATGTCTTCGGGGGCCAAATCCAGCGCGTCAACCAAAGCACGTGTGCGTGCCTGTTGCGACCCTTCCTCAGCCAGCAAGCGCGCCAATTGAATGTCGGCATTTTGTTGCGCCATCTCCAGCCACACGCGACGCTGTTCGCGAGGGTTATGAACCGCAGATATCTTGACCCCCGTCTGCTCGATCAAGGCATGGATCAGCTCTTTGTCCACCGCATGGCTGGTGATCAGCGCTGGCGGCACCGGCACCTCCAAGTAGTGCTGACTCAAGAACGCCTCTAACACCTCCACTGGCTCGGCATCGTCCACATGCACAGGAAAGTAAGGTCGGTCGCCCAAGTGCCGACCGCCGCGCACCATGGCTAAGTTCACGCACGCTTTACCGCCCTGCACCTTGACGGCCAAGATGTCCACGTCTTGATCACCCACCGTGTCCATCGCTTGACTGTGCAGCACCTTGGACAAGGCACTCATTTGATTACGCAACTCAGCCGCTTGCTCAAACTCCAGCCGCTCGGCATGCGCCATCATGCGCTGCTCAATCGAGGTCATCACCTCTTGCGTTTGGCCGCGTAGCAAACGCATGGCACTGTCCACATCACGTTGGTAGTCGGCCACAGAAATTTGCCCCACACAGGGCCCTGAACACCGCTTGATTTGAAACAACAAACACGGACGCGTGCGGTTGCTGAACACCGTGTCTTCACAGGTACGCAAACGAAATACTTTTTGCAACAACTGGATCGCTTCACGCACCGCCCACACACTGGGATAAGGTCCGAAGTAATCGTGGCGTTTGTCCACCGCACCGCGGTAATACACCACACGCGGCACCTGGGCTGCACTGGGCGTTGCAGCAGATGTCCCTGCCGAGTTGGACTCCACTTTGGTGGGCAGCGCACGCGTGAGCTTCAAATACGGATAGCTCTTGTCGTCGCGAAACAAGATGTTGTACTTGGGCTTGAGTGACTTGATCAGGTTGTTTTCAAGCAGCAAAGCCTCTGCTTCTGAGCGCACCACCGTGGTCTCCAGACGCACGATCTTGCTCACCATGTGTCCGATGCGTGTGCCGCCATGGTCTTTTTGAAAATAACTCGCCACCCGCTTTTTCAGACTGATGGCCTTGCCCACGTACAGCACTTGATCTTGCGCATCGAAATAGCGGTACACGCCTGGCAACGCAGGTAGGGCCGCCACCTGTTGCAACAACTCAGGCGAATGGCGGGAAACGGGTTCTTCTTGCATCCCCGTATTGTGGACAATCCCCTGCGTGAAACAAAACTCATG
>CANCUP010000109.1 GCA_947381325.1 Comamonadaceae bacterium
CCAAAATGCCGCGCTCGCCGCGTGGCATCTCGCGTCCGCTGATCGGGTCGATGACACGCGAGCGAATCCAGTGCGGCCCGCGTTTGACCGATGGCACCGTGGCATTGCCCCGGTCGTAGAACTGGGTGCTGAGCTCGGTCATGCCGTACATGTTGATGCAATGCGTGCGTGGCACACCGAAGGTGGCCGAGAGCTGGTCGTAAAACGCATCCATCTCAATCTCGCGCGACTGGCCTTTGAAGCCCCCGGTGTCAAACAGCCAACTGCCTGCGGGCAATTGGAAGGACTGACCCAGGGCCGCCAGGGCGTCCATGGCGTGCACCAGGCTGTAGCTCGCGCCCAGCAAGGCAAATGGCTGCCCGGCGTCTTGTGCCTGTTGCAGTGCGGCTGTCAGACCGGCGATGTCCAGCCCTTGCGCGCCCATGAAGTAGCCGCTGTCTGCCGTGCCAAAGTGGGTGAGGGCCAGTTGCAGGTAGTGGGCCAGCGACGAGTTGGGCAATGCCACTTCGTCGGGAAACAAAATGCCCATGCGGATGCGCGCTTGTCCTTGCATGACATGCTGTGCAAAGTTCAGGCGCATGGAGCTGTCGTACACCGCCAGTGCGGGGTGGTGGTGGCGGCCTTTCACATCGCCACGCGTGGTGCCACTGGTCATGAACACGCGTGCGCAAGTGTCTGGCGGCACACAGCTGAGCGTGAGGTCTTTGAAGGCGTTGATCGGCACGGCTGGAATGTCATGCCAGTGTTTGACACTGCGTGGCGTTTTGCCGCGCAGTTGGCAAAAGCGCTGAAAGGGCAGGTTGTGCTGCGCCTGATGGGCAAAAAGACGCAGCGCCATGGCATTGAAGTCGTCGTCGCTCACCTCGGGCAAGGCGAGGAAGTTCAGCAAGTCAGCAGGAATCGAGGACGCGTCAGAAGCCATCTGTGTTTCACTTGCAACAAGCAGGGGGCTGACGGGGAATCGGTGATGAAGAGGGCGATGCCCTGAACCGGTTCTTTTGACAAGCTTCCCTGCGCGAGGATTACCTCAATCAGGTTCAAAGGGACTTTCTCAGTCGATGTCTGTCGAGACACCAACACCCCCAGCGGATGCGCCGATCCATGAGAACGGCGCGCCTGAATTCTAGGGCAATTCAAACGAGTGGCTAAACCGAGCTGATCAGACGCTCGTCTTTGGTTGTTGGCAATATTGACAACAGACGAGGCGGTCGACACAATTGTGGGCATGCCGGCTGAACTCATCACACGTTTCAAAGACATCACGGCCGATGGTGCAGTTTTAGAGGTGGTGATTTGGAAGGTGCCCAAACCTGTGCCGCCCTCAGGCCATCGCTACAAGTACCGCGCCGTGTATGTTGTCGATGGTGTTCGGATTGTTGGTTTTGACAATGAGCGAGGCAAAGGCGATCACTGCCACCTCGATGGTGAACAAGTGCCTTACGTCTTTAAGAATGCTGAGCAACTGATTGAAGACTTTATTGCGGCTGTTGCTGCTAGGAGAACCGTATGACAGAGCGTTATCTGACCATCACCTTGCAACCTGACTGGCAGAGTAGTTTGCGCGCTGCTGCCAAATCGGCCAAAGCCAACACCTACCAAGGCGAAGTGTTGAACTTCGAAAGCCCAGCCCATTTTTTTGGGCAACTCACCGAAAAACGCTGGGAGATTGTTCGAGCAGCACAAGGAAAAGGCGAGCTTTCTGTGCGTGAACTGGCGCGATCAGTCGGGCGCGATGTCAAGCGTGTGCACGAAGATGTGGTGATCTTGGCTGACTTGGGGTTGTTGGAGCGCACCGAGAGCGGTGGCGTACTTTGCCCCTATTCGTCGATGCACATCGACATGTATCTGAAAGCAGCTTGACACCAGCCGCAACCAAAGTCTGAATCAGTTCACACCCAGCAAGCGGTGCAGCTCGCTCGAGGTGGTCGTGTATTGCAACAAGGTTTTGCGGTTGGGGTGCACGATGTCGGCGGCACCAAAGGCGGCCAAGGTGGCTTCGTGAAAACCACACAGGATGAGTTTTTTCTTGCCCGGATAGGTGTTGATGTCACCCACCGCAAAAATACCGGGCACCGAAGTGGCAAAGTTTTCGGTGTTCACCACCAATTGCTTGCGCGCCATCTCCAGGCCCCACTGGGCCACGGGTCCGAGCTTGGGTGACAGGCCCCAGCACACCAGCAACTGTTGCGCGGTTCGCTCTATGGTCTCGCCCTCGGGTGTGGCCACCTGAACCGCTTGCAACTGTTGGTCCGCGCTTTGCAGGGCCGTGATTTGGCCAATTTGCAACTGCAAGCGGCCAGCGGCCACAGCGTCACGCATGGCACTCAGCGCCTGCGGCTCGGCTTGAAACACATCACGACGGTGGATCAAGGTCACGCTGCGTGGGGCTTGCTCGCGCATGTGGCTCAGCTGCACGGCCATCTCCACGGCTTGGGCTTCTCCACCGAGCACCCACACATGCTGGTCTGCCAACGGTGTGGTCTCGCTCAGGTGGTAATGGATGTGGCGACCTTCCAGTTCAGCGGCGCCCTCCAGGTTGAGTTTGCGCGGCTGAAAAGCACCCACACCCGCCGCAATGAACAGGGTTTTGCAGACAAAGTGTTGCTGTGCCGAGGTGTGCACGTCGATGCGGCCGTCGGGCCGCTGCGCGACCTGGCTGACTTCTTGGTGCAGGTGAAACGTAGCTGCAAAGGGGCGAATTTGTTGCTGCAAGCGCTCGACCAGTTCGCGCCCGGTGCAAAACGGCAAGCCTGGGATGTCGTAAATCGGTTTGTCTGCGTACAGCTCGGCGCACTGGCCACCCACATGGGGCAGGGCGTCGATGAGGTGGCAGCGGATGTCTTGCAGCCCCAGCTGAAAGGCTTGAAAGAGGCCGACGGGGCCGGCACCCACGATGACGGCGTCGGTCTCGATCATGGGGCTGTCAATCAGCGCTGCAACTCGGCCAGCTTGCCGGTGCGGTCTTTCCAGTCGTCGGCGTCTGGCAGGGGCGTCTTGCGCTTGGTGATGCTGGGCCAGCCGATTTGCGACAGCTCGGCATTGAGTTGGGTCATGTGCTGCTGACCGTCGGGCACGTCTTCTTCGGCATAGATGGCGTTGACCGGGCACTCAGGAATGCACACCGCGCAGTCGATGCACTCATCGGGGTCGATGGTCAAAAAATTGGGGCCTTCGCGGAAGCAGTCGACAGGACAAACGTCCACACAGTCGGTGTACTTGCAACGGATACAGGCTTCGGTGACAACGTGCGTCATGACAATTCAATCAATTTAGAAAGGGGAGGCGAAATAGCTGTGTGCTTCTCAACCAAGCCCTTGATTTTAAACGGGATTCAAGGGGGTCACCGAAGTCCGCTCAGCTCACCAGTACAGCGCCTGAGGTTTTATGGCTGGCGGTGTCCACCAAGATCAGGGCTCCCAAGATGCGCGACTGGGCAAAAGGCCGTGTCACCAAAGGCTCTTGCAGGGCCAAAGTCACGTGGCCGATGCTGTTGGGGGCCAGCTCGGTGGCTTCTTCTTCTGCCAGGGTGTTCACATTCAGGCGGTGCACCACACGTTGAACCTTGGCCTTGACCCAGCGGTGGCCATGCAGCGCCCAATAGACACGACCGGCCACCAAAGGCTCGTCGTCCATCCAGGCGATGGTGGTGTTGAGTTGGCGCTGCGCTTCGGGAGCATGCTCAGCCGACAGCAGCCAGTCGCCGCGTGACACATCCACCTCGCGGTCGAGCACGATGCCCGCACTGTGGCCGGCGGCTTTGTTTTGCGGTTCGCGGGCGGCCGAGAGCACCTGCGACACCACGGCAGTTTGCCCGCTGGGAAAGACCTGGACCGTGTCGCCCGGTGCCACGCCGCCGGTGGCCACACGGCCCCAGAACACGCGTCGGCCTTGGGTGGTCACGTTGGAGTCGTGGAACTTTTCCACCCATTGCACCGGGAAGCTGAAAGCCACCTCGGTTTCAGCGGGGGTGACGGGCAAGCCCTCCAAAATGCTCAAGAGGCTGGGGCCGTTGTAGCCGCACCAATCGGCTTGCGCGTCCACCACGTTCCAGCCTTTGAGGGCCGAGACGGGCACCAAGGCCGTGATGGTGATGCCTGCGGCCTGGGCAAACTTATTGAGCGCTGCGACAATGTGCTGGTAGGCCAAGGTGGCGTCTTCTACCGCATCGAGTTTGTTGATGGCAAACACCACCGAGGGCACGCGCAGCAGGTTGACCAGCAATGCGTGACGACGGGTTTGTGGCAACAACTCCAACTCGGCATTGCGCCAGTCGAGTTTGGTGGCGTCCACCAACACCACCGCAGCATCTGCGCTGGAGGCTGCAGTCACCATGTTGCGGGTGTACTGCTCGTGACCGGGAGCGTCGCCGATGATGAACTTGCGGTGTTTGGTGTTGAAGTAGCGGTAGGCCACGTCGATGGTGATGCCTTGCTCACGCTCCGCACTCAGGCCATCGGTCAAGAGGGCGAGGTCGGTTTCACCGGCACGCTGCACGCCTGCCAAGTGGTCTTGCAGCACGGCCTTGGTGTCCACCAACAGGCGGCCAATCAGCGTGCTTTTGCCGTCGTCCACCGACCCGCAGGTGATGAATTTGAGGGCCGAAAAATGTGTGTCGTTGCTCATTAGAAATACCCGTCTTTTTTGCGCTTTTCCATTGAAGCGTCTGAAGTTTTGTCGTCCATGCGTGTCGCGCCGCGCTCGCTGACGTCAGCGGCCAAGGTTTCGATCACGATTTGTTCTGGCGTGGCAGCCGTGCTCTCTACCGGGCAGGTGCAGGTGATGTCGCCCACGGTGCGGAAACGCACGTCGCGCACTTGCACTTGTTCGCCGTCTTTGGGCGGGGTGAGTTCGGTCACGGGCACCAGCAGGCCACGGCGGTCCACCACCTCACGCTTGTGGGTGTAGTAAATCGAAGGCAGGGCAATGTGTTCGCGGGCAATGTATTGCCACACATCCAGCTCGGTCCAGTTGGAGATGGGGAACACGCGGAAGTGTTCACCGGGCTGCAAGCGGGTGTTGAACAAGGTCCACAGCTCAGGGCGTTGCGCCTTGGGCTGCCATTGGCCAAAGCTGTCGCGGTGGCTGAAGATGCGCTCTTTGGCGCGGGCTTTTTCTTCGTCGCGGCGCGCGCCACCGATCAGTGCGTCAAAGCGGAATTCTTCAATCGCTTCGAGCAAGGTGACCGACTGGTGCACGTTGCGGCTTTCACCCGGATGGGCCAGACGCACGGTGCCGCGCTTCATCGAGTCTTCCACGCTGCGCACGATCAACTCGGCGCCGAGCTCTTGGGCGCGTGCATCGCGGAAGTCGGTGACTTCTTGGAAGTTGTGGCCGGTGTCAATCATCAACAACGGGTAGGGGATGCGACCGCTCCCGGAGGGGCTGGTTTTTCCTCCAAAGGCTTTCTCGGCGCACTTGAGCATCACCAACGAGTCTTTGCCGCCTGAAAACAGCAAGGTGGGGCGCTCAAAAGCGGCGGCAACTTCACGCAAGATGAAGATGGTTTCCTCTTCCAGTGCATCGAGGTGGGCGTTGCTCAGGCTGTGCAACTCGTTGTGGGTACTAGCGTTCATGGTTCAAATCTTTTAAGTGAATTCGTCTTAGCTTCGGTTCACTTCGCTTGTCGCGAAATGAGCCTGCGCTGAAGCAGCGACTCGCGAGCTATCGCTCGCCGTGCGGTTTGACATGCAAACCGCACTCTTTCAGGTCGCTGCTTTCCCACCACCAACGACCGGCGCGGAAGTCTTCGCCCATGGCGATGGCGCGGGTGCAGGGTGCGCAGCCAATGCTGGGATAGAACTGGTCGTGCAGCGGGTTGTAGTCCACCCCTTGCGTGGCGATGTAGTGCCACACGTCGCCCCAAGTCCACTGGGCCAAGGGGTTGAATTTGCTCAAGCCTTTGCTGGCCACTTCGCTGTCATCGCGCAGGGGCACGTCGGCGCGGGCATTGGATTGCTCTTTGCGCAGGCCCGTGATCCAGGCGCGTTGGCCTTGCAGGGCGCGTGCCAGAGGCTCCATCTTGCGAATGCCGCAGCATTCTTTGCGCAGCTCAATGCTTCGGTACATCGCGTCTTGACCGTGTGTACGCACAAAGGTCATGACCGACTCGTGCGCAGGCTTGTACACGTGGATGGGTGCATGCGAGTTGGCTTCGGTGCGCTCGAGCAAGGCCAAGGTTTCGGTGTGCAGCGCGCCGGTTTGCAACACAAACACCGGAATGTCCAGCCGCAAGCTGTTGATGAGGTGGGTGATGACCACGTCTTCCGCGCCCAGGCTCGAAGCCTGTGTGACGGGCGAAAACTCAGCGGCGGCTTGTTTCAACAAGGCCTGTGTTTCAGCCAGTTTGGCGGCGTAGTTGTCGCTGGCGCGGGCGTTCATCGTGGTCGCTTTGGCAGCGCCGTGTGAAGAAAGAAGCGAGGAAGTGCTCATGGGGATGCGCGGGCTCAGTGGGGTGCGGAGGTGTTGTGGGTGTGCATCAAGCGGCGTCAGCAAAATGCGGCGCGGCATGCACCGCATCGCCTTGGTAGAAGCCTTTGTAGTGGCCGAGCAAGCGCTGGCCATGCGCGGCGTCTTGGTCGGCACGCAGCACGGCGCTGGAAAAACCACTGCGTTGCATTTGCAGCAGTTGGTCAATCAGCACATCGCCGTGGGCGCGGATGTCGCCCTTGAAGCCACGGCGGCGCAGCACAAACGCTTGGCTGAAGGCGCGGCCATCGGTGAACTTGGGGAAGTTCAGGTCAATGCGTGTCACGCCATCCAAGGGCACGCTGTGGGCATCGGCATCGTTGGCCAACACGAGGCCCGCCGTCTCGTCGGCATGGGCAGTGGAAGTGATGAGTTGCAGGGTCATGGGGTGTGTGCTCAACAGATCAGGCAGTGGCGCGTGCGGTGGCGTGACGGGCCGCATGGGCGGCGTTTTTGAAGGCATCAAAGCCCACGCGTTGCAGCGCATCGGTGAAGGTTTCGCCCGCTGTGCGTTGGTCTTTGTAGACCTCCAGCACGGCTTCGATCACGTCCACCACTTCATCGGCGGCAAACGAGGGGCCAACCACTTTGCCAGCCTTGGCTGCACCGCTGAGGGTGGAACCATCCGAGCCGCCCAAGGTGACTTGGTACCACTCTTGGCCATCTTTGTCGACGCCCAAGATGCCAATGTGGCCGCTGTGGTGGTGGCCGCATGAGTTGATACAGCCACTGATGTGCAGATCAATTTCGCCCAGGTCAAACAACTCGTCGAGGTCTTGGTAACGCGCGGTGATGGCGGCTGCAATGGGCAGCGAACGGGCGTTGGCCAAGGCGCAGTAGTCGCCGCCGGGGCAGGCAATCATGTCGCTGAGCAAGTGGATGTTGGGGCGGGCAAAACCCGCCTTGCGCGCTTCGCGCCACAACTCAGGCAGCTGGTCGCAACCCACCCAAGGCAGCAGCAGGTTTTGGTCGTGCGTGACGCGCACTTCACCCGCGCTGTACTTGTCTGCCAAGTCTGCGGCCAGCTTGAGTTGGTCTGCGGTGGCGTCGCCAGGGGCTTGGCCCAAACGCTTGAACGACAAGGTCACGGCGCGCATGTCGGGGTTTTTGTGGGCGGCCACGTTGCGCTCGATCCAGCGGCCAAACTCCACATCGTCTTCGGCGGCCGCCCTCAAGATGCGGGCGATGCGCGCTTCGGCGTCCGAGGCACTGCACTGTGTCAACACCGGCGCGACAAAGCAGGCGCTGACGCGCTCCAACTCGGCTTGGGGAATGGTGTGGTGCGCGCCGTTGGCCAAGATGCGTTGGTACTCGGCCTCCACCTCGTCAAAGTAACGCTGGCCTTCGGCCTTGACCAAAATCTTGATGCGCGCTTTGTAGATGTTGTCGCGGCGGCCCCAGCCGTTGTAGACACGCACCACGGCTTCGAGGTAGTTGATGATTTGGTCCCAAGGCAAGAAGGCACGAATTTCGGTGCCAATCACCGGCGTGCGGCCCATGCCGCCACCCACGAACACCTGAAAACCCACCTCGCCTTGGTCGTTGCGCAGCACGCGCAGGCCAATGTCGTGCCAGGCAATGGCGGCACGGTCCTCGACGGCGCCTGTGATGGCGATCTTGAATTTGCGTGGCAGGTAAGCGAACTCAGGGTGCAAGGTGCTCCACTGGCGCAGCACTTCGGCGTAAGGGCGGGGGTCCACATCTTCGTCCACCGCAATGCCGGCGCGCTCGTCGCTGGTGATGTTGCGAATGCAGTTGCCGCTGGTTTGAATGCCGTGCAGGTTGACGCTGGCCAGCAGCTCCATCACGTCGGCACTTTTTTCCAGCGGAATCCAGTTGAACTGCACGTTCTGTCGGGTGGTGAAGTGGGCGTAGTGCGTGGTCAGCTTTGGGGCGGCAATGTGGCCAATCTTGTCTTGCGTGGCTTGCGCCTGCGCCAGCAATTCGGGCGAGGGTGCGTCGTAGTCGCGGGCGATGGTGGCCAGCACGCGCAACTGGGCGCTGTTGAGTTCACCGTAGGGCACAGCCACGCGCAGCATGGGCGCATAGCGCTGGATGTACCAGCCGTTTTGTAAACGCAGGGGGCGAAACTCGTCGTCGCCCAAGGTGCCGGCCAGGTTGCGGGTCAGCTGGTCGCGGTACTGCGCAGCGCGTGCTTGCACAAACGCTCGGTCAAATTCGGTGTATTGGTACATCTTGAAATATCAGGCTAAAACCAGTTTGCTGCCGGCCCAGGCCAGCAACACAGAAAGAATGGAGCGGATCACGCGCTCGGGTGTTTTGTGCACCAGGCGTGAGCCCACCCAAATGCCGGGCAAAGAACCCGCCAGCAAGAGCGACAGCAGCGACCAGTCCACCGAGCCCAGCGAGGCGTGGCCCAAACCCGCCATCAAGGTCAGGGGCACGGCGTAGGCAATGTCTGCCGCGATGATGCGCGACAAGGGCAGTTGGGGATACAAGATCATCAACACCGTCACGCCAATGGCCCCGGCACCCACCGAGGTGAGCGTGACCAAGGTGCCAATCACCGCACCGAACAACACCGGCAAGGCCCAGTGGCGTGGCAGGGTGGCTTCAGACAGATCAATGTCAGCCACGCTGGCGGGGGCCTGTTTGCCGCGGATGGCTTTGTAGAGCATGGCGCAAGCGGTCAACAGCAGGGCCACACCCAGTGTGAAGGTCATCACATGCTGCACCGCTGGGTCCGACGGCCCCACAGTGTGCAG
>CANCUP010000110.1 GCA_947381325.1 Comamonadaceae bacterium
CGCCCGCGCCGAGCACGGCGTAGAACTTCGTTTGATGGTTGATGTTGTTCAACCCTCGACGGAGCCGCCGCATCAATGCGAGCGGACGTGAAAATGACCGACTCTTTTGAGCTGGGCACTGCTGTGCCAGCTGAACTTTCTATGCCCACAGATGACGCAGGCTTCACGCCTGAGTTGGCCGTGATCGACGAGCCTGTGGTGCCTGCAGCACCCAATGGCTTCAAACTCTTGGGCCTTGCGCCTGAGTTGATTGCGGCAGTGGGGGACCTGGGTTACACCCAACCGACCACCGTGCAATCCAAAACCATTCCATTGGCCATGAACGACGGTGCCGCTGGCAAGTTCAACGACCTGATGGTGTCGAGCCAAACCGGCAGCGGCAAGACCGCCGCTTTCTTGTTGCCAGTGCTCAACACCTTGATTGCACAAATGCACGCCCAAGACGCCAAAGAAACGGCCGAGTGGGAAGCCGTAGTGGCCGAGGCTGCTGCCAAAGGCGAACCCGCCCCTAAACGTGCACGTCGCAAAGACCCCACCAACCCGCGCAACTTCAAGGCGCCAACACCGGGTGCTTTGATCGTTTGTCCGACCCGTGAATTGGCTCAGCAAGTGGCGCATGACGCCATTGGTTTGGTCACACACTGCCGTGGTTTGCGCGTAGCCAACGTGGTGGGCGGCATGCCTTACCAACTGCAAATCGCCAAGCTGCAAAACGCCAATTTGGTGGTTGCCACGCCAGGCCGTTTGCTTGACTTGCAGCGCTCGATGCAAATCAAGCTGGACCAAGTTCAATTCTTGGTGGTCGACGAAGCCGACCGCATGTTGGATCTGGGTTTCTCCGACGACTTGGCCGAAATCAACCAACTCACCATCCAGCGTCGCCAGACCATGATGTTCAGTGCCACCTTTGCACCGCGCATTCAGCAATTGGCAACACGTGTGATGCGTGAACCCCAGCGTGTGCAAATCGACTCGCCTCAAGAAAAGCACAACAACATCCGCCAAATCTTGCATTGGGCCGACAACGCAGCCCATAAGCGCCGCCTGTTGGATCACCTCTTGCGCGACACCACGATTGACCAAGCCATTGTGTTTGCCAGCACCCAAATCGAGTGCGACGGTTTGGCCAATGACTTACAACAAGACGGTTTTTCCGCTGTGGCATTGCATGGTGCTTTGAGTCAAGGTTTGCGCAATCGCCGTTTGATGGCGTTGCGACAAGGTCAAGTGCAAATTTTGGTGGCCACCGATGTGGCTGCGCGTGGCATTGACGTGCCCACCATCACCCACGTGTTCAACTTTGGCTTGCCCATGAAGTCGGAAGACTATACCCACCGCATTGGCCGCACAGGCCGTGCCGGTCGTGATGGTTTGGCGGTGACTTTGGCCGAGTTCCGTGACAAACGCAAAATCTTTGACATCGAAGCCTACACACGCCAGCCGTTCACAGCTGAAGTGATCCCAGGCATGGAGCCGACCCAACGCGTCGAGCGCGGCCGTGACTTCGCACCGCGCAAAGGTGGTGGCAAGTTTGATGGCCGCCGTGGTGGCAACTTCGGTGGTGGCGGTGGTGGTTTCGGCGGCAACGACCGGTTTGACAACCGCAAAGCAGGCAACTCTTTCGAAGCCCGTCAAGGTGGCGCACCACGTGGTGGTTTTGGCGATGGCCAGAGCCAAGGTCGTGGTGGGTTTGGTGGCGGTCAGGGTTTTGCCCATCCTGCAGGTCCACGCAGCTTTGACGATCGTCCTGCACGCGGCCCACGTCAAGTTGGTTTCGAAGCTGGCCGCACACCGTTTGACAAGCCCGCCCGCCCGGCAGGCAAGCCCTTCGGTGGCGGTGGGTTCGATGCCAAAAAGCGCAGCCCTAAACCACGCTTTGACCGTTAACGTCTAAGCACGCCGGCTCAAACCAAGCCAGTTGTCTCGACAACTGGCTTTTTTCTTGGCTCACGCAGTTCATACAAAAATCAAGGACAACATGGCTGCATCGTCGATCAGGTTGATCACGGCATAGCTGGCCATCCGGTATAAAACCAAAGTGATGGTGTCTAGCGGGCTGGATGCGAAGTCGTTCAAGGCGCTTCTTTCTTGTTGTCCAGATCAGTCAATCGCTGTCGTAGCAGATCCAATTCATGCTGATAACCGTGGGCATCGCCGTAATCGACAAACCCTGCGTAATAAGGATGCGCTTGGAGGACTTTGCGGGCATGCTTGATGGGGCACCAGTACATCTCTGTGCGAGCCACGATCTCGCGCGCATAGGCCATCAAGCCATTCCCGTAGGAGCAATACGCGCAGTTGATCTTCTCAATCAGATTCAAGTAGGCCAGATGTGTGCGGTCGTAGACGAAGTAGTCCTGACGCTTGACCCTTGCAATTCCGTAGATGGGAAAGCAAACGCGTTGGTACACCGTCACAAACAGGTCAAGCACGAGCATGGGCAGCAACACAGCGTAAATCACTGGCGCTGTCACAACGCTCAACCAATTGGCAGTGAGCATGTATTTGATCAAGCCCGTTTTGAAACGACGGTGTTGGGCCAAGACCTCTCGCTCAAAGCGCACGCGCTTGTCTTCGAAGTCGGCTTGCAACTCAGCGCGTCTGCGTTTGGTTTCTTCCTCGATCTGGTGTTCTATCTCGCGGATGCGGTCAAGCAGTTCACTGATTTTGGGATTCATACAGACCTTTGTTTCAAGAGATTATGCGTGCACGCTGATGAAAACTGAGCCCAACCTGTGGCCTAATATAGGGTTTTAAACCTTTCTCTGGAAAATTAAATGGGCAACAAAATCGTCACCGAAGCCGACCGCAAGCGCACTCCTGCTCCTACTCCCTTGCCAGGCACCACGCCACGCACGGGTGGTCGTGGTCAACGCATCAGCTTAGAGCGCGGTGTCGCCACGCGCAGCAAAAAGAATCCAGGTAAACGCTCCAGCAAAGGCGGTTAATTTGCTGCTGTCTGCGACGACAAAAACAAAGCGTCCCGAGGGACGCTTTGTTTTTGGGGCATTCACTAAGCGAAGGCCTCTTATGCGTCAGGCAATTCAATCTTGACTTCGAGCACTTCCAAGTTGTCGTGACGTTCAAAGTTGACCTTGATGTCGTCCGGGTTGATCTTCACGTACTTGGAGAGCACAGCCACCAAATCACGTTGCAGGGCGGGCAGGTAATCGGGCTGTGTGTTGCGATCCGAGCGTTCATGGGTCAGGATGAACTGCAAACGCTCTTTGGCAACACTGGCGGTTTTTTTCTTTTCGCCGAGTAAAAAAGATAGGAGGGACATGATTTATTTCCCGCCAAAAATACGTTTCAAGAAACTGGGTTTGACATGTTCTGTGAAACGCATGGGCAAGTCTTCGCCTAGAAAGCGGCTGATCACGTCTTTGTAGGCTTCTGACACATCGGTGTTCACCAAGTGGACCGCCGGTACGCCTTGGTTGGAAGCGGTCAGTACGGTTTCTGATTCAGGGATCACACCAATCAAAGGGATGCGCAAGATGTCTTGGATATCTTCCAAGGACAACATTTGGCCTTCTTCCACTCGGCTGGGGTTGTAACGTGTGATCAGCAAATGTTCTTTGATGGGCGTGTCTCCCGTGATGGCACGCTGGGTTTTGCTGCTCAGCATGCCCAAGATGCGGTCAGAGTCACGCACCGAAGACACTTCAGGGTTGGTCACCACCAAGGCTTCATCGGCAAAGTGCATGGCCATCATGGCGCCCACTTCGATGCCTGCAGGCGAATCGCACACAATGTAATCAAAGCCCATGCCTTTGAGCTCGGTCAACACGCGCTCCACGCCGTCTTGGGTGAGGGCATCTTTGTCGCGGGTTTGGGAGGCCGCCAGCACAAACAAGTTGTCGCACTGTTTGTCTTTGATCAAGGCTTGGTTGAGGGTGGCTTCGCCATTGATGACGTTGATGAAGTCATAGACCACACGACGTTCACAGCCCATGATCAGATCGAGGTTGCGCAGGCCGACGTCAAAGTCAATCACCACCGTTTTGAAACCGCGCAGTGCCAAGCCAGACGAAAAGCTGGCGCTGGTCGTGGTCTTGCCCACACCGCCCTTGCCAGAAGTGACCACAACGATTTTTGCCATGAAGTAAGCCTTTGGATGTTCTAAAAAATCAATGATCGATTTTACAACCGCTGCATCACCAACTTGTCCCCTAGCAAAGAGATTTGCGCGGGCTTGCCTGCCACTTCAGCAGGCAAGGGCGTGTCGCTGGTTCGGTAAGTGCCCGCGACAGACACCAACTCGGCTTCGAGCGACAAGGTGAAGATGCGTGCATCTTCATTGCCGCGTGCGCCCGCAATGGCTTTGCCACGCAAAGGGGCATACACGTGGATATGGCCATCGGCCATGATCTCGGCACCTGGGTTGACCATCGCCATCACAATCAAGTCACGCCCTTTGGCGTACACGTGTTGGCCAGAGCGCAAAGGCTTGTCAATGACCATGGCTCCGAGGGGTTCGGCGGGTACCTCACGCACCACTTCGATTTCGCGAATCACCTCTTGCACCACTGTCTCCACACGAGCGGGCGCGGCAGTTTGGGTGCTCAAGTCACGTGCCTCGAACAGTCCCGCTTGCTGCGCATTGGCGATGTGGTGGGCTTGCCCCACTCGCACAGCCACTGGCACCATGCGGTGCTGACGCAACAGCGTGCAGATCTGTTTGAAATTCAACTCTGCCTCAGACGGCTCTAGGGCATGAAGGTCAATCACCACCGGATCGTTGTCAAAAAAATCAGGCGTGCCTCCCAAGCGACGGTTCAAATCCTCTTGCAGAGCTGCGATGTCATGCGTTTTGAGTACAAAAGCAACCAAAGGCAGCGAGGCGCTCTTGATCTCGTAGGCGTGTGGCGCGGCGGCGTGGCTCATGGGCAATCAAACGAAGAGTAAAAGCCAGACTTTACACGGCAAGGGCATTGGCTTGCCGCTAAACTTTTCAGTATGACAAAGCAACACCTCGCACGGCATTGGCTGTGGTTTTCGCCTGTGCTCTTCGCTGCTGCTTGGGCGCAAGCGCAAACTGCTGCCGTCCCCACCGCCGACATGGGGCGGATCGACATCACCAGCGGTCGAGACAACGACACCCAGCAACGTCGTGAGTCCACCGCCAGCAAAATCGTCATCGGTCGCGAAGAGATTGAACGCCAAGGCGACGCCAATTTGGGTGAAGTGCTCAAGCGCATGCCCGGCATCACCCTGGGCGGCGCGCCAGGGCGTGGTTCAGGCATTCGCATGCGTGGCCTGAGTGGGGGCTACACCCAGATTTTGTTGGACGGCCAACGTGTGCCGCCGGGCTTTTCGGTTGAATCGCTGACCCCTGAGATGGTGGAGCGGATTGAGATTTTGCGCGCCCCCACCGCTGAAACCGGCGCCCAAGCCATTGCAGGCACCATCAACATCATCACCCGTGAGGGCCGGCGTGGTATTCCAGATGAACTCAAACTCGGCTCGACGTGGCAAGGCGGCTACGCCTCGCCCAACGGCTCGATCACGCACTACCAAGAAACTGAACGCTGGAGCAGCAACTACACCTTGTCGGTCAACCGCTATGCGGCGCCTGATCACAGTGAGCTGGCGCTGCAACGCGATGCAGGCCCTTTGCAACGCAACCGCATCAGCGACAGCCACTATGTGCGCGAAGGCCTCAACACCACGGGGCGCTTGCAATGGAAGGGAGACCCTGGTGAGAGCTTGACCCTGATGCCTTTTGTGGTGGTTTCGCACGGCACCACGCCCGGCACCGTGTCCTTGGACCAAAGCACCAACGGGGCTGCGCGCATCTACGACAGTGCCACCAGCTTCAATGACAACCACTTTGGCCTCGCGCGCATGAACGGCCAATGGCGACGCAAACTTGGCGCCGACAGCAACATGGAGTGGAAGTTCAATGTGGGGGGCTGGGACAGCCGAACCAACTTCACCCAAACACCCACGGGCGCAGGTGCGGTGTACACCACGACCTTGTTAGAAGCCACGCGCACCAAAGACCGCTCGGCCAGTCTGAATGGCAAATACACCCAGATTTTGGGTGGCGGCCACCAATGGGTGAGTGGCGCTGAAGTCGAAACCGTGCGTCGCACCCAAAATGCCACCGCCACTTATGCCGACGGCGATGCCGACTTGCAAGCCCAGTCGATGCGCTGGGCGGTCTACTCCCAAGACGAGTGGCAACTCACGCCCCATTGGTCGGCCCATGCAGGCGCGCGCTACGAGCAACTCACGACCGAGGGCACCACCAGCAGCGGCGACGTGCTCAACCGCAACAGTGTGTTCACGCCTTTGTTGCATGCCTTGTGGAAGCCCAACCCTGAGAGCCGCGACCAAGTGCGCATGAGCCTCACGCGGAGTTTCAAAACGCCCAATATGCAAACCCTTTTGGCGCGTTATGTGCGCTCACGTGATGATGCCTTGGGCGGCAGCAACGGGCCTACCAATGCTGACCGCATCGGCAACCCCAACCTCAAGCCTGAATTGGCTACCGGCTTGGATGTGGCGATCGAGCGCTATTTGCCGCAAGGCGGCGTGCTCAGTGCCAGCGTGTTTCACCGCGACATTCAAAACCTGATTCGCAACGTCACCGCACAAGACCCGGCGTATGGCAACCGCTGGGTCTCGACGCCGCAAAACTTCAGCCAAGCGGTGACCGAAGGTGTGGAGTTGGAAGCCAAGTTTCGGTTAGACCAATGGATCGATGGCGCCATGCCTGTGGATGTGCGCAGCAACGTGAGTTTTTACCGCTCGCGCGTGCTCAGCGTGGCGGGCCCCAACAACCGGCTCGACCAACAACCCGACATGACAGCCAACTTAGGCGGTGACTACCGCTTGCGCAGCATGCCGCTGACGGTCGGCGGCAACATCAACTACAACCCGGGCTACACCAGCCACCTGAGCTCGCCGGAGTTCTTGACCGTGTCCCAAAAGCGCGTGATGGACCTGTATGGCCTGTGGCGCGTCGATGCCAGTACTTCGTGGCGCTTGACGTTGAGCAACCTCGATCCGCGCAACTACGTGACTGACCGCAGTTACAGTGGTGTCGAAAGCAGCAGCACCCGTGACCGCAGTTGGACCAGTGTGCAAATTCGTTTGGAGAAAAAGCTATGAGTTCCACCCCGCGCGATGGCGTTTGGCTCGACAGCATGTACAACAACCGTGCGTTGGTGCCCGAGCATGCCGCGCACTTTGCGCATTGGCGTGAGGCCTCGCAGGCAGCACGCACCACCTCGCGCTGCTTTCAGGACGTGGCCTATGGCCACGGGCCCAGCGAAAGCTTGGACATTTTTCCTGCCTCGGGGGCACACGCTCAAAAGGGCGCGCCCGTGCTGGTGTTCATCCATGGTGGCTATTGGCGCTCGCTCGACAAGGCTGATCACTCCTTTGTGGCGCCTGCTTTCACCTCAGAAGGTGCCTGCGTGGTGGTGCCCAATTACGCGCTGTGCCCAGCCGTGACCATCCCAGACATCACACTGCAAATGGTCAAGGCTGTGGCCTGGGTGTGGCGCAACATTGCGCGCTTTGGCGGCGACCCGAGTCGCATCACCGTGGTGGGCCATTCGGCGGGTGGACACTTGGCGGCCATGCTGTTGGCCTGCCATTGGCAAGCCTATGCCAAAGACTTGCCCGTAGGTCTGGTGCAGCGTGCCATGTCGATCTCAGGCCTGTTCGAGTTGGAGTCGGTGCGCTTGACCCCGTTTTTGTCAGACCTGCATCTCACCCCGAAAGATGCGTTGCGCTGCAGCCCCGCCTGGATGCCCGCGCCCAAGACAGGTCGTTTCTACACCGTGGCCGGTGCGCTGGAGAGCGCCGAGTTCTTGCGTCACAACCTGTTGATTCAACAGGCCTGGGGCAAACAACGCGTGCCCGTGTCGGAGGCCTTGCCTGACTTGCAGCACTTCAGCATCGTCGAGGCCTTTGCGCAACCCGGTCACCGGTTGCACCAACTCACCCTTGAGTTGATGGCCTGAAAAAACAGCCTGCGGTGCGAGGGCACAGCAGGCTGCTTGAGAGGCGTTGTGCCGCTTACATCAACAGGTGTTCGCCCGCGTTGTCGCCACCCAAGATCACGTAGTTCACTTTGCGCACATCCATCAGCTTGGTGCCGCCGGCGTAGCTGATCGAGCTTTGCACGTCTTGCTCCATCTCGATCAAGGTGTTGGCCAGCTTGCCTTTGATGGGCTCCAAAATGCGCTTGCCTTCGACGTGCTTGTATTCGCCCTTGTTGAAGTCTGACGCTGAGCCGTAATACTCTTTGAACAACTCGCCATCGACTTCGACGGTTTTACCGGGCGACTCTTCATGACCGGCGAACAGCGAGCCAATCATCACCATCGAAGCGCCAAAGCGAATGCTCTTGGCAATGTCACCGTGGCTGCGAATGCCGCCGTCTGCAATGATGGGCTTGGTGGCCACGCGGGCGCACCACTTGAGCGCTGACAGTTGCCAACCGCCTGTGCCAAAGCCGGTTTTGAGCTTGGTGATGCACACCTTGCCAGGGCCCACGCCCACTTTGGTGGCGTCGGCGCCCCAGTTCTCCAAGTCGATCACCGCTTCAGGCGTGGCCACGTTGCCGGCAATCACAAAGCTGGTGGGCAATTTGGACTTGATGTAGCCAATCATGTCGCGCACGCTGTCGGCGTGGCCATGGGCAATGTCGATGGTGATGTACTCGGGCACCAGGCGCTCGGCAGCCAGTTGGTCCACCGTGGCGCGGTCGGGCGCTTTCACGCCCAAAGAGATCGAGGCATAGACACCCTTGCCATGCATGTCACGCACAAACTGGACGTTGTCCAGGTCGAATCGGTGCATCACGTAAAAGTAGTTGTTTTGTGCCATCCAGAGGCAGATGTTTTCATCCACCACGGTTTTCATGTTGGCAGGCACCACGGGCAGGCGGAACTTGCGGCCCCCGAGTTCTACGCCAGCGTCGCACTCTGAGCGACTTTCCACGCGGCACTTGCGTGGCAACAACAAGACGTTGTCGTAATCAAATATTTCCATTTCCCAAGCTCCAGAAAAAACGTTCGAAGATTGAGCGCTTGGCTTGGCCGGTTT
>CANCUP010000111.1 GCA_947381325.1 Comamonadaceae bacterium
ACGCGTGAGCTTCAAATACGGATAGCTCTTGTCGTCGCGAAACAAGATGTTGTACTTGGGCTTGAGTGACTTGATCAGGTTGTTTTCAAGCAGCAAAGCTTCTGCTTCTGAACGCACCACCGTGGTCTCCAGATGCACGATCTTGCTCACCATGTGCCCGATGCGCGTGCCGCCATGGTCTTTTTGAAAATAACTCGCCACCCGCTTTTTCAGGCTGATGGCCTTGCCCACATACAACACTTGATCTTGCGCATCGAAGTAGCGGTAAACACCAGGCAACGCAGGCAGGGCCGCCACTTGTTGCAACAACTCAGGCGAATGGCGGGAAACGGGTTCTTCTTGCATCCCCGTATTGTGGACAATCCCCTGCGTGAAACAAAACTCATGGACTTGGGATATTTTTTGCCGCGTCATCGACAACCATGGTGACTTGGGCGTGTGTTGGCGCTTGTGCGCCGACCTTGGCGCACGAGGCCACCTCGTGCGCTTGTGGGTCGACGACGCGTCAGCACTTGAATGGATGGCTCCCGCAGGCTGCGCTGGCGTCGAGGTCCATGCTTGGGCCGCCGCCCAACAAGCCACCGAGGTGGGGCATGTGGTGGTTGAAGCCTTTGGCTGTCATTTGCCCGAAGCGGTCGAATGCGCCATTGCCCAACAGCCGCGCACGGTATGGGTCAACCTCGAATACCTCAGCGCCGAAGACTATGTCTCACGCTCACATGGCTTGCCGTCCCCCGTGATGCAAGGCCCTGCACGCGGTGCCACCAAATGGTTTTTTTACCCTGGTTTTACAGCCGATACAGGGGGATTGCTGCGCGAACTTGACCTAGACCAGAGACTACAAAAGTTTGACATTGGCGCTTGGCGAGCTCGTCACCGACCTGCCCCCCACACGGATGCACAAGAACGTTGGATCTCTTTGTTTTGCTACGAACCCGAGGCTCTGCCTGAACTGCTTCACGCGCTCAGCCGAGGCCCTGTCACAACCTATGTGTGCGTTACAGCGGGTCGTACGCAAAAAGCTGCAGAGCAGGCTTGCCAAATCCTGGGGTGGCCTCAACGGGGTTCTGCGCATCTGCGCATCGTCTACCTGCACTACATGTGTCAAACCGATTTTGACCACTTGCTCTGGAGTTGTGACCTGAACTTCGTAAGAGGTGAAGACTCTCTGGTTCGGGCAATATGGGCTGGCAAGCCCTTTGTTTGGCACATCTACCCACAACATGACGGCGCACACTTCAACAAATTGGAGGCGTTTTACAAAGTCACCTGCATGCCAAACGACCTGCGCGCCATCCATCAGATGTGGAACCGGGACACTTCAATTGCGCGCTTCGATTGGCCCGATGTCCCAGCCCTCGACTGGCTCAGTTGGAGCCAATCGTGCCGAAAGGCATTACAAAAACACCCCGATTTATGTACCCAATTGCTCGACTGGGTGTCTCAACGCTGGCGTGATGCTGAAACCCGCTAAAATAGCAGGCTTGGTTAGCCCTGCTCAGCTTGAGTTGTTTTGGGGCCTTATTTCACTCATCAACCCCTACACACTATGAAAACCGCTCAAGAAATTCGCGCTGGCAACGTCATCATGCATGGCAAAGACCCCATGGTTGTCCTGCGCACCGAGTACCAACGTGGTGGCCGTGGATCATCCACAGTTCGCATGAAGCTCAAGAGCTTGATCGCCAACTTCGGCACCGAAGTCGTCTTCAAAGCCGACGACAAGATGGATCAAGTCATCTTAGACAAAAAAGAATGCACTTACACCTATTTCGCTGACCCCATGTATGTGTGCATGGACACCGAGTTCAACCAGTACGAAGTAGAAGCCAGCAACATGGGCGATGCCCTGAACTACCTCGAAGACGGCATGTCCCTCGAAGTGGTGTTCTACGACGAAAAGGCCATCTCAGTTGAATTGCCCACCAACGTCGTACGTGAAATCACTTGGACAGAACCCGCAGTCAAAGGCGACACATCTGGCAAAGTCCTCAAACCCGCCAAGATTGCCACTGGCTTTGAAATCGGTGTGCCAATTTTTGTGGCACAAGGCGATAAAGTCGAGATCGACACCCGAACCGGCGAATACCGCAAACGCGTCTAAGCTTCTGCCACGCCCATCATATAAAAGGCTCCTTTTGGAGCTTTTTTCACGTCTGCATGCCAGTAACATCTATGGATGGATGGAATGCTCGACCCTCATGACAGGCGCTTGGCCGAAGCCTGGGACATTGTCAAGGCCCAGCAAGAACATGGCGATGGACTTGTTGCCGAATCGAACCGCCTGGCCTTTGCCGATCCTGAGTTTTTATTGAGACGAGAAACTCGTGGCATTCGCTTCCAGCTCGAAATGCTCAAACCAGACCTGGCGCAACAAGCCCAAGGCATTGAACATACGGTGGTGGTTTTTGGCAGTGCAAGGTTTCGAAGTTCCGAAGTTGCGGCCCAACAATTGGCCTTGGCACAACAAGAAGGCGTGCCAGAGACCATCACCCGCGCGCAGACGCTGGTTCGCAACGCACATTTCTACGAACAAGCACGTGCCTTGGGCAGGACCATCACCGAGCATTCTTTGACGCAAACCAATGGCAACAAAATGTTCATCTGCACCGGTGGTGGTCCCGGCATCATGGAAGCCGCCAATCGAGGTGCCCAAGAGGCTGGTGGCATCAGCATCGGACTCAATATCGCCCTCCCCCATGAGCAAGCACCCAACCCCTACATCACACCAGGACTGAGTTTCAAATTTCATTACTTTGCATTGCGAAAAATGCATTTCATGATGCGCGCCAAAGCCTTGGTGGCTTTTCCTGGTGGGTTTGGTACGCTAGACGAACTGTTTGAAACGCTCACCTTGGTTCAGTGCAAAAAAGTCAAACCGGTCCCTGTGGTGCTGTTTGGCACTGACTATTGGAAGCGCCTGTTCAATCCAGATGTTTTGGTGGAAGAAGGCGCCATTTCGGCTGAGGATTTAGAACTTTTCAAATACGTCGACAGCGTCGATGATGCGTGGCAAATCATTCGAGCTTTTTACCGATTCTGAGCAAGTAAGCGCTGCGCGAACCCAGTCCAACCATCGCTGAAACGCACCAAAAAACACCACCTGCGCCCACTACGGCACCAGCGGCGCCAAACACGATGGGCATCATCACGCTGGAAGCATTGATGCCCATCAAGCGCAAGCCAATAGCCTCTCCATGACGCGACTCCGGTGTGATTTGGTGCAAGGTACTCATGACCATGGGCTGTACAGACCCAAGCGAAAAACCCAACAAGACTGAGCAGCATCCCATGCTCAAGGCGGAGTTCATGAACGGGTAGAGCCCTAAGAAAATAGAGGTCGCCAACATCGCACCGGTCAACACCTGCCACTCGTGCAAGCGCGTCACCAAAAAAGGCAATCCAATGCGTATCAGGGCAGCAGCAATGGCAAAGGCACCCAAAATCGATCCGATCGCAGATGCACTCAAATCTTTTTCATGGCCCATGATCGGAACCACAAAGGTATGAACGTCCCAACAGGCTGATAAGAACCAGTTCACCAACATCAGTCGACGAAACATCGGTGCATTCAACAAGTCCCAAGCCTTGTTTTTTTCATGTCCCTCAGGTTTCACATAGGTCGGCAACTCAGGCGTTTTTCTGACCCAAGCCCAGGTGAGCAAGGGCAACACAGCCATAGCCCCATACGCCCATTGAAAACCAGCGTGATCGATCAACAAGCCAGCTGTGAAGGGGCCAATGAAATTAGATATCGCAGGCCCAATCGCCAACCAGCTGAAGGCCTGTTTGAGTTGTGTCAGGTCTTGTGCGGCTCGACCCACATGACGTTGTAGGGCAATGACAGCAGCCCCTGTAGCACCACCGGTCAAGAGCGCACTCACACAAAGCACTGGAAAAATTGGCCAAATCGCAGCCATACCTGCACCGGCACAAGATGTCAGAACACTCCACATCACAGGACGCTTGAGCCCATGCAAATCCGCATACCGCCCAGCAGGCAGGGCCAAAAAAACCTGGGTCAACGCAAACAAGGCCAGCAACACCCCCACCGCTGCTGGGCTTTGCCCACTGCGCAAGGCCATCAAGGGAGCCGCCATGCGCATACCCGTCATGCAGGCGTGCAAGCAAACCTGCCCCGCAATCAATCTCGCCAGTTCACGCTTCACGGTGCATCTGCTTGGTCAGACTCATCGAGCATTGGCAGCAGCGCTTGTGCTTCGCCTTCGGGTAAAGCCTCAACATTTTTTAAGGCGCGTCGCATTTGTCTGCTGCGGGTGTCGGCACGGTCCAAGGTGTCTGCAGCTTTTTGAACTTGCTCGCGCACCTTCTCTACCCAATCCCCATAGCGTTCAAACTCAGTCTTGACAGCACCCAAGACCTTCCACACCTCAGACGCTTGTTGCTCCAAAGCCAAGGTGCGAAAACCCATGTGCAAGCTGTTGAGCATGGCCAGCAAGGTCGTGGGCCCCGCCAGCGTGACGCGGTAGTCGCGCTGCAAACTGTCCATCAAGCCAGGACGGCGTAGTACCTCGGCATATAAACCTTCCACAGGTAAAAACAAAATGGCGAAATCGGTGGTGTGAGGCGGCGCCAGATAACTCTCAGCAATGCTCTTGGCTTCGCCTCGGATACGCGCTTCCAAGGCCTTTGCTGCGACTTCGGCTGCCACGGCATCGGCACGATCATGCGCATCCAACAAACGCTCGTAGTCGTCGCGTGGAAACTTGGCATCGATCGGCAACCAGACCGGCTCTCCGTCATGGCCACCTCGACCTGGAAAGCGAATCGCAAAATCCACCCGCTGGTTGCTGCGCGGTTTGGTTTCCACTTGCTTGGCGTATTGCTCCACGGTGAGCACCTGCTCCAGCAAGGCCTCCAGTTGCACTTCGCCAAACATGCCGCGCGTTTTGACGTTGGTTAACACGCGCTGCAAACTGCCCACACCGTCGGCCAACTTTTGCATTTGACCCAAACCGTTGTGCACCTGTTCCAACCGTTCGGCCACTTGCTTGAAGCTCTCGGACAAGCGTTTTTCGAGCGTGGTCTGTAACTTCTCGTCCACCGTGCGACGCATTTCGTCCAGCTTTTCGGCATTGCTGCGCTGAAGTTGTTGCAATTGCTGATTCAAGGTGTCGCTGATGGACTTTTGCATCAAGGTCAACTGCTGCACCTGGCTTTGCTGAAACGTAGCCAAGTTCTGGGTCAGCTCTTGGCGTCCACCACGTGATGCCTCGCTGATGTCATGGCGCAGCTCCCTTTCCATACGTTCCAACTTGTCTTGCACGTTCTGCAAACTGAGCACGAAGGCAGCTTGCGCCTCCGAGTTGCCTTGCCCCGAACGGCGCAACAGCAGCACCAGCAATACGGCATTGAACATGCCAAGCACCAGCAACATCACCAAATCAAAGCTCATGGCAACGTGTTCAAAGGCGTCAAGGCCTTGCCTTGTGTGAAGTAAGAGATCAGGTTGTCTGCAGCCAAGTTCGCCATCGCCAACCGGGTTTGAATCGACGAACTGGCGATGTGCGGTGTCAACACCACATTGGGCACCGTCAACAAATCAGGATGCACTTTGGGCTCACCCTCAAACACATCCAGACCAGCCGCAGCAATTTGATGCGCACGCAAGGCCACGGCCAAGGCTGCATCGTCCACGATGCCACCACGCGCAATATTCACCAAGGTCGCTGTGGGTTTCATTTGTGCCAGCTCTGCTGCGCCAATGGTGTGGTGTGACGCCGCCGAATAAGGGACGACCAACATCACATGGTCGGCCGTGCGCAGCAACTCCTCTTTGCTCACGTAGGTGGCTTTGCACTCCGCTTCCAGTTCAGCCGACAGGCGTGAGCGGTTGTGATAGATCACCTTCATGCCAAAGCCATGCGCACCTCGGCGTGCAATGGCTTGGCCAATGCGCCCCATCCCCAAAATACCCATGGTGCTGCCATGCACTTCTGCACCGGCAAACATGTCATAGCGCCATTGCGTCCATTCACCTCGGCGCAAATAGTGCTCGCTCTCGGTCATGCGTCGCGCGGTGGCCATCAACAAGGCAAAGCCAAAATCGGCAGTGGTCTCGGTCAACACATCGGGTGTGTTGGAGGCGAGGACACCGCGAGCAGTCATGGTGGGAACGTCAAAGTTGTTGAAACCCACAGCCATGTTCGCGCACATCTTGAGCGTGGGGCAAGCCGCCAAGACCTCGGCATCCACGGGGTCACTGCCTGTCGTGAAAGCACCGACATGGTGTGCCAGCGCAGTGGTCCAAGTGGCCTTCGTCCAAGCATGGTCAGCTTGGTTGTCGGTCACGTCAAAGTGCTCCGACAGGCGTTGTATGACGCTGTCAAAAATAGGACGCGCAACGATGATCTTAGGTTTCATATAAGTTCTTTCTCAATCAACAAGGGTTTTTCTCATTCAAAAGGTGAAGTTTTCTGGCCCACCAAGGCGTGATGGCGGGCAACAGGGTCAAAGTCCAAATCACGACCCACGCAGTCAACGGCATGAGCGTGGTCATGTCAGGAAATTGAGCTACAGCCATCACGGCCAAAACAACCGGAATCACACCGGTTTCACGTACGGCACACAAAAACAATTTTTCACGCCAAGTGATGCCTGTGGGGAGCAATGAAATCCAGACCGCCAATGGACGCGCCACAAAAATAAACAGCAACGACACCGTCAGGCCCAGCCATGCGGTATCCAGCAAGTTATCCAGCGTCACAAAAGGGCCCACCATCATGAAAATGGTGGGCTTGGCCACGCTTTCAATTTTGACTTCCATGCTGTGCAACAACCCATGAAAGTGGTGTGACCCATGGTTGAAATTTGCCAACAACCCCGCCACGAAGGCTGCCAAAAAGCCGTTGCCGTGGATGGCTTGTGCACCCACAAATGTCAACAGAGGAATCATCAACACAATGGCAAAGTCGTAGGGTTTGTCTTGTTCGCCTTTGCCGCCTTGTGCGGATTTGTAGCGTTCAAAACTGTACATCCCGAGCCATCCTAGAACGCCAGCCACCAAGCCAAACAAAAGCTGCTCTGCCAAATTGATCAAATTCGAGCCGCTCAACAAACCCATTCCTAAACTGGTCATGTTGCTGAGATCCACGCCTGAGGAGACCATCCAACACACCGCTGCTGTCAAGATGGCGCCTACGGCGTCGTTCAAAGCACTTTCGGCAACGGAGAGATGGGTCACGCGCTGAAATTTATCCCTAAAACTGAGCTGTTTGAGGGTTGGAATCAAGGCAGCTGGATCGGTCGAGCCCACGATGGCGGCCAACAAGGCTGCTGTCGGCCCCGCCATGCCAAGCCACCTCAGCAAGACAAACATCACGAAAAACGTGATCAGATAACCCAGTACCGCCAGCATCAGGGTTGGATAGGCAATTTGCAAAAATACTTTGCGCTCGATTTCATCCCCGCCCGATTTCAGAATCACGGCGGCCATGGCCGTACACACCACCACAGACAAAGTCAGTTGCTCCGCCAAAGGTGACAGTGCATCATGCAACACAATGCCCACCAGCAATTGCAACGTGAAGTTTGGCAGGACTGTGCCTTCGGCGGCTTTGCTACAGGCCCAGCCAAACAACAAGAACAAGCCCATGCACCACAGAGAGACAGCGATGGAGGCTTCTACTTTTTCCAAATCGTACAAATGCGTCAACACACCGGGCGCAACACGATTCAAAGCCCATGCCAACAGAAATAAAACAAGCACTTTTTGATAGCTCATGAAAAAAGCGCTCACTTTGGCGATTCAATTTCAAAAACTTGACGCAAATAAGCCAAATATTTTTGGTCTTCGCACATATTCTTGGATGGCGTGTCAGATAACTTGGCAACGGGTTGACCGTTGCATTGCACCATTTTGATCACGATTTGGAGAGGCTCATATCCCAAGTCATTGGTCAAATTGGTTCCTATGCCAAATGCCAACTGACAGCGCCCTTGAAATTGGTTGTAGAGCGCGATGATTCGCTCGACCGTCAAGCCATCGCTAAAAACCAAGGTTTTGGTCAATGGGTCAACTCTGTGGTGGCGGTAATGCGCGATCAAGCGCTCACCCCATGCGAACGGATCGCCACTGTCATGGCGGGCACCATCGAACAGCTTGCAAAAGTACATGTCGAAGTCGCGCAAGAATGGCTCAATTCCGAACACATCGCTGAGCGCAATACCCAAATCGCCCCGGTACTCTCGGGCCCACGTGTCTAAACCAAACACCTGGCTGTCACGCAAACGTGGACCCAATGCCTGACAGGCCTGCAAAAACTCATGCGCCATGGTGCCCAAAGGTGTGAGCTTAAGTTTCATGGCTAACAAAGCATTGCTGGTGCCAGCCAGCTGCCCTTGAAATCCGGTACCTAATTTAGCCACAAGCACACGCAACAGCTCTTCATGCCAAGATTTTGAAAAGCGTCGACGTGTCCCGTAATCGGCAATCTTCAAATCTCTCAAACGCTCCGCACGCAAGGCTTCGATCTTTTGGTCTAAGCGTTTGCGTCCCTCCGCATAGTCAGGCGCACTGCATGTGTTGCGGAAATACACCTCATTGACGATGGCAAGCACCGGAATTTCGAACAAGATGGTGTGCAACCACGGTCCTTGAATGTTGATCTCAATCTCACCATTTGGTAACGCAATGACTTGGATGTACTTTTCGTTCAGGCGAAACAGAGCGAGAAAATCAACAAAGTCATTCTTGATGAAACGCAAACTCCGCAACCAAGCCAACTCGGGCTCTTGAAACTGCAACCGGCACAAAGAGCCAATTTCCTCTCGGATCTCCTGCACGTATGGAGTGAGTTGAACACCGGGGTTGCGACACTTGAACTTGTAAGAGACTTGGGCGCCCGGGAACTGATGCAACACCGCC
>CANCUP010000112.1 GCA_947381325.1 Comamonadaceae bacterium
TGACTTGGCATCGAAGTCAAAGATACCTCCGTAAATCAACCGTGCGCACGCTCAGGTCTGCGAGGGTGGTGCCAATGAGGTTGATGCGTTCTGCTTCCATGATGGGTCTTCTTTACGGTTCTGGGAAACCGCAGATTTTCTCACGTTCACAGACGCGGCCCCCGAGGCTTCGAAACCCTGGACTCTTTCACAGAAAACCTTCAATCAGGCGTGCCACCGCATCGGGTTGGTCATGGTGCAGCATGTGCCCCGCGTCTTGCACCACCGCATGGGTGAGATGGGGCACCACGGCGATGCGCTGCTTGAACTCGTCCAAGCTGAACTTGCTGTTCCACCATTGGCTCAAGCTGTCGCTGTGGGCCACCACACACAGCATGGGTGCGCTGATGCGCTCGTAGATCGCCTGCACTTCTTCCACCCGAAACAACTGCGCACTGCTGGCTTTGTGGGCGGCGTGGCCCAAGATGCGCCATGCGCCTTGGTCATTGGGTTGCGCCCAGTGCTGGACCAGCCAGTGGGCTTTGTCATGGCTCAAGCGCGGGTTGGTTTTGATCAAGCGCTGCGCCACGGCCTCTGGGCTGTCGTAGGTCTTGAGGTCAAACCCTCCCGCATACACGGCCTTGAGTTCGTCCATCCATTTGGCATACCGCCCAGGGGCTTGCGCTGGGCGCGAGGCCGGCATGCCAAAGCCTTCGAGATTGATCAAACGACGCACCCGTTCAGGCCGCACACCCGCATACATGGTGGCCACATGCCCGCCCATGCTGTGGCCCACAAGATGCACAGGCCGATCCCCCACACAGTGGTCCAGCAGCAAGTCCAGATCAGCCAGATAGTCAGGAAACCAAAAGGTGTCGGCCTGGGGCGCATCGGTCAAACCAAAGCCACGCCAATCAGGGGCGATCACCCAATGGTCTTGGCGCAAAGCATCGACCACAAACTGAAACGATGCGGCCACATCCATCCAGCCATGCAGCAGCACCAAAGGGTTAGCGTCTGGCTGGGGCGTGCCCCATTGACGCACGTGGTAGCGCAGCTGTCGTATCGGTACAAACTCGCTGCGGGAAACTTTTTGAATTGGGTACATTTTTTCAATCATAAGGACCCAGCGCATGACACACAGCTCAGCCTCTTCGAAACCTGACTTTCACAACGCCATGCAACAAGGCTTTCGTTGGGCTGTGCCGACCCACTTCAACATGGCCGAGGTGTGCAGCCGCCGCTGGGGCGTGCAAGCAGATGCCAGCTCACGCGTGGCGGTGATCTCCCACAGCGTGGATGGCCACATGCACACGCACAGCTATGCCGAGTTGTCGCTAGCGGCCGATGCTCTGAGCCATGTCTTGCTCAACCAAGGTGTGCAGCGCGGCGACCGGGTGGCGATTGTGTTGCCCCAGCGTTTTGAAACCGCAGTGGCTTACATGGCTGTGCTGCAGTTGGGCGCGGTGGCCATGCCTTTGTCGATGTTGTTTGGCCCTGAGGCACTGGCTTACCGCTTGCAAGACAGCGATGCGGTGTTGGCCTTGGTGGATGAAGCCACCGTGGACAACCTGTTGTCTGTCCGCGCGGGTTGTCCAGCTTTGCGCTGCGTGGTCGGATTGGATGGCGCTGCATCACGCAGCGACCTCGGGTACAGCCAAGCCATCGCTGGGCAGCAGCGTCGATTCACGCTGGTACAAACCCAAGCCGACGAAGCGGCGGTGTTGATCTACACCAGTGGCACCACGGGGCCACCCAAGGGTGCGTTGATCCCGCACCGGGCCCTGATTGGCAATTTGACGGGCTTTGTGTGCAGCCAAAACTGGTTTGGGTTTGCAACCACTGTGCCGCAGCGCCCATTGGGGCATGGGCGTGGTGCTGTCAAGGCGGCGCGTGCAGCCTCGGCCATGCCACCTGAGCCTTTGGTGCCGACGGTGTTTTGGTCGCCGGCAGATTGGGCCTGGACCGGCGGCTTGATGGACGCATTGCTGCCCACCTTGTACTTTGGCCGATCCATCGTGGCCTTCAACGGCCGCTTCAGTCCCGAGCTGGCCTTCACGCTCATGCAGCAGCACCGTGTGACCCACACCTTTTTGTTTCCAACCGCGCTCAAGGCCATGATGAAGGCCTATCCCACCCCGCGTGACACCTTTGACCTCCAACTGCGGGCCATCATGAGCGCAGGCGAAGCCGTCGGCGACGCGGTGTTTGCCTATTGCCAAGCCCACTTGGGCGTGACGGTGAACGAGATGTTTGGGCAGACCGAGATCAACTACATCGTGGGCAACTGCGCCATGCCGGGTGGGTGGCCCGCCAAGCCCGGCAGCATGGGGCGCGGCTACCCGGGCCATCGCGTGGCGGTGATCGACGACGAGGGCCGCGAGTGCGCCGTGGGCGTGCCCGGTGATGTGGCGGTGCATCGCTTCGATGTGCACGGCGATCCTGATCCGATTTTCTTTTTGGGCTATTGGAAAAACCCCCAAGCCACTGCCGCCAAGTTCACGGGTGATTGGTGCCGCACCGGGGACATGGCAGTGCGTGATGCCGACGGTTACCTGTGGTACCAAGGTCGTGCGGATGATGTGTTCAAAGCAGCGGGATACCGCATTGGCCCCAGCGAGATCGAGAACTGTTTGGTCAAACACCCCGCGGTGGCCAATGCCGCCGTGGTCCCCAAGCCCGATGCCCAGCGCAGTGCGGTGGTCAAAGCCTATGTGGTGTTGGCGCCGGGCTTTGTGGGCAGTGATGGCTTGGTGGCCGAGTTGCAGCAGCATGTGCGTGGCAAGTTGGCGCCTTACGAATACCCCAAAGACATTGAGTTCATTGCCGAGTTGCCCATGACCACCACGGGCAAGGTGCAACGCCGTGTGCTGCGCCTGCAAGAGGAGGCCCGCGCGAAGCTTTAGACTTGTCAGTTTTGACAAGCTGCTTGTGGGAGTGTGGGTATGAATTTTCCTTCTGTGTCATTGGGCGCCAGTGCGTTGCAGGTGACGCCGATTTGCTTGGGCACCATGACCTTTGGCGAGCAAGTCAACGAAGCCACGGCGCACAGCATCTTGGATCGCTCGTTCGAGCGCGGGGTGAATTTTCTGGATACCGCCGAGATGTATTCCGTGCCCGCCAAAGCGCAGACCTGTGGCGCCACCGAGACGATTTTGGGCAACTGGTTGGCCAAGCGCCCAGGTGTGCGCGACAAGCTGGTGTTGGCCACCAAGGTGGCGGGGCCCACGCGTGGCATGCCCTGGATTCGTGAAGGCACGGGCATGACCTCGCAAGACATCGTCAACGCTTGCCATGCCAGCCTGCGTCGTTTGCAGACGGACGTGATTGACCTCTACCAAATTCATTGGCCTGAGCGACATGTGCCAGCGTTTGGCACCGCCTATTACGATCCCAGCAAAGAAACCTCCACCACGCCAATCCATGAGCAGTTGGAGACCTTGGCCGGTTTGGTCAAGGCAGGCAAGGTGCGCGCCATTGGTGTGTCCAACGAAACCCCGTATGGCGTGCACGAGTTTGTGCGCTTGGCCGAGCAGCATGGTCTGCCACGCGTGGCCAGCACGCAAAACCCATATTGCTTGATCAACCGCACCTTTGAAAATGGTTTGGATGAAACCTGCCACCGATTGAACGTGTCTTTGTTGGCGTATTCACCCTTAGGTTTTGGTTTGCTCACCGGCAAGTACGACGCCAGTGGCACCGACGGGCCGCAAGCGCCAAGCGGCGCGCGCATCAGCACCTACGAAACGGTGCGCAAGCAGCGCTGGGGCAGGGCTGAGGCCCTGGTGGCGGCACGCCGCTACAACGCGCTGGCGCATGAGCATGGCTTGACCCCTGCGCAGATGGCCCTGGCGTTTTGTTACACCAAATGGCAAGTGGCGAGCACCATCATTGGTGTCACGTCGCTGGCCCAACTCGATGCAGACCTCGACGCTTGGGGCACCACCTTGTCGCCAGAACTCTTGGCCGCCATCGATGCCATCCGTTGGGAGCTGCGCGACCCCGCGCTTTGAAAGTCACACCATGCCTTTAGATGCATTCACCATTTTGTCGCTCACCTTGGGTGGCTATTTGATTGGCTCGTTGTCGTTTGCCGTCATCGTCAGCCGTTTCATGGGGCTGGACGATCCCCGCACCTATGGCAGTCAAAACCCAGGCGCCACCAATGTGCTGCGCTCGGGCAACAAGCAAGCGGCCATCGCCACTTTGCTGTTGGACGCGCTCAAGGGTTTTTTGCCCGTGTTCTTGATCAAGCATGGGGGTCAAGCCTTCGGCTTGGACGAGCGCGCTGTGGCCTTGGTCGCCATCGCGGCGTTCATGGGCCATGTCTGGCCGGTGTTCTTTCGCTTTCAAGGCGGCAAAGGCGTGGCCACGGCGGCCGGGGTCATTTTGGGCATTGAGCCCATGCTGGGCTTGGCCACTCTGGGCACGTGGTTGATCGTGGCGTTCTTCACACGCTACTCATCGCTGGCTGCGTTGTCAGCGGCGGTGTTTGCGCCGGTGTATTACGGGTTTGGCCACCGCATTGCGTGGCAAGCAAGCGAGGCTGAGTTGTTTGCCATCGTCATCATGAGCGCCATCTTGCTGTGGCGACACCAAGACAACATCGTGCGCTTGGTGCGCGGGCAAGAGTCTCGGATTGGGGCAAAGAAAGACGCGACTTAATCGCGAAAGTTGTTGAACGACAAGGGCAGGTCGGTCATCTCTTTGCGAATCAGCGCCATGGCGGCTTGCAGGTCATCGCGTTTGGTGCCGCTGACGCGCACGGCGTCGCCCTGGATCGCGGCTTGCACTTTGATCTTGCTGTCTTTGATCAAGCGTTGAATTTTTTTAGACACCTCGGTCTCAATGCCGTTGCGCACTTTGATGACTTGCTTGACCTTGTCACCGCCCATTTTTTGCACATCGCCTTTGTCTAAAAAACGCACATCGACTTCGCGCTTGGTCAGTTTGTTGCGCAGCACATCTTCGACTTGCACCAACTGAAAGTCGGCGTCGCCAAACAGGGTGATTTCTTTGTCCTTGAGCTCCACGGCGGCAGAGGTGCCTTTGAAGTCAAAGCGGGTGGCGATTTCTTTGGCCGTGTTCTCAACAGCGTTTTTCACTTCGACCAAGTTGGGTTCACACACGGTGTCAAAAGAGGGCATGGCAATCGGCTTGTGGTTAATCAGGGTGAGACAATTCCTATATGTTAGTTGAGTCCAATTACCCACTGCAAGCGCACAACACCTTTGGCATTTCTGCCAAAGCGTTGCAGCTGGTGCATGTGCGCACCGAGGCCGATGTGCAAGTCGTGGCGACCGATGCCGCCTTGCGCGCACAGCCCAAACTGGTGTTGGGCGGCGGCAGCAACATCGTGCTCACTGGCGATGTGAAGCATTTGGTACTCAAGGTCGAGCTCAAAGGCATGCGCTTGGTGCAAGAGACCGACAAGGCCTGGGTGGTCGAGGCTGCCGCAGGCGAGTCGTGGCACGACCTGGTGCGCTGGACCTTGGAGCAGGGTTGGCCCGGCTTAGAAAACATGGCGCTCATTCCGGGTTCGGTGGGCGCGTCCCCGGTGCAAAACATTGGGGCCTATGGCGTGGAGTTGCAAGACCGCTTTGACTCTCTTGACGCCGTCGATTTGCGCACCGGCCAACGCTTCAGCTTAGACGCCGCGCAATGCGCTTTTGGTTACCGAGACTCGGTGTTCAAACACGGCCCCGAGCAATCCAGCGGTGGTTCGCGCAGCATGGGCTTGGCCGGCCAAGCGCTCATCACGCAGGTGCGCTTTCGTTTGCCCAAAGCTTGGAAGCCCGTGCTGGGCTATGCCGACCTGGAGCGCAAGATGGCCGAGACCGGCATTGCGCAGCCCACAGCCCTTCAAATTTTCGATTGGGTGTGTGCCATTCGCCGTGCCAAGTTGCCAGACCCTGCGGTGTTGGGCAATGCGGGCAGTTTTTTCAAAAATCCCACCGTCACGCCCGAGCAATGTGCTGACATCATTGCGCGCGATCCGAAGGTGGTGCATTACCCCTTAGACGACGGCACCATCAAACTGGCGGCAGGTTGGCTGATTGACGCCTGCGGTTGGAAGGGCAAAGCTGTGGGTCATGCGGCCGTGTATGACAAACAAGCCCTGGTGTTGGTCAACAAAGGGGGGCGCGACAACCCTTGCACCGGCGGCGAGGTGATGACCTTGGCCAAAGCCATTCAAACCAGTGTGTACGAGCGCTTTGGGATTCGGCTGGAGCCAGAGCCTGTGGTCGTCGGCCCTTAATTCGCCTCAGCGCAAGTTCGCGTTCAGTGCACCGACTTGCCCGAGGGTGCCAAATTGCTCAACACGATGGGCACCACCAACTGATAGCCTCGGCCACGCAGCACCTTGATGAACATATTAGGGTCGGTGACTGCGCTGATTTTTTTACGCAATCGGCTGATCAACACCTCGATGCGACTTTTGTTGAACGCATCACTTTCATTGGGGTTGCCAACGTAGTGCATCAAATCTTCGTGCGAAATGTATTTGCCGTGCAGCACCAACTCTTTGATCAGCAGTGTCTCTAAGCTGGTCAGTTGCAGCACCCCATCGTTGGGCAAGCTGATTTGATTTTTTTCCGTGTCCAAGTACCACGATGGCTCTTGTTGGACCGGTTCGAGTCGGGCATAGAGGTTGCGAATCACTTGCGTGATTTCCTCTGGGTTGGTGGGCTTGGTGAGGTACACATCGGCGCCCGCAGAGTAGCCCTCGCTGCGGTCCACGCTTCTGACCCTCGCGGTCAAAATGATCAAGCCCAGGCGCGGCAAAGCCTTGCGCAGGCGGTTGGCAATCGAGATGCCATCTTCGCCGGGCAGATTCAAATCCAGAATCACGATCGATGGCATGTGCAGCTCCAGCGCTGAGTTCATCTCAACACCATCCGACACGCTGGACACTTTGAACCCTTCGTCGCGCAAAAAATCCGACAATTCGTTTCTGAGGCGAACATTGTCTTCAACGATCAAGACGGAGATGTTTGTGGTGTTTGGCATGGTTTCAATCCATCGCAATGAACACATCAAAACATGTTTCGGCATCGGTGCATCTGAGTTCAATACGCGCACCGATCGAGCCCGCCAACTCTTGCGACAGCCAAAGTCCCAAGCCCGTGCCGCCATGGACCTTGGCAGACTCCGCACGGTAGTAGCGCGTGAAAGTCAACACAGGATCAGGTGCTCCAATGGGACCGATCTCGTTGCACACCGTGAAGCGCATCTGAGGAGAGCCGGTGGCTGACACTTGCGCGTGAATCGACATCACAATGGCCGTGTCTGGCTTGGCGTACTTGACGGCGTTGGACAGCAAATTGACCAATATCGTCTTCAAAATCATGTAATCGGTGTTGATCTTGTGGGGCGTCTCCACCTCGAACCTGATGCGCTCACTTTTGAGTGACCGCTTTAAGTCATCCAGCAGCACAGACAGTCCAAAAGCGCTGGGTTGCACCGCGACAGAGCCGTTTTCAATGTCCACCACTTGCATGCACTTGTTGAAAACTTGGTTGATCTCGGTGACAGATTCTTGGATGTGGAGGATGCGGTTCGACTCCGATGTGCTGCCGCCCAGATGTCGCTGCAAAGAGGCGGCTGCAATTTGAATGATGGAGAGCGGGGTTTTGATCTCATGAACGATCATGGTGATGAAGCGCTCGTAGGTGCGGCGACGCTCGTTTTCCACCGATTGGTTTTCTTCGGCCACCTGGCGTTTGACCTCTAGCTCGAGCACGCGAGCGCGGTTCTTGGACTCGATCAGGGCCAACATCAGAATCAACACGATGGGGACCACCACGATGCGCAGAGACTGCACCAGAAAAATACTGGTGTTGATCTGGACCAACCCTAAGAATGAGGCAAATACCCGAGGTGCCATCAAGTTCATGATCACAAAAATCAAGACGATCGCCCATTCAATCGAGCTTTTGCGATCAAAGTACCTGACCAGCGCATAGATCATCACGCCACTCAAGACAAAGTTGTTCATCATGAAGGCCTTGGCGATGAGCGTGCCATCCGCATAAAAGTACATCGGCGCCACAAGCATCAAAGCCACCAAATACCTTCTGAAGTAGGTGGTCAGTCGCCGCGGAGCGTGCAGCACATCGGCAATGTGGCTCATGAACAGCGACGAGGTGAGGGGATTGATCAGGGTTAAAAATGCCACCTGATCTTCAAGGCTGACGGTGAAATAGGGAATGAAATCTTGAAAATCAAACCCCGCTGTGCCCAGATACAGCGTGGCTGTAGATATCAGGCTGATGCAATAAAAAGAATAAACAGCTTCTTTGGTATAGGCCGCTAAAAATATAAAAACTAATATAAAAGGTATCAAACCAAAGAATATGCTGCCCAATAAAAAACCTTGGTTGGCACTTTGGTTGTTGACGGTCTGTTGGGGATAAATATCGATATTGCCAATGATGGACGATTTGCTCTGAAGTCTGAAGAACAGCACATGGTCTTGGTCCGAAGCGTTTAATTTGTAAACACTGTTGTGGAACAAATTGAATAAATTGTCTGTCGATACTTTGTAATCATCCGTGGGGTTAATTTGGGTAAAGCCCTGATCGGTTTGTAAATAAAGAGGCGTATTTTGAAATCTGGGCGGCCACAAAGACAAGATCAGAGAGTCGGCGTTGTCGTTGCGGTTCACGATCACCCGCATCCAGACAGGGGAATCGTTGTAGCCCAATGCGAATCGGTCGCCAATCGGGGAGAAATTCAGTTGGCTGACCTCGTGCAAACTGATGCCAGGCGGTGCGCCTTTGTAATAAGCAAGCTGGTTATCCACTGAGGAATTGGCCGCCCCAGGAATGGGTAGCCA
>CANCUP010000113.1 GCA_947381325.1 Comamonadaceae bacterium
TCGCGGCATCCACATGGAAGAAGGCACGCAAAGCCGCCCGCGTGTCGCTGCGGCCAAACCCGTCGGTGCCCAAGCTCAAGTAACGGCGTCCTGCGGGCAGGTACGCACGCACGCTCTCAGGCACTGCACGCACATAGTCGGTGGCCGCCACGATGGGGCCCTGGCTGTGCGCCAACTGCTGCTGCACAAACGGCACACCCGGCATGGCGTCGCCAGCCATCGCGCGTTCTTCGCACGCCAGGCCGTCACGCGCCAACTCGCTCCAACTGGTGACGCTGAACACATCGCTGGCAATGCCTTGTGCTGCCAATTGCTCGGCGGCTTTGACCACCTCGGTCAAAATCGCGCCCGAGCCCATCAAGGTCACACGTGGCGCGCGGGCCTTGCTGGCCTCGACAGTTTTGAACTTGTAGCAACCGCGAATCACGTCGGTCTCCACCCCTGCCGGCAAATCGGGCTGGGCGTAGTTTTCGTTCATCAAGGTGACGTAGTAGAAAACATCGCGCTGCTCGACCAACATCTCGCGCATGCCGTGGTCCACGATCACCGCCATCTCGCCCGCATAGGCCGGGTCATACGCACGGCAATTCGGAATCGTGGCCGCCACCAAATGGCTGCTGCCGTCTTGGTGTTGCAAGCCTTCTCCACCCAGCGTGGTGCGCCCTGAGGTGGCGCCCAACAAGAAGCCACGCGCGCGTTGGTCAGCCGCCGCCCAAATCGCATCGCCCACGCGCTGAAAACCAAACATCGAGTAGTAGATATAGAAAGGCAACATGGCCAAGCCATGCACGCTGTAGCTGGTGGCCGCTGCGGTCCAGCTGGCGATGGCGCCAGCCTCGCTGATGCCCTCTTCCAAAATTTGGCCATCCAGCGCCTCGCGGTAACTCAGCACCGAGCCAATGTCTTCGGGCTCATAGCGCTGGCCCACGCTCGAGTAAATGCCGACCTGTTTGAACAAGTTGGCCATGCCAAAGGTGCGCGCCTCATCGGCCACGATGGGCACGATGCGTGGCCCCAGCGCCGGGTCTTTGAGCAAGTTGCCCAACAAGCGCACAAAGGCCATGGTGGTGGACATTTCTTTGCCCGCTGCATTGACCGCGAAGTTCGCGTACTGGGCCAGTGCAGGAACGGGCACAACATCGGCTTGGGTGTGGCGCTGGGGCATGTAGCCGCCCAAGCGTTGGCGTTGCGCATGCAGGTAATGCATCTCTGCGCTGTCGTCGGCGGGCTTGAAGAACTGCAACTGTGTGGCCTGCTCGTCGGTCAACGGCAAGTTGAAACGGTTTCTGAACTCAATCAAGGCCGTCTCGTCGAGTTTCTTTTGGCTGTGGGTGGTCATCTTGCCCTGCCCGGCCTCGCCCATGCCATAGCCTTTTTTGGTGTGGGCCAAGATCACCGTGGGCTGGCCTTGGTGGTTGGCGGCTGCGGCATAGGCCGCATGGATCTTCACCAAATCATGGCCGCCGCGTTTGAGGCGGTCAATTTGCTCATCGGTCATGCCCTGCGCCAAACGGGCGAGTTCTTCGTTTTGACCAAAGAAGGTGTCGCGGTTGAAGCGACCGTCTTTGGCGGCAAAGGTTTGCATCTGGCCGTCCACCGTGTCGGCAAAGGCACGCACCAAGGCGCCGGTCACATCGCGGGCAAACAAACCATCCCAGTCGCTGCCCCACACCAGTTTGATCACGTTCCAACCGGCGCCACGAAACAGACGCTCCAACTCGTCGATGATGCGGCCGTTGCCACGCACTGGGCCGTCCAAACGCTGCAAATTGCAGTTGACCACCCACACCAGGTTGTCGAGTTTCTCGCGCGAGGCCAGCGTGAGTGCGCTCATGCTCTCGGGCTCGTCCATCTCGCCATCGCCAAACACGCCCCACACCTTGCGCGCGCTGCAGTCTTGCAACTGGCGGTGTGTGAGGTAGCGCATGAAGCGCGCGTGGTAGATCGAGCTGATCGGGCCAATGCCCATCGAGCCGGTGGGGAACTGCCAAAAATCAGGCATCAACCACGGATGCGGGTAACTGCTCAAACCGCGCACCCCCTCGGGCGCCGTGATTTCTTGGCGGTAGTGCGACAAATCGGCCTCGCTCAAGCGGCCTTCCAAGAAGGCGCGTGCGTAGACGCCGGGTGCGCTGTGCGGCTGAAAGAACACCAAGTCCCCGCCATGGGCCGCGTTGCGCGCATGGAAGAAGTGGTTGAAGCCCACTTCAAACAAATCGGCGGCGCTGGCATAACTGGCAATGTGCCCGCCCAACTCCCCATAGGCGGCATTGGCCTTGGCCACCATGGCCAGCGCGTTCCAGCGCATCAGCGAGCCCAAGCGTTCTTCCATCGCCAAGTCGCCCGGAAAAGCGGGCTGCTGCTCCACCGCCACGCTGTTGACGTAGGGCGTGGTCAACTCGGGTTGCCACTGCACTTTGGCGGTGTTGGCTTGGTGCACCAACTGGTCCAGGATGAAGCGCGCGCGCTCGGGGCCGTGGGTGGCCACCAGCGACAACAACGCCTCGCGCCATTCGGCAGTTTCAAAAGGGTCGACATCGCCGCTGGCAGCGGCCAAGAAGGGGTGAAGGCTGTGATCGGTCATGCTCGCTACTGTAGGGAAAGTCAGCGCAAATAGGCTGTCGTTTTCTGGTCAGAAATCGCTTTTAACGAAATAAAATGCTGCAGCCAACGACTTTTGAAGCATGAAATGAATTTAGACGCCACCGATCTGCGCATTTTGACGGAGCTGCAACACGACAGCTCGCTCACCAACATCGAGCTGGCGAAGCGGGTACATTTGTCGCCGTCGCCCTGCTTGACCCGCGTCAAAGCCCTGGAGGCGGCGGGCGTGATTGACCGCTATGTGGCCCTGGTCAATCCCAAGCAGCTGGGGCTGAACTTGTCGGTCTTCATCTCGATCAGTTTGAAAGAGCAGTCCAAGTCTGCCTTGGCTGAGTTTGAGCAACGCATCGCCGAGCACGACGAGGTGATGGAGTGCTACCTGATGACCGGCGACAGCGACTACCTGATCCGTGTGGCCGTGGCCGACATCACGGCGCTGGAGAAGTTCATCCTCGAGCAACTCACCCCAATACCCGGCATCGAAAAAATTCGCTCCAGCTTTGCCCTCAAGCAAGTGCGCTACAAAACCGCCTTGCCGCTGCCCCACTGACTGCGCCAGCACGCCGACACGACAAGGTTGATGCAAGGGTGCCCTGAGCGCTCAGACCTGCGCGCTGCCGGATGTCACCGGGCGGGCCCGACCCGTGATTTTTTCAAACAGACCCTCACGCGCCTGCGGCCAATCGTTGGCACGCCATGCCACATGCTGGTCTGGGCGAATCAAGGTAAATCGTGTGGGGTAGAGATCGGCAATGCCCGCCTCTTTCGGTTGAATCACCGTCAAGGGCACGCCTGCGTCACGGGCTTGAATGCGGGCTTGCTCGATCGCCTGTGAGGGCGCGTCCAAGGCCGCCAACAAGGTAAATCCCAAACCGAAATGGTCATACAACGATGACCCATCGTGCAACCAAGCATGCGGCGCCAGTGAGCCGGGACGCGAACTCGGCACGTAGTTGATGTAGTCGTGTCCCGGTGCACGGGTGCCATCGGCCACGACCACCGGCGAGCTGTCGTAGCGGTAGCCCAGCATCACGCCCAGCGTGGTGAACTCGCGCAATTTGCCCGCTTGAATCACCGCACCCACCTCGCGGCGCATGGTGGCACCTTCGGCGTTGTCAGCGTCTAGGCCCTCTTTCCACAACTGGTTGCCCAGCATGGCGTGGTTGGCCACCGCCTCATCGAGCACCATGTGGTGCACCGGCTTGCGCTCTTGCTCGTAGCTGTCGAGCAACTCGGGACCGCCCCAGCCTTGCAACACAGCCGCCATCTTCCAGCCCAAGTCCACGCCGTCGGCCACGCCCATGTTCATGCCGTAGCCCCCAAACGGTGGGTGCAAGTGGCATGCGTCGCCCGCCAAAAACACACGGCGGTCGCGGTAGGTGTTGGCCAACAAACGGCTCGCCACCCATTCGTCGGTAGACAACACCTCGTAGGGCAAATCAATGCCGGTGGCCTTGCGAATCAAATCTGGGGCGTTGGCCACGTCGAGCTTGGTGCCCTCTTTCATGCCGGTGGGCATGAAGAACCACTTGTCGCCTTGGTCCATCGGGCCAATCAAACTGGGCGCCTCGGCATTGACCTGCCAGTACATGATGGCCGGGCCGTGTTTTTGTTTCTGCGCCAAGCCGGGTGCTTTGAACACCACGTTGTAGTTGCGGGACAAGCCACGGGTGCCCTCCATCTTGGCGCCGATGCCTTCGCGCACCACGCTGCGTGAACCATCCGCCCCCACCAGAAAGTCGGCGTCGATGGCAATGTCTTGGCCACGCTTGAGGTCACGCACCACCGCATGCACGCGCGCGCCGTCTTGGGTGAAGGTGGTCAGCTCGGTGTTGAAGCGCAAGTCCACATTCGGCAGCGATTGCGCATGCGCGCGCATCACCTCTTCCACCGTGTACTGCGGAATCCACTGACCGTGCTCTGAGTACAAGGGGTTGCGCCCGGGCGCACAGTACATGGCGTTTTCAAAACGGGTCAACTCGTGACCGGCCAAGCTGGTGCAAAACACCACGTTCGAGGGGTAATACATGCCAAACGGCGAGGCGGCACGCAGCGTGTCGGCAATGCCCCAGCGGCGAAAGTGTTCACGGGTGCGCACATTGGTGGTCTTGGCACGCGGGGCATAACCCACGCGCTCATTGCGCTCGATCAAGACACATGGAATGGATCGGTGGCCCAACTCGATCGCCAAGGCCAAACCCACCGGCCCAGCGCCCACGATCAACACCCCGGTCTTCAACAACGAATCAGCCATGCCACGGTCTCCCTTTTCAATCTCACAAGATGATACGGTTGGAGCGTTCCTACAAGCCGATGTCTGGGCTTGGTTGTTACCCATAGGCGACATCGTGTCGGCGATTGAGGAGAACAAATGGCTGCCATGACCCTAGGCAATTACCCTGTAGCCCTATCCCGTAAAATGATAGACATGAGCAGAGATGAAACCACCAAGATCGCCAGCGACGGACTTCGTTACATATCCAAAGCTGGAGGATCACCCTTCGGAGGGACAGGTCACACAGCTGCGAGCATGAGTTGTTACAAATGCGGTTTGCACAAGCCCAGAGCACTCGGCACTTTCAAACGCTTGCTCAACCAAAGCATGTTCATGTGTGGTGATTGCAAACCCAAGGCCTGAACACTTGCCATGTCTGACACATCAGCTGAACACCACAGCGACCCCCGATGTCAGACATGCCTCTATGTGATGCCTTCTTACAGTGCCAGCACCGGTTTGCGTTGCGGCCTCAAGTATTTTCAAAGCACGGTGCTGATGCGTAAATTCCAACGCATGGAGCACTACCCCGAAGTCAAAGAGTACAACGCCTGCGAAGCGTGGTCTTTGGTCGACGGCAACAACGCCTCTTGAATCCCTGTATCGTCCAGCGACATCTACCCAAGCTCCAGGAGTTGCCATGTTTTCACGCATGCTCATCGCAGGCCTACTGTCGTGCCTCACCGTGTGTGCCAGCGCACAAACCCCCAACAACACGGCGCCTGTGCGCGTGCGTGGCACGCTGGAACACGTCTCGCCCACCCAACTGGTGGTGAAAGACCGCAGTGGCGAAGTCGTCGCCCTGGTGCGCCCTGCCGACATGCCCGTGTCTGAGGTGTTGCCGATTCGACTTCAAGACATTCAGGTAGGCAGCTTCATCGGCTCGGCCGCCATGCCACAAGCCGATGGCTCACAACTCGCTTTGGAAGTGTTGGTGTTTCCTGAAGCCGCACGCGGTACCGGTGAAGGTCACTTTCCCTGGGACTTGCAACCGCAAAGCACCATGACCAACGCCACCGTGGCCAGCTTGGCTGTGGCGCCTAGCCAGATGCCTGGCGGCCAAGAGCTGCTGCTGACATACAAAGACGGTGAAAAGCGACTGCTGGTCCCCGCTGGCACGCCCATCGTCACCATCCGCCCGGCCAAGCAAGAAGAAAACGTGTTGCTGATTCCTGGAGCCAAGGTGATGGTGGTGGCTCAAGTCAAAGACGGCCGCCCCACCGCCGTGCGCACCACCGTCGGTCGCAACGGCTTTGCGCCGCCCATGTGATTCACACCCAATGGGGTGAGAACTTGGTGGGGCGCATGATCTTCACCTCTTGCGCCACAAAGCTGCCACGGTTTCTCACCTTGAAGGCCTGCCACGCGGGGTCAGCGTCCATCGCGGCGCGGCGTTGCTCACGGTCGGCCATGCTGTCGTAGACCCAGATGTGCACCACTTGGTTGAGGGTGCCAATCTCGGTCACATAAAACCCCAGCAAGCGCCCCAGGTACTTCATCTCCAGCGGCAAGCCTTCGGCTTCAAAGCGGGCCAGGTACTCGTCCATTTGGCCGTGCGGCAAGGTGTAGGTGCGTTGTTCGTAAATCATGTGGGTACCGGTGGGGTCAGCACGCGACCCGTTGCAAAAAAAGACGCCAGGTTGTCGGCCACCAAGGCCTCCATCGCAGCGCGGGTTTCGTGGGTGGACGCCGCAATGTGCGGCATGGCCACCACGCGTGGGTGGTTGAGCAAGGCCTCGGGAATGTGGGGCTCGCGTTGGTACACATCCAAGCCCACACCGGCAATGCGTTCGTGCTGCACGGCGTCCACCAAAGCAGCTTCGTCGATCACGCTGCCACGCGAGATGTTGATCAAAAAGCCCTCGGGCCCCAAAGCCGCCAAGACCTGCGCGTTGATCAAGCCACGTGTGGCCTCACCGCCGGGGCAAGACAGCACCAAGAAATCGGCCCACTCGGCCAAGGCCAGCAAGTCTGGCTCGTAGGTGTGCGTCACACCCACTTGGGGCTGTCGGCCGTGGTAGCGCACCGGCATGTCAAAGCCCAGCGAGCGTTTGGCAATCACATGGCCAATGCGCCCCAAGCCCACAATGCCCAGGCGCTTGCCACTCACACGATGCGCCAAACCGTAGTTCGCCTTCAGCCACTCACCCGCGTGCACATAGCGGTCGGCCGCGCAGAGTTGACGCGCGGTCGCCAAGATCAGGCCAAACGCCAAGTCGGCCACGCAGTCGTTGAGCACATCGGGCGTGGTGCTGACCTGCACTTGGTGAAACTGTGCGGCCGCCAAGTCCAGCCCTTCGTAACCGGTGCCAAAACACGCCACCACCCGACCGGCCACACAGGCCATCACATCGGCGGGGCAACCGTGGCGCGACATGGTCACAGCCCCGGCAAACTGCCCGGCGTGCTGGGCCAAAAAAGCACCACGATCAGGCTCTTGCCACAAAGGGTGCAAGCGGTAGTGCGCTTGCAAACGCTGGGTCAAGCCCACAGGCAAAGGCCCCAACTCCAACAACACGGGTAAGGTCGACATGGGGTGTTGGTGCGCGCTCAATCGGTTTGAATCTTGGCTTCTTTGAGCCAAGGAATCCAGCGGTCAAAGTCTGCGTCCAAGCGCGCCTTGAAGCCCGCGCTGTCACGCGGATTGCTGAACCCCGCCTCGGCCAGCTTGGCCGCCACCTCGGGTTGCGCCACCACCTGGGCCAGCGCTTGGGCCAGCTTTTGGCGCACGTCGGCGGGCACGCCTGCGGGCACCAACACACCGTACCAATTGGTCATCTGCAACAGCGGCATGCCGGCTTCTGCGGCGGTGGGCACATCGGGCAAATGCGGCGAACGCTTGGTGTCAAAAATCACCAGGCCTTTGACGCGTCCGTCCTTGATGTAGGCCTTGAGCACCGGCACATCGGCGTTCACCACATCGAGCGTGCCCGACATCAAATCGACCAATGCCGGTGCCGCACCCCGGTAAGGAATGTGCACCATCGGCGCATCGGCCACCTTGCTGAACAACTCAGCCCCCACGTGCATGGTGCCGCCCACCCCGGTGGAGCCGTAATTGAGTTTGTTGGCTTTGGCCTTGGCCACCAACTCGGTCAGGTTGTTCACGCCCAATGAGGGGCGCACGGCCAGCATGGTTTGCACCTCACCCAGCAAGAACACGGGCTCCAAGTCTTTGCGTGGGTTGTAGGGCAAGTTGGCCGTGGTGCCAGCACTCAGCACCAGGCTTGACGTGGTCAACACAATGGTTTGTCCATCGGGCACCGACTTCACCGCTGCCGAGACACCCACCGTGCCGCCCGCCCCACCCCGGTTGTCCACCACCACCGGTTTACCCAACGCAGCGCTCAGCGCGGGCGTGATGATGCGGGCAATTTGATCGGCCGGGCCGCCAGCCGCAAACGGCACGATGATTTTGAGCGCGTCTGCCGCTTGCGCTGACATGCCCAGACACAGCGCTGCGGTGCCCAGAAGCCAAAGTTTCAAAGTGTTGCGTCGCATAGGTGTTCCAAAGTTGAAAGAGTGATCAAGAAATGTGTGAAGCCAGCGTGCCGCGCGGCTCAGCCTTGGTAACGCGGCTCGGGCAAACCGGCCACGCCCACATCGAGGCTGAGCAATGCACCGGCCCAAGGCTCGGCTGCCAAGCGCTCCGGCGCAATGCGTTGCGAGTGGCTGGTGATGTACAAGGTGCGCAAACCCTCGCCACCAAACGCCGGGCAAGTGGGGTTGGTCACGGGCAGTTGAATCACGCGGTCCACGCGGCCCTTGGGATCGAGCCGCA
>CANCUP010000114.1 GCA_947381325.1 Comamonadaceae bacterium
GGTGCGTCAAACCAAGCATCCTCACAAATCAGCAACCCAACACGAACACCCTCCACCTCAAACACGCATGCTTCATGGCCTGGGGTGAAGTAACGTCGCTCATCAAAGACTTGGTAATTTGGGAGTTCACGCTTGGCATATCGAGCAACCACAGCCCCACCGCTGACCACGCTGGCCATGTTGAAGCGTCGTTGCACCGACACAGACCTTGTTCTTTGGTCGCCGCCACTGGGATGCCCCACCACCACATGCAAGCCCTTTAACCCAGCCAGCTCGTGGGTCACCACTTTCAAGGCATCATCGCAAGCGGCGATGAACGATGGCCGCAACAACAAATCCTCTGCCGCATATCCACACAGCGAAAGTTCAGGTGTCAAAACCAAACGCGCTCCTTGTGCGTAAGCGGTTTGGGCACAGGCAATGATTTTTTGAGCATTGCCAGCCATGTCACCAACGACAAAATTTAACTGAGCGACACAGAGTTTGAGGTTCATGGAAACAGGTACACAGTTCACAGACAACAGAGCGAAACAGCATGATGATTATGTCATTCGCGTGTTTGATAACCCGCTCGAGATTACTCCTGCAGCTTGGGACGCTCTCTGCACACGGCAAGATACGCCATCGCCCTTCATGCAACACGCTTATTTGGCGGCGCTGCATTCCAGTGGCAGCGCCACGGCGGATACGGGTTGGCACCCGCAGTTTGTCACCCTTTGGCAAGACGACACAATGGTCGCCGGTTGCGCCCTCTACCTCAAAGACCATTCTTATGGCGAATATGTGTTCGACTGGGCCTGGGCCAAAGCCTATGCCGATCACGGACTGAACTACTACCCCAAAGCCCTGACCGCAGTCCCCTTCACACCCGTTCCTGGAGCTCGGTTGTTGGCGATGGACGCCCCCTCTCGACTGGCTTTGCTAAAAGCATGTCTGTCGCTTTGCCAACAGCAAAACATGTCCTCCTTGCATTTGCTATTCACCAGCCCAGCTGACCGCGCTGCCTGCGATGCCCTAGGACTGTTACAGCGTCAAACTGTGCAATTCCATTGGCAAAACCATGGGTTTGCAAGCTTTGACGCATTTTTGGCTAGCCTCAACCAAGAAAAACGCAAAAAAATCAAACAAGAGCGTCGTCGTGTGTCAGATGCTGGCGTCACATTTCGAAGACTACAAGGTGAGCAGATCCAAACCGAAGACTGGGATTTTTTCTACCGCTGTTATGAACGTACCTACCTTGAGCACGGCAACGCACCCTACCTCAGTCGTTCATTTTTTAAGGCCATGCAACGCGATATGCCGAGCAACTGGCTGCTCTTCATCGCTGAGCGCAATCAACGCGCCATTGCCTGCAGTTTGATCGCCATTCAAGCTGAGGGCACGCCCGAGGCTGTGGCTTACGGGCGTTATTGGGGTGCACTGGAGCGCGTGGATTGCTTGCACTTTGAGGCCTGTTACTACCAGCCCTTGGCATGGTGCATAGAGCATGGCGTCAGTCGTTTTGAAGGTGGCGCGCAAGGGGAGCACAAAATGGCTCGCGCCCTCATGCCAGTGACCACGTTCAGTGCGCATTGGCTGGCACATCCTGCGTTCTCAGACGCCGTGGCGCGCTTCCTGGATCGAGAATCTGCAGGCGTGGACGGTTACCTCGAACACTTGGCTGAGCGTTCACCCTTTAAATCAGAACCGTCGCAATGATGCCTGTTGTTCAATTCAACGTTTGGGCTTAGAGACATCTCTCTGACTCAAAAAATCGGCCAAACCTTTGTTTTTAATTTGGGCGTCATCGGCAATGGCTTGCCGGATTTGCTTGACCAACAGACCTTTGACATCGGACTGCATGGCTTGACAACGCAAAGTAATGTATCGGTTGCGTGCTTTGGACTGATCCAGTTTTTCCTCAGACAAGGCTTGCAACCACAACGCGTCGTGACGAACGCCCTCCTCTAGCTCACGAAGAACCATCGCACGTACCAAGTCTGATGGACGCTCTGACATACGCACTCACTCCTTTGCTTGCAAAGATTCGCGCATCGCCTGCAATAGGCTCTGGCTTTCATGCGCCCCAGATACCCCGACGCGTCCGTTAAAAATAAAGAACGGCACCCCACTGACCCCCATGTCTCGTGCTTCTTTGTCGCAAGCTGCAGTTTGTGCATGCACAGCAGGGTCATGAATGGCTTGATGCGCCAATTCAGGGTCGAGCCCTGCAGCATTTGCAATAGACTGCAAAACATCTGGATGGGTCAAATCAAGTCCATCCAAAAAATAGCCCTGAAACAAAGCCTCCACCATACGCTCTTGCTCGGGACCGGGCTCTGCAGCTGCGATCAAACTGTGCGGCACGAGGGTATTGGGTTGACGCGCAATTCGGTCAAACTCAAACGCAATGCCCACTTCATGCCCGACACCCGTCACACGGTCATACACCGAGTCTGCTCGATCGCCAAACTTGTTACGCACATAGGTTTCGCGGTCAATGCCTTGTGGGCTCATGTCAGGATTGAGCTGAAAGGTGTGCCAACGCACCTGAGGCACCACATCCGGATACTCGGCCGCCCACAAGGCCAATGCCCCCTCTAGGCGGCGCTTACCCACAAAACACCAAGGGCACACCACATCCGATATCACGTCAATGTTCAGAGTTTTCATGAGGTCACTTGCTTTCTGCCACAATGCCCCAACTGTAGCGTTATCGCCAACTTAGAGAGGGAACCATCATGGCTAGCGATCTGATCAAACACATCACCGACACCACCTTTGAAGCCGACGTATTGCAAGCCGACAAGCCCGTGCTGGTTGACTACTGGGCCGAATGGTGTGGTCCTTGCAAGATGATCGCACCTATCTTGGACGAGGTCTCTGCCGCCTACGAAGGCAAACTCCAAATCGCAAAGATGAACGTTGACGAAAATCGTGACATCCCCGCCAAATTTGGCATTCGCGGCATCCCAACCTTGATGTTGTTCAAAGGTGGACAACTTGCAGCCACCAAAGTCGGAGCCATGAGCAAAGCGCAATTGACCGCGTTCATCGACCAGCAGTTGGCTTGATTTCCCCGGGCTGCCTGCAAGCCCACTGACCAAGCCCGTTGATTGCAACAATCACGGGCTTTTTTCCTGTCATAATCAGCTTTGAACTCAGCGTTCGCCCATGAGGTCAACGCCAACCATCCCGGTCGAGAGTTCTGGTCTCTGCGGCGCCTTCAGCCACTTTTTAGACCTCCCCCCAATTTATTTAACGAACTCCCCATGGAGTCACCTGATGCATCTGAATGAACTCAAGGCACTGCACGTGTCTGAAGTGCTGAAACAAGCCGAAGAACTCGAAATCGAAAACACCGGCCGCATGCGCAAGCAAGAGCTGATGTTTGCCATCATCAAAAAACGCGCTCGCGCAGGTGAACAAGTGTTTGCCGATGGCGTGCTCGAAATCTTGCCAGATGGTTTTGGCTTCTTGCGCAGCCCTGACACCAGCTACACCGCCAGCACCGACGACATCTACATCAGCCCGAGCCAGGTGCGTCGTTTCAACCTGCACACGGGCGACATGATCGAAGGCGAAGTACGCATTCCCAAAGATGGCGAGCGCTACTTTGCATTGACCAAGCTTGACCAAGTCAACGGCGACTTGCCTGAGAACAACAAACACAAGGTCATGTTCGAGAACTTGACCCCTCTGTTCCCACGCGAGCAGATGAAGTTGGAACAAGAAATCAAAGGCGAAGAAAACATCACCGGCCGCATCATCGACATCATTGCGCCGATCGGCAAAGGTCAACGTGCGTTGTTGGTCGCGCCGCCCAAGAGTGGCAAGACCGTGATGATGCAGCATATCGCCCACGCCATTGCAGCCAACTACCCTGACAGCCACATGATGGTGTTGCTCGTGGACGAGCGCCCGGAAGAAGTGACCGAGATGCAGCGTTCAGTTAAAGCCGAAGTGATTGCATCGACCTTTGATGAGCCAGCTGCCCGACACGTGCACGTGGCCGAAATGGTGATTGAGCGCGCCAAGCGTTTGGTGGAACTCAAAAAAGACGTGGTCATCTTGCTCGACTCCATCACCCGTTTGGCGCGTGCCTACAACAACGTGGTGCCGTCCTCCGGCAAGGTCTTGACCGGTGGCGTCGACTCCAATGCTTTGCAGCGCCCGAAACGCTTCTTTGGCGCTGCCCGCAAGGTCGAAGAAGGTGGTTCACTCACCATCATCGCCACAGCGCTGGTCGACACTGGCAGTCGCATGGACGAAGTGATCTTTGAAGAATTCAAAGGCACAGGCAACTGCGAAATCCATTTGGACCGTCGCTTGTACGAAAAGCGCGTTTTCCCAGCCATTCAACTCAACCGCAGCGGCACCCGTCGCGAAGAACTGCTGCTGGCGCCCGAGATCTTGCAGAAGACGCGTATCCTGCGTCAGTTCATGTACAACATGGACGAAATCGAGTCGATGGAGTTGATGCTCAAAAACATGAAGGCCACCAAAACCAACGTCGACTTCTTTGATTTGATGCGTCGCGGCGGCTAAGGCTTCACCCCTCAGAACAAAGGGCGTGTGCGGTTCACCGCACACGCCCTTTTCTATGTCAGGGTCATGATGCAAACGCTCAAGTCGGGACCAAAAACTCTCGGCTGATGCTCGCGCCAATGTCGTTCACACGGTCCAAGAATTGGGTCAGATATGCATGCAGGCCATTGGCCAAGATCTCTTCGATCTTGCCGTACTGCAGCTCGGCCAACAGCTTGCCCGAGCGTCTGCGACTCTCAATGGACGAGTCTGACGACACCATGGCCAAGTTACTGACCACCTCGTTCAAGCACGCGTGCAAAGAACGGGGCATGTCAGACCTGAGCACCAACAACTCAGCCACGCGCTCGGGTTGAATCACATCGCGGTAGACCTTGCGGTAGATCTCAAAGCCTGACACGCTGCGCAAAATCGCGCTCCAGTGGTAGAAGTCGTACTCTTGGTCTTGCGCATTGGCAGCACCAAAGAAATCGCTCTCGACCGCATGAAACTTCACGTCCACCAGGCGGGCCGTGTTATCCGCACGCTCCAAGAACGTGCCCAAACGCATGAAGTGCAAGGCCTCGTCCATCAACATGGTGCCCACGGTCACACCACGAGACAAGTGCGAACGGAACTTCACCCATTCAAAAAACTGCCCGGGATCACGCTCAAACTCACCTTGTTTGATTTTGCGCAGCAGCTCCAGCCAAGTTTGGTTTTGTGTTTCCCAAACTTCAGTGGTGAGGCTACCGCGCACGGCACGCGCATTCTCACGCGCAGCTTTGAGACAAGAAATGATCGATGAGGGGTTGTCCTCGTTTTTCACCATGAAAGCCATCACGTTCTCCGGCGTGATCTCGGCATACAACGCTTCATAAGCCGGCAACAACTCGCTGATGGACAACAAGCCCTGCCAACCCATTTGAGCCACAGCCGCAGATTGCGGCAAAAGCGATGTTTGGTAGTTCACGTCCAACAAACGGGCGGTGTTTTCAGCCCGCTCGGTATAGCGGGACATCCAAAACAAGTGGTCAGCGGTGCGGCTCAGCATAGTTAAACCTCAAGAATCCAAGTGTCTTTGGTGCCACCGCCTTGCGATGAGTTCACCACCAGTGAGCCTTCTTTCAAGGCCACGCGGGTCAAACCGCCGGGTACCATTTGCACGGTTTTCCCACTCAGCACGAAGGGCCTTAAATCGATGTGACGCGGGGCGATGCCGCTCTCCACATAAGTCGGGCAACTCGACAAACTCAGGGTCGGCTGTGAAATGTAGCCATCCGGTTTGGCGATCAGCACACGACGGAAGTCCTCAATTTCGGCCTTGGTGGCTGCGGGCCCGACCAACATGCCGTAGCCGCCTGCGCCATGCACCTCTTTCACCACCAATTCGCTCAGATGATCGAGCGTGTACTGCAAGTCTTCTTTCTTGCGGCATTGAAAAGTTGGCACATTGTTCAGGATGGGTTTCTCGCCCAAGTAAAACTCGATCATTTGCGGGACATACGGGTAAATCGACTTGTCGTCAGCAATGCCTGTGCCCACGGCATTACAAATGCTCACGTGCCCTGCGCGATACACATCCATCAAACCCGCACAACCCAAGGTTGAGCTCGCGCGAAATACTTTGGGATCTAAGAAGTCGTCGTCCACACGCCGATAAATCACATCCACCCGCTTGGGGCCGCGTGTGGTGCGCATGTAGGCAAAGTTGTCTTTCACAAACAAGTCTTGGCCCTCAACCAATTCCACGCCCATTTGTTGTGCCAAAAACGCATGTTCAAAATAAGCGCTGTTGTACATGCCTGGCGTCAACACCACCACCGTGGGGTTGTCTGTGGTCGCCGGACAGCTGGCACGCAAGGTCTCGAGCAACAAGTCGGGGTAGTGCGCCACTGGGGCGACGCGGTGTTGGCTGAACAACTCAGGAAAGAGCCGCATCATCATCTTGCGGTCTTCCAGCATATAGCTCACACCACTGGGCACCCGCAGGTTGTCTTCGAGCACGTAATACTCACCCTCGCCTTGCGCGTTAGGGGCACGCACGATGTCGATGCCGCTGATGTGGGAGTACACGTTGTGCGGGACATCCACCCCCATCATTTCGGGGCGGAATTGGGCGTTGTGGAGGATTTGCTCGGTGGGAATCACACCCGCCTTGAGAATCTCTTGTCCGTGGTAGATGTCGTTGATGAAGCGATTCAAGGCGGTCACGCGCTGCACCAGCCCCTTTTGCATGTCACGCCACTCATGCGCAGGAATGACCCGAGGGATCAAATCAAACGGAATCAGTCGCTCGGTGCCAGCACCTTCTTCGTCTTTGTCGCCATACACCGCAAAGGTGATGCCCACGCGGCGAAAGATCATTTCGGCTTCTTCACGGCGCCCGCGCATGGCTTGGGGGTCTTGGCGATGGAGCCAGTCCAAGTAGCTTGTGTAGTGGGGCCTCACCTGACCCGAATCGTAGGGCAGCTGGGCATACATTTCATCGAACTTGTGCATCTTGGAACTCCTGCTTTAACAGAAGCAATTTAAATGCCATTATCAAGGGATTCGATGGTGCCAATAGCGTTGTTGCTCATCTCGCGTGCAATGCACCAACTTGGGTTGATCGCTTCGCCATCGCGATGCACCACAACGGGGGCTTTGCACCACATGCACCCCCAGCGCCTTGTAGCGTGACAGCACATTGCTGCGCGGATGCCCAAATCGATTGCGGTAACCGGCCTGCACCACCGCGACATGCGGCTGAACGGCTTCTAAAAACTCTTGCGTGGAGGATGTTGCGCTGCCATGGTGAGGCACCAGCAACCAATCGGCCTGCAAAATTTGTCCAGAACGAACCAAACTTTGTTCCTGAGCTGCTTCGATATCGCCCACCAACAGCGCCCGCGCTCCGTCTGTACTTTGTAGGCGAAGCACGCAGCTCATGGCGTTGGGTTTGAGGGGCCGAGCATAGTCGGCCTCTTTGGGATGGAGCACACTGAACTGCACGCCATCCCACTCCCACTGTTGGCCCCTTTCGCAACGCTGTATCTTGTGGACATCGTTCAAGACATGTGTCGAAGGTGTTGATGACCAGACATGCGCTTGGGGCTGCATGGCCAACACCGCCAGTGCGCCACCGCTGTGGTCACTGTCTTGATGGCTGATCACCACTCCATCCAATCGCTCACCCAAGCTGCGCAGCAAGGGCACCAACACACGCTGCCCAGCATCGGTCTCAGCCGAGTAACGGGGGCCGGTGTCGTACAGCAACGCATGGGTTTGGGTTCGAACCAGCACCGCGTGCCCTTGCCCCATGTCTGCTGCGATGAGCTCGAATGCGCCATGGGGCGGCCTCGGTGTCTGCCAAGTCAGCAAGGGCAGAACCAACACCCAACCCGCCAAGCGCAACCATCCTGGCATGCGGCGGGCCCAAAGTGCCACCCCCAAAAGTGCACACGTCCCCACCCATGCGGGGGAAGCTGGCGCAGACCATTGCGCCCAAGACGCTTGCGCCATCCAACTCAAGCAGACCATCAAGAGATGCAATGCGAGCTGCGCCCATGACCACACATCAGACCAAAACAACCCCAACAGACACAAGGGCGTGACCAACAAAGTCACCCAAGGCACCGCGAGCAAGTTGGCCAACAAGCCGATCACCGAGACTTGATGGAACAACACCAAGCTCAGAGGCGCCAAGCACACGCTCATCAACCACTGCTCGCGCACCATCTGTCTGAGTTGCATCCCAGCGCGGTGCGCAAGCGTGAGTGCGCCAGTTTCTGGCGGACGCCCCGACGCAAACAACACCCCAACAGCCACAAAGCTCAGCCAGAACCCGGCTTGCAACATGGCCCAAGGGTCCAAGGCCACCACCACACCACAGACCAGCAACCACACATGGGGCCAGGGCCAACGCAAGCCATGCCAACGCAGCCAGGTGGCTGTCAGCAACATCCAAACCGTTCGCTGAGCCGGCAGTCCCCATCCGGTGAACAAGGCATAGATCAACGCCACAGCACAACCCATCGCCTGCGCAGCATGGGGCGCAGGCACCAGCAAGCACCAAGGGCGCAGGCCTGTCCAC
>CANCUP010000115.1 GCA_947381325.1 Comamonadaceae bacterium
TTCGGTCATGCGGCCTTCTTGGGTGTGGGGGGCTACCTCACCGGCATCTCGATGGTGTTCTTCAATCTGCATTGGTTGCCCGCCATCGTGGTGGGTGTGTTGGCGGCGCTGCTGGTGGGCTTGGTGATGGGCTACATCGCCATCCGCACGCGCGGCATTTACTTCTCGATGGTGACCTTGGCCTTGGGCCAAATCGTCTACTACACGTTTTACAAGGCCGAGAAGTGGACCGGCGGAGAAAACGGTTTTCGTGGCATCAAGCCCGAAGCCATTGACATCGGGCCGGTGCATCTGGACTTTTTGAATCCCATGTCCAAGTACTACATCTTGCTGTTCTTTGTGGCGCTGGCTTTGTGGTTGGTGTCACGGGTGTTGGCCTCGCCCTTTGGATCGGTGATCGAGGCGATTCGTGAAAACGAAAAACGCACGGCCGCCTGCGGCTACGACGTGGACCGCGCCAAGTTGCTGGTGTTTGTCATCTCGGCCGGCATTTGTGGATTGGCGGGCTCCTTGCGCGCCTTGCACCTGTCGGTGGTACCGGTGGATTCGCTGCACTATTTGCAGTCGGGCCAGGCGGTGATGATGTGCTTGTTGGGTGGTATGGGCACCTTCTTTGGCCCGTTTGTGGGCGCTGGTGTGTTCTTGTATCTGGAAGACGTGGTGACCACGCTCACCCGCTATTGGATGGCGGTGGTGGGCCTCTTGTTCATGGCCTTGGTGCTGTTTTTCCCGCGCGGCATTTGGGGCACGTGGATGCACACCCTGGTCAAGCGCGGTGTTTTGAAGGGAGCGCACGCATGACGGCCCCTGCATTTTTGGACGTGCGCAATGTCAGCCGTCACTTTGGCCACTTCAAGGCCTTGTCGGATGTGTCGGTGACTTTTGCTCCCAACCAATTGACGGCCATCATTGGCCCCAACGGTGCGGGCAAGAGCACCTTCTTCAATGTGCTCAGTGGTGCCCTGACGCCGACCACCGGTGAGATCTTCTTTGAGGGCCACAACATCACCGGCCTGGCGCCGCATGAATACGCCCGACGCGGCATTGCCAAGAGCTTTCAAATCACCAATGTGTTCAAGCAACTCAGCGTGCACGAAAACGTGCGGGTGGCCGCGCAAATGCGCTACAGCCGCTTTGACATCTTCACGCCGCGCCACCAGTTGCGCGAAGCGATTGACGAGGCCGATGCTTTGCTCGAACGCGTGGGCTTGATTCAGCTGCGCGACAAAACCGTGGCCGACTTGGCCCACGGCCAACAGCGCTCGCTGGAAATTGCCATGGCGCTGGCCGCCTCGCCCAAGCTGCTGCTGATGGACGAGCCCACGGCCGGCATGTCGCCCCAAGAGACCGCCGCCATGATGGACTTGATTGTTCAACTGGCCGAGGAACGCACCGTCATCTTGGTGGAACACAAGATGAAGTTGGTGATGGGCATTTGCGAGCGTTTGATCGTGTTGCACCACGGCGAATTTTTGGCCCAGGGCACACCCGAGGACATTCGCAACAACGACGAAGTGCGTCGTGTTTATTTAGGTCAGGGTTGATGATGACAACACACACACCTTTGTTGGACGTTCGCGGTTTGAACGCGTGGTATGACCGCAGCCATGTGGTGCAAGACGTGTCGTTTCATGTCAATGCCGGCGAGATCGTCACGCTGATGGGGCGCAACGGCGCGGGCAAAACCACCACCTTGCGCACGCTGATGGGGCTGGTCACGAAATGCACAGGCAGTGCCGTGTTTGCAGGCCAAGACTTGCTGACACAAGCCGCCCACGCGCGCTTTCACGAAGGCTTGGCCTATGTGCCCGAAGACCGTCGCATCGTGCCTTCACTCACGGTGCGCGAGAACTTGCAGCTGGGGCTGTTGGCGAGCCGCCGCAAGGTGGACATCGATGCCCGCATCGAGGTGATAGCCGAAACCTTTCCGCGTTTGAAAGAACGTTTGTCGCAAGAGGCCACGTCGATGTCAGGGGGCGAGCAGCAGATGTTGGCCATTGCCCGCGCCATGATGGCCGAGCCGCGGATGATTTTGTTGGACGAGCCCTCCGAAGGCATCATGCCGGTGCTGGTGGACGAGATGTTTGAGCTCTTTGCACGCATGAAGGCGCAAGGCATCACCATTTTGTTGGTGGAGCAAAACGTGGCGCGTGCGCTGTCGGTGTCCGACCGCGCCTACATCTTGGACCAAGGCCTGATCGTGCACGAGGGCAACGCCCAGGACTTGTTGGCCGACGAAGCGATTCAAAACCAATACTGCGCGGTGTAAGGCGCAAACACAAGCCCGAGCCCGGTGCAAGCGGCCCTGCGGTGAGCCGCTGCACCGCTCGGTCGCACTCAGATCGGGCGCGTCAGCACTTTGCGAAATTTCACAATGCCGCTGCCGTATTGCAAGGCCAGGTTGCCTTTGGCGAGCTTGCTGTCGGTGGCGTCGGCTGTGACCACACCATTGAGTTTGACGGTCAGGCGGTTGCCCTTGGCGGTGATCTCCAACGTGTTCCACTGACCGCCGGCTTTGGGCATGGGCGAGACCTTGGCCACATCCACAATTGCGCCGGTGCCATAAGACGGGTCAGGACGGGTGTCCCAGATGTTGATTTCGTAGCAGCTGTCGGCGCCAATTTTTTTCGGGTCTTGGCAGCGGATGAAGATGCCGCTGTTGGTCTGTGAATCTACCCAGAACTCGGCGTAAATTTCTTGGTCGGTGAAGCTTTGTTTGGTCACCAGGTAGCTGGGGCCCACCTTTTGAATCAGGTCGGCTTGCAGCAGGCCGTCTTGAATGCGCCAGTTGGCGTCGCCCACCACGGTGTAGCCATTGAGGTTGCTGTCTTTGTCATACAAGGTGGTCCAGCTCTTGTCGTGCATGCCCAGGTTGGCGCAAGCGGCCAAGCTCAGGGCCGCAGCGGCGGTGGCAATGCGTTTGAAAGTGAAGGTCTGCATGGTGGTCTCCTGTTGTTGTCGTCAAAAACTCATACCGGGTCAATCGACACCGTGGCGGCGTTGTATTCAAACAGCCAGGTGTAGCGCGCGTTGATTTTGTCGGTGGTCCATTCGTTGCTCACGTAGGTCTGAGCACCGGCGGCATCGCGCAGCAGCGGGTTGTGGAAGCGTTTGGCATTTTCTGTCGAGCCCACCACGATCTTGGTGGTGCGGTCCAATCGCACGGCCTCGTAACGCGCAAGCGCGGTCTCAGGGGAGTCGGCATAGCGCTCCAAGCAGCGCGCCAACACAATGGCATCTTCCAAGGCCATCATGGCGCCCTGAGCCAAGAAGGGCAGCGTGGGGTGGCAGGCGTCGCCCAGCAAGCTGATGCGGCCTTGCTGCCAGGTGGGCAGGGGCGGGCGACCCATCAAGGCCCATTTGTACGGGGTCTCGATGTGGGCAATCATTTCTTGCACATCGCTGTGCCAGCCGGCAAAGTCTTGGGCGCATTCGGCTTGGGTGCCGCGTTGGTTCCACGACTCTTCTTGCCAGTCGTTGCGCTCGACAATGCCGACAAAGTTGACCAACTCACCTCGGCGCACGGGGTAATGCACCACATGGCGACCCGGGCCCACCCAATTGATGCCAACCGGGCGTTGCAAGTGGGCCGACAGCTGTTCGGCAGGAATCAAACCACGCCAAGCCATGCAGCCCGTGAACACCGGTTGGTCGGCGCCAAACAAACAGCGACGCACCACCGAGTGCACGCCGTCGGCGCCGATCAACACATCGCCCTCGGCCGACGCGCCGTGCTCAAAGTGCAGGGTCACGCTCTGGCCCTCTTGCTGGATGTTGTTGACTTTGTGGTTCAGGTGCACGCAGCCTGGACGCAGCGTGTTCAGGGCGTCGACCAACACGCGGTGCATGTCGGCGCGGTGCAGCATCAGGTAGGGGTGGCCGTAGCGCGCGATCGACTCGGCGCCCAGGTCAAACAGTTGCCAGGTTTGGCCCGAGCTCCACAGACGGATTTCTTTGCCGGTGGGGTGGCAGGCCACGGCGCTGAGTTCGTCACCAATGCCGAGTTCGTAAAAAAGGCGAGAGCCATTGGCGCTCATCTGAACCCCGGCGCCGACTTCGCCCAGTTGGGCGGCTTGCTCATAGACCCCGACGTCAAAGCCTTTTTGGGCCAGGGCCAAAGCCGCCATCAAGCCGCCAATGCCGGCGCCTGCAATCAGGATACGCATGTGGGCCTTACTCGGGTTTGATGTTGCGACGGGTGACGGTGGTGCGCCACTTGTTCAGGTCTTGCTCGATCGCTTGCGCTAAAAACTCGGCACTCGAATTGACCGGCTCCAAGCCCCCGGCCACGATTTGTGCACGGGTGTTGGGTTCGGTCACCACCTTGAGCAAGGCTTTTTCCAGCACGGCGGTGACGGCCGCCGGGGTGTTGGCAGGGGCGACCAAACCAAACCATGAATAGGCTTCCCAAGAAGCTTTGCCCATCAGCTCGCTCATGGTGGGAATGTCGGGCAAACCGGGGTAGCGTTTGGTGCCGGCCACGGCGTAGGTGTTGACCTTGCCGGCTTTGATTTGCGGCGTCATGAATTGCGCGGTTTCGAAAATCAAATCGACTTGGCCACCCAGCAAGTCGTTCAAGGCTGGGGCGCCGCCGCGGTAGGGCACGTGGATCAGGGGCACGCCCGTCATTTCTTGGAACAGCTCACCGGCCAAATGGCCAATCGAGCCGGTGCCCGCCGTGGCATAGGTCAGGCGGTTGGCCTTGGCGTAGGCCAGCAGTTCGGGCAGGGTTTTGGCGGGCAAGCTGGCACGTCCGGCCAACATCATCGGCCCGCGCACCACCATGCCAATGGGTTGGAACGATTTGATGGGGTCGTAGTTCAGGCTGGGGTAGAGGGCTGGCGCGACCACCAAGCTGCTGGTGCCGCCCCACAGCAAGGTGTAGCCGTCGGCCGGGGCGCGGGCCACCCAGGTGGAGCCCACGGTGCCGCCCGCACCCGCGCGGTTGTCGATCACCACCGGTTGACCCAGCACTTGGGACAGCTCTTTGCCAATCAGGCGGGCATTGGCGTCGGTCGGGCCGCCCGCCGGGAAGGGCACCACGATGGTGAGGGCTTTGCTGGGGAAGGTGTCGGCCTGTGCGCTCAAGCCGAGGCACACGCTGCCAGCCAAGGCCAGCAGGGCGCGGCGAACAACAGACATGGGGTGAGTCAAGGGAGTGTGCAAAGGGGGCATGGGCTTGTCTTTGAAAAACGCAAGTTGAACCGAGGATCCACACGGGGGCTGTCACCGATTGGACGGTGTTTCTTTTGCAGCCAGCGCAAAACTAATTTTCAGCTCAGGCGTTGACGCTGGGCAGGACTGCTTCTAGAGTCTGCGCCATTCAACTTGAAGGACAGGCTATGACACATGAGATGGAACAACAACTTCGAATTCGCCAGTTGGTAGAAAACTGGGCCGTCTGGCGCGACGCCGGTTTGTGGGACCGTTTTCGCACGGTGTGGCACGACGATGGCGTGATGATGGCCACCTGGTTTCAGGGCCCATTTGAAGAGTTCATCCGCGTCACCATCGAAGGCTGGAACAAGGGCGTGAGCATCCTGCACTTCTTGGGCGGTTCTTCCATAGACGTGCAAGGTACCCGCGCCATTGCGCAAACCAAGATGACCATCTCACAACGCGGCCTGATCGAAGGCGTGTTGTGCGACGTGGTCTGCACCGGGCGCTTTTATGACTTTTTTGAAGAGCGCAACGGCCAGTGGGGCTTGGTGCACCGCCAACCCATTTATGAAAAAGACCGTGTCGACCCGGTGGACTCTGCGGCCACCTTGCAGTTGGACCAAGCCGCCTTGGCCAACTTCCCAGAGGGCTACCGCCACCTGGCCTACATCCAAACCCGCATTGGCTACACCGTGAAGATGGACATGCCCATGCTCAAAGGCGAGGGCGTGCAAGACCTGTACCGTCGGGGTGCCAACTGGTTGGCTGGCAAACCGCTGGAGCGTTGAAGATGCAGAGCCCACGTCGTACCCACCTGAAACTCTTGGGCGCCATGCTGGCGGGGGCTTTGCCCTTGCGCGTCTTGGCCCAAGACGCTTACCCCAACCGCGCCATCCGCGTCATCGTGCCGCAGCCCCCGGGCGGCGGTTTCGACTTTGTGGCCCGCGTGTTGGCCGACAAACTGGGCCAAGTGTTCAAGCCCGGCGTGGTGGTGGAAAACCGCACGGGTTCGGGCACCTTGGTGGGCACCGATTTGGCGGCCAAAGCGCCGGCCGATGGTTACACCTTGTTGATGGGTTCGGTGTCCAACCTGGTGCTCAATGCGGGCTTGTACAAAAACCTGAGCTACGACCCGGTGAAAGACTTCGAGCCGATTGGTTTGGCCGTGTCCTACAGCTACACCTTGGTGGCGCGCAAAGACTTGCCGTTTGGCAACTTGGCCGAACTGGTGGCTTATGCCAAAGCCAACCCCAACAAAGTGAGCTACGCCTCGGCGGGCAATGGGTCTGGCCAGCACATCTTGGCCGCTGCCTTGTGGCATTTGGCCGGCGTGCAGCTCACCCACGTGCCGTACCGCGGGGCACAGCCCGCCTACACCGACTTGATCGGCGGACGCGTGGATGTGTTTTTTGATCTGTCTCCCACGGCACGCACGCACGTGGATGCGGGCAGCCTCAAGGCCTTGGCGGTGTCGGGTGCCACCCGTTCCCCCATGCATCCCACGGTGCCCACCCTGCGCGAGACCGGTGTGGCGCCCCTGGAGCTGGAGTCATGGTTTGGCTACTTTGCGCCCGCGCGCACCCCTGCGGCTGAACTCAACCGCTTGCGCACCGAGCTGCGCAAGGTCATCACCTCGCCCGAAGTGATGGATCGCTTGGAAAAGGCCGGCGGCAAACCCCTGGCGCTGGTGGGCGACGAAGCCAAAGCGGTGTTGCGGCGCGACCTCGACCGATGGGTGCCCTTGATCAAAGCGGCGGGCATTCAGCCGGAGTGAGCAGAGTTATTCAATTTCCCTTCGAGCATGTGCAGCTTGAAGCAGGGGGCCTGAAGTGACTTGTCGTCGCGCATTTGAACCGGGATGTATGCAGTGACTTGTTTGCTTGCATTGACTTGGTAATGCAACTGAATTACCATGCGCGACAGCAGTCACTTCTTTCACTGGGAGCTCTCTATGTCCGCCACCTTTGAAGTCGAGTCCACCTTGACCGATCGTTACCAGACGACCGTGCCTGAGACGGTGCGTCGAGCCCTGCGCTTGGGCAAGCGCGACAAGATTCACTATTCTGTGCGCCCCAGCGGCGAGGTGGTCTTGACCCGGGTTGATCCTTTACGCGGTGAAGACCCCGTGCTCGGACAGTTCTTAGGCTTTTTGGCCCGCGACATGGCCCAACACCCTGAACGCTTGCAATCTGTGGATGCTGAATTTATTCAACGGCTGCAGTCGCTCGTTGGGGAAGTGGCCATTGATCTGGATGCGGACCTGTTGGCAGACGATGAATGACGGCGGGCAAGCCTGTGCCTTTGTGGGTGCATGGATGGACCCTCTTTGCCCACCCGCTGTTTCTGGCGCAGCTTGAGGCGCTGGCGCAGCAGGTCGAGGGCCTCCAGCGAAAAGACCCGACGGGATATGTGAACAAGAACGCCACCAAGCGCCTGGCGGCCATCACCAAATTGGCCTTTGACGTCATCCCGCAAGATCCTTCCCGGCCAGAGTACAGACAAGGCGATACCCTGGGCCCCGACCACAAGCATTGGTTCCGGGCCAAGTTCTTTCAGCAGTACCGCTTGTTTTTTCGCTACCACGCAGCCAGCCAAGTGATCGTTTTGGCCTGGGTCAATGACGAAAACACCAAGCGCGCCTATGCGCACAACGACGACGCTTACAAGGTTTTCGCCAAGATGCTGGCGAGTGGCCATCCGCCCGACGATTGGCACCAGCTACTGGCCGAGGCGCAAGCTGAGGGGCAGCGCCTCAAGCAGTTCGCCGCCACCCCCCAACCGTAACGATCCAGAGCGGGTTGTCAAAACCCCTGGTGTCCCGTCCACTTGCGCTCGTACTCGTGGCGCTCAAACTCTTCCACCATGAAGTCGATGAAGCTGCGCACCTTGGCGGACAAGTGCTTGCGGCTGGGGTAGGCCAGGTTGATGTGCAGGCGTGGCAAGTCCCAGTCGTCCAGGATGGGCACCAAGCGCCCGGCCACGATGTCTTCGAACACGATGTAGGTGGGTTGCACCAAGATGCCCGTGCCCTCGAGCGCTGCAGCGCGCAAGATTTGGCCGTCGTTGGATTCGAGCAAGCCCAGCGCCGGCACCACCACCACCGCGTCGCCTTGGGTGAAACGCAATTCATTGGGGTTGTTGGCATGCAAGTACACCAGCAGTTGGTGGGCTGACAAATCGCTGGGGTGCTGGGGCGTGCCCATGCGCGTGAGGTATTTGGGCGAGGCCACCAAAATGCGCCGTGTGGTGGCCAAGCGGCGGATGGTGATGTTGCTGTCGGGCTCCATCTCACGCGTGCGCACCGCCACGTCGATGCCGTTGTCGATCAAATC
>CANCUP010000116.1 GCA_947381325.1 Comamonadaceae bacterium
ACCGTCCAGCGCACGATGTTGAAGCGGCTGAAGAGCTTTTTCTTCAAACCATCTTCGGAGGTGTAGGCATGCAGGCTCAGGTTAGGCAACACCTGGTGTTGCACCCGCACAAACATGTGCTGGTCGTCCGAGCGGCGCGCACCGGCGCAAGCCAAGCCACGGCCTTCGTGAATGGGCACAAACAACATGTCGGGGGCCACCTCCATCGAGGCCGCGCCCACTTCGTTGAATGTGGTGCCCTGAAAGTGCCCACCCACCACGCTCGACGCCGCATGCAGCGCTGCTGTGTGGTAGTTGTCGGCGGCGTTGTCTTGCACTTGCAACCAGTTGCAATGCTGGAAGTTGCTGTAGGGCACCAACTCGTCGCCGGGAGCGACGGTGAAATCAGACTCCCACTCGGGGAATGGCGGCTCCTCTTCGGGCGGGCCCATGTAGGCAAACACCAAGCCATTGCGCTCCAAGGCCTTGTAAGCCCCTTGGCGGATGGTGCACGCAAAACGTTCGGCTTCTTTCTCTTCACCCTTGGGATACGGCACATGCAAACAGGTGCCGTCCACGTCAAACACCATGCCGTGGTAGCAGCACATGATGCCGCGCTCTTGAATCGCGCCGTACTCCAGCGACGCACCACGGTGCACGCAATGCGCATGCAACACGCCCACTCGGCCACTCTTGTCGCGGAAAGCCACCAGCTCTTCGTTCAAAATTTTCAAGAAGCGTGGCGTGTCGGTCAGCTCCATCGACATGCAGACCGGGTGCCAAAAGCGGCGGAAATACTCGCCCGCAGGTGTGCCTGGACCGGTCTCGGTCAGTTCGGGGTCGTGCGCCAGTGTTTGCTTGGCGTAGTAGCCGCCGTAAGGGATGAGTTTTTTCACCGTAGCCGGAGCAGCGCTGGCGCTCTTGACTTTGTCCATTTGCTCTTCTTTTTTCATATCAGGCCTCTTTCTGTCTCGTGACTCACTTGAGCATGTCGGGTTGGGTGGCCAACAGGTGTTCCCAGATCGGCTGGAAATGCAGCCAACCAATGTATTCGCTGCCCACGTGTTCGCGGCTGTAGCGTGATCGCTCGGGAGACACCAGGCGCGGCTTGATGCCCGTGGCTTCCACCGCCATTTGCTGCTTGCAGCAACGCTCCAAGGCAATGAACCAAAACGCCGCCGCCTCAATGCTGTGGCGGCTGGCAGTCAACAAACCGTGGTTTTGATGGATGGCGGCTTTCACGCCCTTGAAGGCGTTGGCCACTTTGTGGCCGCCTTTGACTTCCACCGCCACTTGGCCGGCCTCTTCGCTGATCACCACATGGTCTTCAAAGAAGGCGGCTGCATCTTGAGAAATAGGCTCCAGAGGACGACCCAGTGAAGCAAACGCCGTGCCGTACACCGTGTGGGCGTGGCACATGGCCACGATCTCAGGGTGCGCTTCGTGCACCGCTGCGTGCAACACAAAGCCTGCGCGGTTGATGGCGTGTTGGCCCTCCACCACCTGGCCGTTGTGGTCGGCCAAGATCAGGTTGGACACCTTCACCTGGCTGAAGTGCACCGCCATCGGGTTGGTCCAATACAGGTGGGGCCGCTCTGGGTCGCGGAAGGTCAAGTGACCGGCAAACCCGTAATCAAAACCCTCCAAGGCAAAGGCGCGGCAAGCGGCCACCAAGCGCTCTTTGCCGTGTTGGCGCGCTTGGGCGTGGCTTTTGAATTCAGGCAGCTGCGGAAAGATCAAACCGTCTTGCTCGGGCTGGTAAATCGACACACGCTGGTCACCCAAACTCAATGGCGCAGACGTGTAAGAGGTTTGTTTTTGATCATCAAGCACAGCAGACATGGTTTTCCTTAGGGCGGCAGAAAGAAGCTGCGAATGGTGACGCCTCAATGCATGATTGACAAGCGATGATTTCTCAATAAAACATGAGCACAGCTCATCTAAAATCAGGCCATGCGCCGTATCCCCAAATTTTCTCTGCTGCATGCCTTTGAGGCTGCCGCTCGCACCGAGAGCTTCAGCATGGCCAGCGACGAGCTGTGCATCACCCCCTCGGCGGTGAGCCATCAAATCCGCGAGCTCGAGAGCTACTTTGGTCGCAAGCTCTTTGTGCGGCAAAACCGCCGGGTGGAGCTCACCAGCGAAGGACGCAGATTGCAAGAAAGCCTGAGCCAGGTCTTTGAATCCATCGAAACCGCCTGCGACGAGGTGCGCCTAGCCCCCCAAGAGCAGATCTTGGCCATCTACTGCGCCGCCAGTTTTGCCGTGAAATGGCTGGGGCCTCGACTGCCTGAATTCGTCAAGGCTTACCCAGACATCACCATTCGGCTCACGTCTGGCGCAGAACAGATTGATCTGACACGCACCAAAGAACTCGATGTGGTGATTTCTTACAACGAGCCACCCCCGCGCAAAAGCGTGGTGACGCAAGCCTTGGGTCAAGAAAAAATTGTGCCCATGTGCGCCCCCAGCTTGCTGTCGCCCACACAAACAGCGCGCGTGCAAATGCCTGGGTTGGTGCTGATCGAATCGCAGCTCAACCGCGTCAAATGGCCCAATTGGTTTGCGCTCAATAGGCTGCCCCTGCCCACCCGACCCCGCCCTTCGTTTGACCGGGCTGCGATGTCCATCTCCGCCGCCGCAGATGGCATGGGTGTGGCGCTGGAGAGCACCCGCTTGGCCGAGCGAGAAATCACCCGGGGTGACTTGGTGGTGGTTGGCGCGGATGAGTTTGAACCTATCCTGCAAGAAACACACTTTTTGTCTTACCGCAGCATCGAACACAAGCTGCACAAAGTGTGCGCCTTTCGCGATTGGTTGCTCAGCCAAACAGAGCTCCAAAGCGTCTAAGCCCTGCGGCCCGGCAGCCGTGCAGCTTGTCATCCGGCGCGCGACTTACCCGATATGGTCAGCCACAAACTGACCGATGGAGGCGACATCAATCGGTTTGTACAAAACCTCAATGTCCAATTCTTTGAATTTGCTCAAATTATTGGGCGATGTATCCGCAGTCAATATGCAGGCGGGTATGTTGTCATTGAACTCTTCGCGCAGCCGTTTGATGAAATAAGCGCCATCCTTATGTCCCAAGCGGTAATCACTCAAAATGAAATCTAATTTCGGCAAATCCAATAGCACCGCATTGAATTCAGCTTCTGTATAGGGAATCAAATGAACGCAATAACCTGCCGCGGTGAAATATTGCATGTAGGCATCGAGAAGCGCTCTGTCATTTTCAATCAATCCCAAATGTTTGACATCCAACGGCACCAAAGCCGACGCATGTGACGCCCTATCACCGCCCAGCGGCATCGGCAACTTGGCAGAGACTGTCTCACCCATCGCTTTTTCTTCTGTGACCCGGAAATTGGTGTGGATGGTGAACGTTGTGCCTTGATTCACACACGAAGCCACCGAAATCGCCCCACCGATTCTGTCCACCACGCGACTGACGATGGTCAAACCGAGTCCAAGGCCATCGTAATGTGATCTTGAGTGCTCCGATCTGAAAAACTCTTTGTACACAAAAGGCAAATCTTCGCTGGGAATACCGCACCCCGTGTCTTCCACAGCAAACACCAGTGTGTGATCTTCCTGCCAAAACTTCACCATCACTCGTCCCGCGCTGGTGTATTGAATCGAATTTGAAAGCAGGTTTCGCAACACTTGGGCCATCAAGCCGGCGTCACCCAACAGAATGCAATTTTGATACTCAAAATGCAGCTGCAAGCCTTTGTCTTCGGCGAGCTGTCCAAATGAAATTTGGACATCCCGCACAAGCGTTTCTAACTCGAAGTAATTTTCAACATAATCAAAATTCGCGTCCAATTTACTGATGTCTAAAAGTGTGTTGAACATATGGTTCAACACACCAATGCTGGCGCGCATTTTCTTGAATATGGCTGCTTCTTTTTCTTTGAGGTGATCGGGGTGAATCATTTCAATGAAAATATTGATGGCCTGCATGGGTTGCCGCAAATCGTGACTGGCCGTGGCAATGAAGTCAGATTTGGCCACATTGGCGGCTACCGAGGCATCTTTTTCAACAACGAGGTCGTTGAAAAGGGTTTCGTTTCTGAACCTCAAAGATATTGATTTCTCCCAAGATTGAGAAAACAAATACCCCATCTTCAAAGCCAAATAAAAAGCCACCAGCGAGCCCAAAGCGATGGGCCAAACAATGATCTTGTAGTAAATGATGGTGAAAAAGACTTCAGGAATTTTGAGCGGCAAAACAAAACTGAAAAACGTTCGCCAGTGAACACAATAACCCACCATGCCCACAAAAAGCACCGTCAGAGAAATGATTTGGTAAATCAAATAATTGACCGGGTCCATCGCCGGCACAAGAATCAACCAACCCATGCCCCACATCAAGGTGACGATGCCAATTGCCCAATTGAGTATTTTGAAATTACGTTGTTTGTCACCGCGTAAATCCATGGTTTGGACTAAAAATATACGCACCGCGACAGCCACGGCCATCAAGATAAACCATGCATTGAAATACAGTGACTCTGTTTCATCGATGTAAAGCGGCACACACAAGATTGGGGCAAGAATGGTTGCCACAGTGCTCGACTTGGCAAATTTGTGCATATAGGCCAGCTTTTCTTCGGCCACCTGATCGAGCAAATGAGGATCAGCAATTAACTCGGAGTCTTGTTGAGTGATTTTAGATTTCGTCATCCACGCCCAGAATTACTAGAAGGATTAAATTTTTGCTGATCCAAGCAATTGATGCTGCTGCGCCTTCAACACCGCTTGGGTGCGGTTGAAAACTCTCAACTCTTTGAAAATTTGGTTGATATGGATTTTGACAGTTTGCTCTTTGATTTCTAAATAGTCGGCAATAATTTTATTGGGATGGCCCAGAGAAATTAAATGAAGAACCTCCAACTGTCGCTGCGTCAGCCTAAATTCTTTGTTGTCGTTGGTCACATGCTGAACAACATAACCACCGCCGGATTCAAGCAATGGTTTTAATTTGCCAATGATGAAATCCGATGTACTGTTTTTAGATAAAAAAATGGTGGCGCCAGCCGCAACGGCGCGTGGCTCCCATGCTTGAAGGTCTAAGCCAGAAATTGCCACGACGTGAATCGCATTGGTTTTCTTTTTAAATACCTTGATACCAGCCAGACCGCTGAGACCCGGCATCAGAATATCCAGCAGAACCACCCAATTCTTATCGGATTTGTCCAATAACTCCAGTCCTTCGTTGGCATTTGCCGCAGCGCAAACTTCGACACCTAAAGTACTAAACTCTCGACTGAGCCTATCGGTGAGCGCCTCACGGTAGACGGGGTGGTCGTCAATGATCAGCAGCGAATTAGAGGGCATCATATCCATCAAACCATGCTACTACTTGCACAAATTGCCGCAACTGAACTTAAGTTCAGTTTATCCTACAAAAGAATTTACTTCTCAATAAAATATCTAATCAATTCCTTACAAGTCCTCGATCTGCTCTAGTTCCAAATCACTAGAACACATTGATTATTGTTTGATTCATATTCAAAAATTAAGCTTCTCTCCAATTGACCGGAGAGGGTATTTTTAAATGAATCAAGAAAACAAACTGTTATTCGCCGGATTATTGATTGCAGTTTTGCACTTGTGCACGCCATCCATTTCACAAGCCTATGCCGGACAGAGCAAGGCCAAACTCACCCAAGCGCAACCCGGGAACAACGACATCGAGTTCATTTTTGCTGGCCGCTGCATGAATGGAGAGCCTTATCGAATTTTTTCGTATGAAAAGAACATCGATGGGTACACCAAGTCGTTTTACGACTTCGAGGGACCTGTCGGAAAAGGCACAGTCATGACCAGCGCATCGCCCAAAACCGTGGCAGAGCGGATTTGCCGCCAAACGGCCGAGATGGCCGACGGCTCTTGACCACGGGGCAGCCCGCTAGAATCCAAGGCATGCGGGTGTAGTTCAATGGTAGAACTTTTGCTTCCCAAGCAAATAGCGTGGGTTCGATTCCCATCACCCGCTCCAAATTCCGAGCCACAGCCCAGACCCTCAGTGAACCCAGCACGCAGGGGTTTGTTTCTTTGTGCAATCATCGTCAGATGAACGCACCTGACTCCCACACCCCGCCCCTTTCCCTGCGCGAACGATTGCAACAACCCGGCTTGGTGGTCGCACCCGGCGTGTTTGACATGGTGTCTTTGCGCTTGGCCGACGCCATGGGCTTTGACGCGCTCTACATGACGGGCTTTGGCACGGTGGCTTCGCACCTGGGCCTGCCTGACGCAGGCCTGGCCACGTATTCAGACATGCTCAACCGTGTGCAAGCCATGGCCGGTATGGCCCGCACACCGCTGATCGCCGATGGCGACACCGGCTACGGCGGCTTGCTCAACATCCAACACACGGTGCAAGGCTATGAACGCGCAGGCGCTGCGGCGATTCAGCTGGAAGACCAAGAGTTCCCCAAGAAATGCGGCCACACCCCAGGGCGGCGTGTGATTGCCACCCAAGACATGGTGCGCAAAATTCAGGTGGCTGTGGACAGTCGCCAGTCCAAAGACTTCTTGATCATCGCCCGCACCGACGCCCGCACCTCGCTGGGATTGGACGAAGCCCTGCGTCGCGCTGAGGCCTATGCCTTGGCTGGCGCAGATGTGCTGTTTGTCGAGTCGCCCGAGTCTGAGGAAGAAATGCGCCGCATTGGCCAACACTTTGAGCTGCCGCTGGTGGCCAACATGGTGGAGCGTGGGCGCACCCCTGTGTTGAGCCAAGCCGATCTGGAACAACTGGGCTACAAACTGGCGATCTTTCCGGTCAGCGCCATGCTCGCAGCCGTACAGGCCATGACCAGCGTGTACCAACACATTCGACACACCGGGTCTTCTGCGGGTGGCAACACGCCCCTGTATGACTTTGGCGAACTCACGCGCTTGATGGGCTTTGAAGAAGTCTGGGCGTTTGAAAAAAAATACCCCGAAACACCCTGATCTTGACCCCAAGCCTAAAGAAACCCCCATGCCACACATCGCTCAACCCTCACCCTTGAAGCTCACCCACCGCCAAGCACGCCTCGCGCTACTGGCACTCACGGCCGCGTGTCTTGGCCTCTTCGCCAACCCCGGCCACGCGCAAGCCAACTACCCCAGCAAGCCGATACGTTTGATCGTGCCGTTCACGCCGGGTGGCGTGACCGACACCAGCGGTCGGCTGATTGCAGAGCAACTCTCCAAACGTCTGGGCCAACAGGTGGTGGTCGACAACAAACCCGGCGCCTCGGGCAACATTGGCACGCAAATGGTCACAGCAGCAGAGCCCGATGGCTACACGCTGCTGCTGGGCTTTGATGGCACCCTGGTCATCAACCCGCATGTGTTTGCCAAAGTGAACTTTGACACCGTGAAAGACTTGACCCCCATCGGAAAAATTGGCGACGCCGTGCTCATCTTGGTGTCACACCCGGGCTTTCAAGCCAAGACCCTCAAAGAGGTCATCGCCTTGTCCAAGAGCCAGCCCGGTGGCTTGTCGTACGGCACCTCGGGCACAGGCGGCACACCCCACATCGCGGGCGAGTTGCTCAAGATGCGCACCGGCGCCAACCTGGTTCACATTCCTTACAAAGGCGGCGGCCAAGCCATGACCGATGTGCTGGGCGGCAACATCCCCTTGGTCTACACCGCCATTGCCGGTGCCATTCCACACGTCAAATCAGGCAAGCTGCATGCGGTGGCTGTGTCGAGTGCGCAGCGGGCCAGCTCCTTGCCCGATGTGCCCACCTTCATCGAAAACGGCGTGCCCGACTTCGACATCAACTCCTGGGTCGGTCTGCTGGGCCCCGCCAAAATGCCCAAGGCCATCGTGGACAAACTCAACGCTGAACTCAACGCCGTGCTGCAAGACCCCGAAGTGCGCGAGCGTTTGAATGGCATGGGCATCACCGCCACACCCGGCAGCGCCGACAAGTTTGGCGACGAGATCAAACGTGACCTGGCGCGTTTTGGCACCGTGGTGAAAGCAGCCAACATCAAGGCCGACTGACCGCTAGCCCCCCTTCAATACGCCCCTTCAAGCAAAACGCCCGACTGTGTCGGGCGTTTGTCATGGCACAGCCTGCACACAGGCCATGCGCGGGCATGAGCTTTAGATCAGCTGCACGCCGGTCTTGCTCTGCACAAACTCACGTGTCACGCCAGGGGCCAACTCCACAATCTTCAAGCCTTCGGGCACCACGTCCATGATGGCCAAGTCGGTGATGATGCGGTCCACCACGCCCAAGCCCGTCAAAGGCAAGGTGCAGTTGGGCAAAATCTTCAGGTCTTCGGTGCCGTCTTTTTTCTTGGCCACGTGTTCCATCAAGATGATCACGCGCTTGACGCCCGCCACCAGGTCCATCGCACCGCCCATGCCCTTGATCATCTTGCCGGGGATCATCCAGTTGGCCAA
>CANCUP010000117.1 GCA_947381325.1 Comamonadaceae bacterium
AGCACCGGCGCGTCAATGCGAGAAATGCGTTTGACGGCGTCTTTGATCAGCTTGCGGCCCTCGGTGATGTAGTGCATGGTCAAAATTTCAGAGCCGCTTTCTGAGATGTGGTTGGACTTCATGGCACGTTTGACCATGGCACGTATCTCTTCGTTTTTCACACCGTAGGGTTCATCTTCGACGTAGGTGTAGCGGCTGGCAAACGGCAGCCAGGGCGCCCAGTTCAATAAAAAACGGTACCAAGGCATGGCCCAGCCATCGTAGGACAGCGCTGTCGAAAGCAAGACCAAGGCATCCACGCTTTCTCTTTGCGCCAAAGCCATGGCCAATGTGGCGCCCATGGACACGCCGACCACACTGACGCTTTGGTAGCACTGACGCAGGTCCCACAGATGTTGTTGGGTTTGCGCGACCCAATCGTTCCAAGGTTCGCCATGCGTGCCAAAGCAGTAGCCTTGGATGTCGGGCACATACACCGACAAACCCTGTTGGTGCAACTCTTTGGCCATTCGCGACAACTCCACCGAGCTCGCACCCAGGCCATGTAACATCAACACGCAGTGCGGCCCTGCTTCGAGGTGAATGCCGTTTGTCCGGGTCAGAGGTGATGTCATGGAAATTAAGAATTCAAGAAATTGGGTCCGGTTCACGCAAGAGCAAGCATTTGCGGGCACTTGCAGCATCACGCTGTTGGCGTTTGCTGTTCGCTACCTCTTACACCCTTACATTGAACCCTACGCAGTATTTCACTTTTTCATTGTGGCTTGCTTGTTGGTTCAATATTTATACGGTTATAAATTTTCTGCTTTCGCCATCCTCGTCAGCATTGGCTTAGGAAATTACTTCTTTGTTGCACCGTATGGCACGTTTGATCAGGTCTCGCACAAAGATTTGATCGTCTCCCTCAACTTCACCGTGGTCACTGGCGTGGCAGTTGCCTTCATGGAGTCCTTGCGTCGATCGGTGTATGCCCGTGAGTTGATGTTGAAGGTGATGGCCTCGCGGCATAAGATTTCTTTGCACCGCGAAAACGACCGAATTTTTTACGCCAAAAAAACCAATGAGGCGTGGGCCATTCTGGAAGAGCTGTTGACCGACTTTGACAAGATCATTCTGATCAAGTTTGGTGAATCCGACTACAAGTTAGAGCCTTTGATGTACAAGCTCGCCACATGTTTTCAAATTCAGAATTCCACCGAGCAATGGCCAGAGGCTTTTGCGCCAGAAGACTTGCCCGTGCTCACGGCCTATTTGAATGGCGATGACAACCAGAGGCCAGCCCAAGACAGCTTCAGTGTGGGGTTTTGCCAAGGGCCCAACCAATTCGTGCGTCATCGCGTGTGTGTGGACCGCTTCAGCTTCATGGGCAAGTCTTTGTCTTTGCTCAAGTTGGCGTGAGCAAGGTTGGACACCCAGGTGGGTGCGCTTTGGCCGTGTTCTAGCCCAGCAAAGCGTCGGCGAATTCTTGCGCCTTGAAGGTCTCTAAGTCCTCCACGGCTTCACCCACCCCCACGAAATACACGGGCACTTGCGTGCCACCTGACGCAACGCGTGCTCGCCCCCACAGGGCGATGGCTGCCAACACACCGCCCTTGGCGGTGCCGTCCAGCTTGGTGACGATCAGTCCCGTCAGACCCAAGGCTTCGTCAAATGCTTTGACTTGCGCCAACGCGTTTTGGCCCGTGTTGCCGTCGATCACCAACAGCACTTCATGGGGGGCCGTGGCGTCTGCTTTTTGCACCACACGTTTGATCTTGCTGAGTTCTTGCATCAGGTGCAGCTGTGTCGGCAAGCGTCCCGCGGTGTCGACCAAGACCACATCTTTGCCCCGCGCTTTGCCGGCTGTGACGGCGTCAAAGCTCACCGCGGCGGGGTCTCCTCCAGCTTGACTGACGATCTCGACCTGATTGCGGTCTGCCCACACCCCGAGTTGCTCTTTGGCTGCAGCGCGGAAGGTGTCTGCTGCTGCCAGCAGCACCAAAGCCCCGTTGTCGCTGAGGTGGCGGGTGAGTTTGCCAATCGACGTGGTTTTGCCTGCGCCATTGACGCCAGCCACCATGATCACGGTGGGTTTGTAGGCACCAATCACCAAAGATTTTTCGAGCGGTTGAAGCAGTTCGGAAAGGGACGCAGCCAGCAGCGCTTTGACCTCCGAGGGCTCGGTGGTTCGGCTGTCTTTGACGCGTTGTTTCAAGTCGGCCAGCAAATACTCGGTGGCCTGCACCCCTGCATCGGCCATCAGCAGTGCGGTATCAAGTTCCTCGTAGAGCGCATCATCAATTTGGGTGCCCGTGAACACCGTGCTGATACTTTGCCCTGTGCGACGCAAACCCTGGCCCAGACGGGCCATCCAGCTTTGGCGGGGCTGAGGTGAGGCGTTCGGTGTCGCCGTGGGGGCGGTTTCTGTGCCCGCTGCCAAAGGCGCGTCGGTCAAAGAGGGGGCACTGATTTTTTTCTTGAAAAAGCTAAACATGGGCGAGGGTTTCTAGAATCAAGCCATTCTATGAAACCCACCCCATCCATTTCCAAATTGCCCAAAGGCGCCGGTTTTGTCCGCATCATTGGGGGGCAATGGCGTCGTACCCAATTGCCTGTGGCCTTGAAACCCGGTCTGCGTCCCACCCCTGACCGCGTGCGCGAAACCTTGTTCAATTGGTTGGGCCAGTCCTTGGCGGGCTGGCGCTGTGTGGATGCGTTTGCGGGCACCGGTGCCTTGGGTCTGGAGGCCGCTTCTCGCGCTGCGGCCCATGTGCAACTGATTGAGAGCGATGCAGGCTTGGTGGCGCAACTCAGCGCGCAAGTTGCCCGTTTGAAGGCCACCGCTGTGCAGGTGCAGCGTGGCGATGGGGTGGCCTGCCTCAAGCAGTTGCCGTCTGCCAGTGTGGATGTGGTGTTCATCGATCCGCCCTTTGACAGCGATCTGTTTGATGCTGCGCTGAAAGCGGCAGCCCAAGCTGTCAAAGCCGATGGCTTTGTGTACCTGGAGGCGCCGCAACTTTGGGGAGCAGATGCCTTGGCTGTCTTGGGCTTGACTGTCTACCGCCATCTCAAAGCAGGGGCGGTGCACGCGCACCTGTTGCAGCGAATTGCATAATCCCTCTCAACCTTGAATCTGTAGGAGCGTCCATGGCCAACATGCCCGTGATTGCCGTGTATCCCGGCACCTTTGACCCCATCACCTTGGGCCACGAAGACCTCTTGGTGCGCGCCACACGGTTGTTTGACCGCGTGATCTTGGCTGTTGCTGCGGGACATCACAAAAAAACCTTGTTCAATTTGGACGAGCGCATGGCCATGGCGCGCGAAGTCATGGCGGCTTACCCACAAGTGACGGTAGAGCCCTTCAGCGGTTTGGTGCGTGACTTTGTGCGAACCCATCAGGCCCAGGTGATGGTGCGTGGCGTACGCGCTGTGACCGACTTTGATTACGAGTTTCAACTCGCTGGCATGAACCGTCAACTCATGCCCGATGTGGAAACGGTCTTTCTCACGCCGAGTGCGCCCTACCAATTCATCTCGAGCACCTTTGTGCGTGAGATTTCGCAACTCGGTGGTGAGGGGGATGGGCGTGAGTTGGTATCTCCCGCGGTCTATGCGCGTTTGATGGCCAAAAAAGCGGCGGCGGCATGATGCTGCGATCAGAGGAATGACCGATTTTTTACTGATTCGCCATGGCGAGACCGACTGGAACAAAGAGCTGCGCTTCCAAGGTCAAGTGGACGTGCCACTCAATGCCATCGGCTTGGCCCAAGCCCAACGCCTGCAAGCGCGTGTGCAACAGTCGGTTGCAACATGGGCCGCGCAGGGCCAGCTGCCAACGCGCGTGATCAGCAGCGATTTGCTACGCGCCCAACAAACCGCGCAACCCGTGGCACAGACCTTAGGCTGCGAGTGTTTGCTGGAGACCGGTTTGCGAGAGCAGTGTTTTGGCAGCTTTGAAGGACTGCGCGTGCCTGAGATCAAGTTGCAGCAACCCGAGGCATGGCAGCGCTGGCTCGACTTTGATGCCGACTATGCGGTCACGGGTGCAGAGAGCACCCGGGTGTTTCATGACCGCGTGCTCTCTGCCTTACAGCGTTTGGCAGCGCAATATCCCACTGAGCACTTGGTGGTGGTGACCCATGGCGGCGTGCTCGACATGGTCTGGCGCCATGCCCAAGCCTTGTCTTTGCATGGCCCACGTGTGTGCGACATTCCCAACGCAGGCTGGAACCAAGTGGGGTGGCGCGCCGCGACTTTGCACATTCAAACCTGGGCTGATACAGCCCACCTGACTGGGATGCCACCTCAACCTGTGTATCGGCCGGCGCTGCTCAAGGTTTGAGTGCGCAAGCCACCACATAGAAACCAGCTGAGATAATCGGGTTTTAGATGTGGACCCACTGCGGATGTTCTTATGGCCTTGATGATCACCGACGAATGCATCAACTGCGATGTGTGTGAGCCAGAATGCCCCAATGAAGCCATATTCTTAGGGCCTGAGATCTACGAAATCAACCCAGACAAATGCACCGAATGTGTCGGTCATTTCGAGGAGCCCCAGTGCGTTCAGGTGTGTCCCGTGGCATGCATCCCTGTCAACCCACAACGGGTGGAGGGGCGCGACGCTTTGATGGCCAAGTTTCGCTGGCTGGTGCAAAGCAACGTGCCTGCTCAGACCCAAGCTGAACCTGCCCCTAAACCCTGAAGACGCTCAGGGCTTGGCTGGCGTGTCCGCGTTGGCTTTGGGCTTCGCGTTGGTCGTGGCTGTTTTTTTTTGCTTGGGTTGGCCGTCTTTGGCGGTGAAAAAGGGGCTGGTTTTTTTGGGGTGTGCGTGAGGGGTGGGCGAGCCTGACATGCTGCTGTCGGAGCTGTCTTGCATCGGCGACAGGTCTTTGGCCGGCAAAGCCGTGACTGCCGTGGATGAGCGAGGGCTTTGTTTTTCAGCTTTGAGACGGTTTCTTTCCAATCTTTCAGCTTGGGCTTGCGTTTGCTGGGTCAAACGATCTTGGGCTTGGTGTTGACCCTCGCTGCGTGGGTCATGCACCGCAGGCGCGCTGGCATCTGAGCACATGGGCGTCGTGCTGTAGTCGTTGCCGCAGCGGTAAACGGTTTGGGCCAGCGCTGACACCGTCCAGAGCCCGCAGGCCATCCAAAAGGCAGGCTTGAGGAAACGCCGTTCAAGCCTTGGGGTTTTGTGCGTTGGACGTCGCGGGTGACGGTGTGACATGCCCTGTCTTCTCTGGTTTGGCCAGCGTGGCCGGCCTAGGAGGTTTGGGCCGGGGCGGCTTGGCGGTGTGGACCATTTGTGTGGCTTTGACCATGTCGCCCGAGAGCAAATGCGGCAGAGCCAAGGACGTGCGTGTCACGCAGTCTTCGATGGCGCTGCGTTGATCGGGCGCTGGTTTCTTCAGCACCCAATTGGCAACTTCTGATTTGACACCTGGGTGACCGATGCCGATGCGCAGTCGCCAGTACTGGTCTGTGCCGAGCTGCGCATGGATATCGCGCAGGCCATTGTGCCCAGCATGGCTGCCGCCGAGTTTGAGTTTGGCTTCGCCGGGTTGAATGTCTAACTCGTCGTGTGCGACCAAAATCTCATCAGGTTGAATTTTGAAAAACCGAGCCAGTGCTGCCACCGATTTACCCGATACGTTCATGAAGGTTTGGGGCTCGAGCAGCCAAATGTTCTGTCCATGAATGCTCGTGCGTGCGACCAGGCCGTGGTAAGCGCGGTCGGCTTGCAAATGCACTTTGAGGTCGCGTGCGATGGTGTCAATCCACCAAAAGCCTGCGTTGTGGCGGGTGGCTTCGTATTCAGGGCCTGGGTTTCCAAGGCCAACTAAGAGCTTGATCATGGGGGCAATTATCGAGCGTGCGGCCCAACGACAACGGCCCACCGAAGTGGGCCGTTGGCATCAGACAAAGAAGATTACTTCTTGCCAGCAGCGGCAGCCGCTGCTTGCGCAGGGGTTGGCTCGTCGGCCTTGGTGGCCACCACGGCCACCAACACGGGGTTGGCTTTGCCTTTGGTGACAGCAGACACGCCAGCTGGCAGTTTGATGTCATTGAGGTGCAGCGAGTGACCTTTGGTCAAACCGCTCAGGTCCACCGCAATGAACTCGGGCAGGTCTTTGGGCAAGCAAGACACTTCCAGCTCAGTGGCCACATGGTTGATCAAGCACTGGTCAACCTTGGCAGCAGGCGAGTTCTCTTCGCCGCTGTAGTGCAGAGGCACTTTCTTGTTCATTTTGGTGTTGGCATCGACGCGTTGGAAATCGATGTGCAGCACGAGTTGTTTGAACGGGTGGTATTGCACGTCGCGCAACAGCACATCGGTGTCTTTGCCGTTGAGTTCCATTTGCAAGACCGAAGCGTGGAAGGCTTCTTTCTTGAGGGCATGCCACAAGGCGTTGTGATCGAGTTCGATCAACAAAGGCTCGGTGGTGCCACCGTAGACGATGCCAGGTGTACGACCGGTGATACGCAGACGGCGGCTCGCACCCGTTCCCTGCTTGCTGCGCTCAAAAGCGACGAATTTCATAGTTTCACTCCAGTAAGAGCCCACCGCGACCAGTGTGGCTCCGGTTTCAAAAAGGGCTGACAAGCAGCCCAGGACATTGTTCGACGACGGACAACCAAGCGGTTTAGAACAGCTGGTCTTGGTCGGAGAACAAACTCATGACCGACTCACCTTTGGCAATCCGCTGGATCGTTTCGGCGATCAGCGGTGCCACTGAGAGTTGGCGGATTTTTTTACAGGCCCGCCCAGCTTCGCTGAGGGGGATGGTGTTGGTGACCACCACCTCGTCAAGGGCATCGCCTTTGGCAATGCGCTCAATGGCGGGTCCCGAAAAGATCGGGTGGGTGCAATAGGCGTAAACCTTTTTGGCACCACGCTCTTTCAGCACTTCTGCGGCTTTGACCAAAGTGCCTGCGGTGTCGATCATGTCGTCCATGATCACGCAGTTGCGGCCTTCGATGTCGCCGATCACGTTCATCACTTCAGACACATTGGCCTTGGGACGACGCTTGTCGATGATGGCCAAGTCACACCCGAGTTGTTTGGCCAAGGCGCGTGCACGCACCACGCCGCCAACATCTGGCGAGACCACGATCAAGTCGTCGTAGTTTTTGAGGCGCAAGTCACCCAGCAGCACGGGCGAGGCGTAAATGTTGTCAACCGGGATATTGAAGAAGCCTTGGATTTGGTCTGCGTGCAAGTCCATGGTCATCACGCGAGCCACGCCCACAGTTTGCAAAAGATCGGCCACCATCTTGGCTGAAATGGGCACACGGCTGGAACGTGGGCGACGGTCTTGACGTGCATAACCGAAGTAGGGAATGACAGCACTGATGCGCTCAGCCGATGCACGCTTCAAGGCGTCGACCATGATCAGCAACTCCATCAAACTTTCGTTGGTGGGCGCACATGTGCTTTGCACCACAAAGACATCGCGGGCACGCACGTTTTGGTTGATTTCGACAGTGACTTCACCGTCAGAGAATCGGCCCACATTGGCAGCACCCAGGTCGATGCCAAGGTGCTTGGCAATTTCGGCCGCCATTGTGGGATTGGCATTGCCAGTAAAGACCATGAAGTCGGGGGTAGGGGTCGACATGATGACGGTGACTTTCACTTCAAGACCAATGACGTCAATGTGCCGTCACATGCAAACCAAGCACTTCAGTGCTTGAAAATTTTGGCAGGGGAAGAAGGACTCGAACCTTCGCATGCCGGAATCAAAATCCGGTGCCTTAACCAACTTGGCGACTCCCCTACACAGGTCAACAGCTGGTGAGCTATTGACCGCTAAACGTCATTGACAACCCATCCATTCAAGGGATGCACTGCCATGTTGCTGCATACCCGCACTTGCCAATCGCCTGGTGCTGCATCGAGTGACACACCATCTGGCAACTGCGCAAAAACTGCACTGCCAGAACCGGTCATGCGAGGGCTCAGTCCGAAAGATGACAGCCAATGAAGGGCTTGGTCAATTTCGGGGCACAACGCTTGGGCCACTGGCTGCAAGTCATTTCGACCGAAGTCGAAAGGGGCAACAGCGAAGTCCGACATTGTAGCAGCTTGCGTGGCCCTCTCAAGGTTGGGTGCGTTAAAAATTCGCGCGGTTTCCAACCCTGCGTTGACTCGGACCACGACGAAGCGAGCTTTGGGTAATTCCAAAGGGGTAATTTTTTC
>CANCUP010000118.1 GCA_947381325.1 Comamonadaceae bacterium
TTGGACAAGAACGTGATCTACACCAACGTCGCCCTGACCGACGACGGCGACGTGTGGTGGGAAGGCATGGAAAAAGACAGCGGCAAATGGCCCGATCACCTGATCGACTGGCAAGGCAAGGACTGGACGCCCCAAATCGCCAAAGAAACTGGCGCCAAAGCCGCCCACCCCAACGCACGCTTTACGGTGGCCGCCACCAACAACCCCGCCCTCGACCCTGCCTGGGACGACCCTGCCGGTGTGGTGATCGACGCCTTCATCTTTGGTGGCCGCCGCTCCACCACCGTGCCCTTGGTGACCGAGGCGCGCAACTGGACCGAAGGCGTCTACATGGCCGCCACCATGGGCTCAGAAACCACCGCCGCCGCTGCGGGCCAACAAGGTGTGGTGCGCCGCGACCCCTTCGCCATGCTGCCCTTCACCGGCTACAACATGAGCGACTACTTCCAGCACTGGCTCAACATGGGCGAAAAGCTCACCCAGGCCAAGGCCAAGTTGCCCTCCATCTTCTGCGTGAACTGGTTCCGCAAAGGCGAAGACGGCAAGTTTGTGTGGCCGGGTTATGGCGAGAACATGCGCGTGCTCAAGTGGATGATTGACCGCATCGAAGGCAACGCCAAAGGCGCCGAGAACGTGTTTGGCATCAGCCCTTCTTACAACGAACTCAACTGGACCGGCTTGGACTTCACGCTCGACCAGTTCAAGACCGTCACCCACGTGGACAAAGCCGCTTGGGTGGAAGAGTTGAAGCTGCACGAAGAACTGTTCACCCAACTGGCCTACCACTTGCCGGTTGAAATGACCGCCACCAAAGCGGCTCTGGAGCAGCGCTTGGCAGCTTGATCCGCCCCTTGCGTTTTGCGCACCATCAAAAGGCCACCGCATGCGGTGGCCTTTTTTTCGAGTCAATGGTTTTGAATCACAGCGATCAGCGCATTGACCGCCTTTTGCGCTTGCTCACCTTCGGCATGGATTTCGACCAAGCTGTCGTGTGACGCGCCCAAGGACATCACGTCTGCCACTGACTTGGCGTTGACCACATGCCCGCGGTGGCACAGGGTGATGTCACAGCTGAAATGCGATGCCTCGATGGCCAACAAGGCCGACACACGCGGGTCAAGGCCGGCTTTGCCCGTGAGTTTGAGTGTGACTGGTAATGTGTGTTCGATCATATTTGTACCCGTGTTCCAAGTTCTACCACGGAGTTGTCCGGCAAGCGGAAGAACTCCACCACGCCCCCGGAATTGCGCGTCATCGCAGAGAACAACTTTTCTCGCCATTGCGCCATGCCGCCTCCTGGGGTGGAAATCACGGTTTCTCGGCTTAAGAAATACGAGGTTTCAAACACCGGGATTTCAAGCCCCAAGGCTTCACAGTGCTTCAAGGCCTTGGGCACGTCGGGCGTGTTCATGAAACCAAACCGAATCCACACCTGCCAAAAGTGTTCGCTCATGCGCTCGACCCGCACACGGTGTTTCTCGGCCACCCAAGGCACGTTGTCAAACTCCACCGTCAAGATGATGTTCTTCTCATGCAAGACTTGGTTGTGCTTCATGTTGTGCAACAAGGCTTGCGGCACTGTCTCCGGATTGGCCACCGCATAGACCGCCGTGCGTTTGGCCAAATGGGTGTGGCCTGCGTCGATGTGTTGGATGAAGGTGTGCAGGTCCAAACCGTCGCGACGGATGGTCTCGACCACCAGTGCGCGACCCCGCGACCAGGTGGTCATCACCACATACAAGGTCACTCCCATGGCCAAGGGCAACCAGCCGCCATCGAAGAACTTGATGATGCAACCTGAAAACAAAAACACATCAATGCTCAAGAAGAACAGGGTTGCCGTCGCCGCCAAAGGTGTGGGCAGCTTCCAGGCGTCATGCACCACAAAGAAGGTCATCACCGTGGTGATGACCATCGTCAACGTCACCGCAATGCCGTAAGCGCCAGCCAAGGCCGATGAGCTCTTGAAGGTCAGCACAGCCATCACCACACCCGCCAACAAAATCCAATTCACGGCAGGCATGTAGATTTGTCCCACCTCTTGCTCGGAGGTGTATTTGATGTCCATGCGCGGCAAGAAGCCCAACAAAATGGCCTGCTTGGTCATCGAGTACGCGCCCGAAATCACCGCCTGCGACGCGATGATGGCCGCCACCGTCGCGAGCACCACCGCAGGGATCAACCATTCTTCGGGGAACATGTGAAAGAAGGGGTTCTCAATGGCGCTGGGGTCGCGCATCAGCAAGGCCCCTTGGCCCATGTAATGCAAAGCCAAACTCGGCATGACCAAGCCCATCCAAGCCAGCTGAATCGGCTTGCGGCCAAAGTGGCCCATGTCTGCATACAAGGCTTCTGCGCCCGTGAGCGCGAGCACCACCGCCCCTACCGCCGCCAAGATGAATGGGCCGCGGTCTGACAAAAATGCGACCGCGTGCAGCGGGTTCAAGGCTTGCAGTATTTCCGGGGTTTGCATGATTTGCGCCACGCCGGTGGCGCCCAATATGGCAAACCACACCACGATGATGGGGCCAAAAAATTTGCCCACAAAGTTGGTGCCCCAACGCTGCATCACAAACAACACCACCAACACGGCCAAAGAAATCGGCACCACAAAAGGCTGCAACACCGGTGTGATGACCTCTAAGCCCTCGACCGCACCGAGCACCGAAATCGCGGGCGTGATCACGCTGTCGCCATAGAACAACGTGGCGCCAAACAAGCCCAGCAACAACAAGAATTGACGCAACCGAGGCCGCGACTTGACCGCATTGGCCGCCAAGGCCGTGAGTGCCAGAGCACCCCCCTCGCCACGGTTGTCGGCGCGCAGAATCAACACCACGTACTTGAGCGTGACGATGAGCATCAAGGCCCAAAAAATGGTGGAGACTGTCCCGATCAAGTTCTCGGGCGTCAAGGCCACGCCCGTGGCGGGCAAAAACACCTCCTTGACGGTGTACAACGGGCTGGTGCCAATGTCGCCGTACACCACGCCGATGGCGGCCAAGGTCAAGGCTGCCGTGGACTGGCGTTTGATGTGGGCGGAAGGGTTGTCTGAATCTATCGCTGCGGCGGACATGGGCGCTCCTGGTTGAAGTGCCCCCAGCATGCCCAAGTGCGCGTTAGGAACGCATAAGGATCGGCGCCGTCACTCCGGCTCTGCCAAGCGGTAGCCCACGCCCGGTTCGGTCAACAACAACTCAGGCTCTGTCGGGTTGTGTTCCAACTTGGCGCGCAGTTGTCCCATGTACAAACGCAAGTAATGGGTGTGCTCCACATACTCAGCGCCCCACACATCCATGAGCAACTGGCGATGCGTCACCACTTGCCCCGCTTGCCGCACCAAACGCGCCAGCAGTTTGAATTCAGTCGGGGTGAGATGGACCAGCTCATCCCTGCGTCGTACCTCGTGCTTGGCCAAATCAACGGTGAGCGCCGCCAAGTGGTAATGCGTTCTAGGGGCCTGCACGGCGGTGCCACGGTGGCGCAAAGTCACGCGCATGCGTGCCAGCAACTCGCTGATGCTGAAAGGCTTGACCAGATAGTCATCGGCCCCCGCGTCCAGCAAATGCACCTTGTTGTCGTCGTCATGGCGCGCTGAGATGATCAAGATGGGCAGCTCAAACTGCGCGCGCACACGGTGCAGCACATCGGCCCCATCGCCATCGGGCAAGCCCAAATCCAAAATCAACAAATCAAACGGCGCCAGTGACACCATGGTGTGGCGCAACACCGCAGTGGCATCTGCCGCGCTGGCGCTGACGACCACGTCATAGCCCTCTACCGCCAATGCGTCACGCAAGGTGCGACGCAACTCGCGGTCATCTTCCACCAACAAAACGCGCAAAACCACCTTGATCAAGCCTCCAAAGGTGTGATGTGCATCTCTGGTTGCACGTCCACAGGCAACGCCACACAAACCGTCGCGCCATGCGGCAGGGTGTCTTCAATCCAAATGCTGGCACCATGGACTTTGGCAATGGCTTTGCACACGGCCAAGCCCACACCCACGCCACGGCGCAATTGGGTCTCATCGCAGGCGTCGGCTTGCGCCGCCTCCGGGTGCATGCGCTCAAACGCTTGAAACACCTTGTCTTTCCAGACATCGGGAATGCCCAAACCTTGGTCGATCACCCTCAGCTCCACGCAGCCCCCTCGGCGTGCAAGGTGAAGCGCTATCGACGCATGGTCCGGGCTGTATTTGATGGCGTTTTCCACCAAGTTGTCCAACAGTTGAACCAACAGCATGGCGTCACAAACAACCAACGGCAACCCGGTTGGCAAGGTCACATCGATCTTGCGCTGCGGATAACGCACACGTGTTTTCGCCAAGACAGCGCCGACCACTTCTTGCAAAGATTCCCAGTCTTTGTGCACCTGCCATGGCGCAGCGTCTAAGCGCGCCAACTGCAAGGTGTTGGTGGTCATGCGGTTGAGGTGCTGGGCCTCCAACAACACGGTATGGGCCAAGGTGGTGATCTGCTGCGTGCTCAAGCGTGTGCCCTGGTCGTGAATGGCTGAGGCCGCGCCCATCAAATTGGCCAGCGGCGTTCTGTAGTCATGCGAAATCGACGTCAACAAGGTGTTGCGCAGGATCTGGCTCTGCGCTTCGTCCTTGGCAAGTTGCGCCACATGCAAAGTATGGGAACGCTCGACCTCAAGGCCCAACACATCACACATCTGCTGCAAAGTCTCGCGGTGGCGTGGGGTCAGCAGGCCCCATGGGGCCTCGTGCAGCGCCATCGCGCCCAAGGCACACGCGCGCCCCCGCACTGGCAAAAACAAGGTGCTCTGGTTTTCAAAACGTGCGGTCCCGGGTCCCATGGCCGCACATTGCTTCACACAACTCCACAAGCCCTGGGTGTCTTGCGCATTGGGCGTGCCCATCAACACGTGCCCCGCTGCGTCTGACATCGACGCACCCGGTTCTTTCAACAACAGCACCGACACGGCGCTGTCCACACGCGCTTGCAGCGCTGACTGCAGCAAGCGAGCTTGGGTTGGCAGATCCATGCTTTCGCGAAACTGCTCGCTCAAAACCCGCAACTGCTCTGCGGCTTGTGCATGCTGGGCCTCCAAATCGGCCAAGGCGCGCAAACGCGCCATCAAGTAACTCACCATCGCGCTCACGCCCAGCATGGTGACCAACAACAACAGGTCTTGGTGCAAATGCACATGAAAGGTGTAGCGCGGCGGCACAAACAACCAGTTGAACATCAGCACCGACAAGGCGCTGAGCGCCACCGAGATGCTGGCCGACAACCACATGCCCGCCATGGCACTGGCCAGCACGAGCAACAGGGCCAAGTTGCCCAGATTGAGCACGCCATCGCTGGCCCACAACAAGGCCCACGCCAACAGCCAAATGGCCACGCCTGGCCAGCGGATATCTAGTTTGGCAACAAGGTGACGGTGAGGCTGTGACACCTTGAGAGGCTAGCACAGGCCGTCAGTGCACCACCACCGGCACCTCTGTGGCGGGCGGTGTGTTGCGGCTGCGGGTGCAGCGCACCAAGCCGTCGATCATCACCATGCCGATGCCGGGAATGTCGCCCAGCTGCACGCTCTCTAGCAAGGTTTTGCCGGCGGTGTGCTGAGCCCGGTCCATGAACACAAAGTCGGCAGAGCGGCCCACTTCGATCAAGCCACAGTTCAAGTTGCGAATGCGTGCGGTGTTGCCCGTGGCAAAACAAAACACCAACTCGGCCGGGATGTTGGCCAGGCTCGACAGCAGGGCCACCATGCGCAACATGCCCAAGGGCTGCACACCCGAACCAGCCGGGCCATCGGTGCCCAAGATCACACGGTGCGGGCACTTGAGCTCCAGCGCGGCTTTGGCGGCGGCGATGGCCACACGCTCGTTGCCGTTGTGCACGATTTCAATCGCGCGGCTCGACTTCTCGCACAGCTCGCACACATGCGCTTCTGGCAACGAGGTGTGGCCGCCGTTGATGTGGCCAATCACATCGGCGTCGGCTTCGAGCACCACGTCTTTGTCGATCAAGCCCGAGCCTGGGATCGACGGCCCCCCGGTGTGGATGGTGCTTTGGATGCCGTGCTTGCGCGCCCAGGCCACCATCTCTTTGGCTTCGTAGCCCGCTTTCACCGAGCCCAAGCCCACCTCGCCCAGCAGCGTCACGCCGGCTGCCGCCAACTCTTGAAAGTCGTGTTCGGTCATGCCTTTTTCAATGATGGGGGCGCCCGCGATCACCTTCACGCCGCCTGGGCGAAAGTTATCAAACGCACGTTGCGCGGTGATGGCCAAGGCTTTCAGACCCACGATGTCTTTGGGGCGGCCGGGCAGGTGCACTTCGCCCGCAGAGATCATGGTGGTCACGCCGCCGTGCATGGTGGAGTCGATCCACCCGATTTGGTTTTGGCGGGGTGTCCAGTCGCCAAACACGGGGTGCACATGGCTGTCGATCAAGCCCGGCGCCACGCAGGTGTGGCGCACATCGATGGTGGTCTTGGCCTCGGAAATATCGCAGTCTTTTTCGCGGCCCACCGCCGTGATGACACCGTCGTGGATCACGAGGGTGTCGGCATCCAAAATGGGCTGATCAATGTCGCCCGAGAGCAGCAGCCCGATATTGCGCAAAACGACTTTGCCTGATTTTTCTTCAACAGCAGCAGTGGCCATGGGGGTTCTCCAATCAAAGGGGTGGGGCGTGGGGGTTTAGCGCGACACGGTGCGCAACACGGTGTCGGTGACAAAGTTTTGCCAATGTTGCAGCGCTTGAGGGGCTTGCAAATCTTCGCCCATGAAGGCCGACAAAGTGAAGCGGTTGGACATGTAGAAGTAGCCCGTCGACACAATCAACAAATACACATCGCGGGCCACCACGTCAGGTCGGAACAGCCCTTGCTGAACGCCGGTGTGCAAGATCCGGCGAATCACGTCAATCGCCGGTGACGAGTACTGCGCGGCTTGGTCCAACTTCACAATGTGGCGGCCTTGGTGCAGGTTTTCGGTGTTGAGCAAGGTGACGAACTCTGGGTGACGTTGGTAGTAATTCAGCACAAAAGCGATCACATCTCTCAAGGCCTGAACCGGCTGCTCGGTGTCCAAGTCGAGCTCGGCTTCGGCCTCGTTCATCTGGCGGTACATGTCCTCGATCACCGCGATGAACAAGCCCTCTTTGTTGCCAAAGTAGTAGTACAGCATGCGGTCGACCGACTTGGCTGCGCTGGATATTTTTTCCACGCTGCCGCCGTCAAATCCGTATTTGGCAAACACCTGGGTGGCCGCTTTCAAGATGCCGTCGCGCGTGGCTTGGGCCGACAACTCGCGCACGCCGGGCTTGCGCGTGCCCGCGCCCACCGCCCGCGACGCCGCCGTCGTCTTGCGCTGGGTGCGCGATGCGGTGGACTTGGCTGCGGGGGTCATGCTCACTGTTCGGCGAAGGCGCGTTCGATCACAAAGTCGCCGGGCTTGGTGGTGTTGCCCTCGTTGAAGCCGCGCGCTTCGAGCATGCGCTTCAAATCCTTGAGCATTTGTGGGCTGCCACAAATCATCACGCGGTCATCCGTGGGGTTGAAGGCAGGAAGCCCCAAGTCGGCAAACAACTTGCCACTCTCGATGGCGTCGGTCAAACGGCCCTGGTGTTTGAAGGGCTCGCGCGTGACCGTGGGGTAGTACAGAAATTTCTCACGCACCATCTCGCCCAAGAATTCGTGCTGGGGCAGCTCTTGCGTGAGGTAGTCGTGGTAGGCCAGCTCTTTGACCTCGCGCACGCCGTGCACCAAGATCACTTTGTCAAAGCGTTCATACGTGTCGGGGTCGCGGATCACGCTCAAGAACGGCGCCATGCCCGTGCCGGTGGACAGCAGGTACAAGTTCTTGCCGGGCAGCAAGTAATCGATCAGCAGCGTGCCCGTGGGCTTGCGCCCGACGATGATTTTGTCGCCCACTTGGATGTGTTGCAGGCGCGAGGTGAGGGGGCCGTCAGGCACCTTGATGCTCAAGAACTCCAGGTGTTCTTCGTAGTTGGGGCTGACGATGCTGTAGGCGCGCAACAGGGGTTTGTCGTTGACGCGCAAGCCAATCATGGTGAAGTGGCCGTTGGAGAAACGCAGCGCGGTGTCGCGTGTGGTGGTGAAGCTGAACAAGCGGTCGGTCCAGTGGTGAACGGTCAACACTTCTTCTTCGAGGAATGCACTCATG
>CANCUP010000119.1 GCA_947381325.1 Comamonadaceae bacterium
GCGACGACATGGAGGCCAAAGGGCCGCAACGCATGTCGGACGTGGAAGCGGCACAAAAGAACATCATGCGCATGGCGCGCAAGTTGTCAGATTCTGGCGAGCTGATCCTCGGAGGCGCAGACTTTGTATAACCAGCCACGTCCGCTGCGGCCTGCCAAGCCTTGGGAGGCCGTCAACTACCTGCATGCGTCGCGTGACGATTTGGGGTTTGACGCTGCACGTTGGAGCAAGCCAAACACCCCCAACTTTGCCGATGCAGGCTTGGTCGCCCACAGCACAGGGTTCGACCCAGACCGCTACGAGCCCATGCACGAACCCTTGACGCCCCAAGCGATCAAAGCCTTGGCGTTGCTGGATGACGAGCACAGGAATGAGGACTTTGCGGTTCAAAAGGAGCAGTCGCAAGACGGCTCGTCCACCAACGCGCATCTGCCGTTTGTGCTGGATGTGTACACGCCCATCGGTGTGGCATCAGGACAGCCCAAACCAGGCAAGCCCAATGCACAGGCCACAACACCCGCACACGAGGTGACCACACCCAACGCTTCTGCATCGCCAACAGACGCTTTCGAGGCCGATGAGCAACTGCAAGCGCTCGCGGACACCGAGTCCGCGGATCTGTCTGAAATGTCTCTACAGGATGGTGATGATGGCGGCTCAGAAACAGCGGCCGAACCTGCAGACCTTGCCGCCCCAGATGAAGCGGCGACCGATGGGGTTGCATCCGACGAACCGTTGACCGAACCCACACAACACCCAGAGGCAGACGCGCTGGCGCTTGACGCCGCAGACGTGGTGGCAGCTCAAGAGCTTGAAACAGATGCCCGTGCCGCGATGGCGGCCGAGTCATCGGATGCCACGCCTGAGCCCCAAGACCTCCCAGAGGCAGCGCCTGAGCCTGAACCCGTGCCAGCCGGCATGGCGCCAGAAGAAGTGGCACAACGCGAAGCCGAGCAGTTTGAGCGTGGCCTGGCCCAAGGCTTGGCGCAAGGCATCGAGCAAGGGGCACGTGAAGCCCGCGAGGCCATGGCCCAAGAGCTGGCCGAGCAGTGCGCATTGCTGGCCAATGTGACCCAAGAGGTGCAGGCCTTGGTGGCCGACCCGAAACAATTTTTTGAACCCTTCAAACGCTTGAGCTTGCATTTGGCAGAGCAACTGGTGCTGGGAGAACTCAGTGCATCCAGTCAAACCATTGAGCGCTTGGTACAACACTGCTTGGACGAAGTGAGCCACCCCTTGCAAGAGGGGGTGGTGGTCGAACTCAACCCAGACGATAAAAAACGCCTACAAACACAAGGCGGTGATTTTTTAGAAGGCTTACGCCTCGAAGCCATCCCAGAGCTCAAGCCCGGCAGTGTGCGCGTGTTTGCCAATGACATGGTGGTGGAAGACTTGATCGAACACCGACTCCAAGCGCTCGCGCGTGGGCTGTTGCGCGATGTGCCAAGTTGGCAAAAAAAGTCCGCTTTGGCCAAAACTGAATCTGACTCACACAGCACGGAGCATGACGATGATCTTGCCTGACGTCCTCAACACCATTTTGCTGGGCCTGATCTTCATGGTCGTGCTCGTCACCGTGGTGCGTCCTTTGTTGCTCAATGTGGTGGGTAACCCCATCTACACCGACGCTGAACAACGCGCCATGCTTGACGCCATTCACGACGAAGTGGCGCGCAGGTCTTACGAAGAAGAAGCCAAGCGTGCCAACCAGATTCGCTACCAACAGTTGTTGATTGAGCTGCCCCCACGTTTGCAACCTAAGCCGGTTCCAGAGCCAGAGCCAGAACCCGAGGTGGACACTGCGTCAGCCGAGGCAACACCGCAAGACGGCGATGCCAGCCTGACGCCTGCCGAAGGTGGCGAAGGCCATGCCGATGCCAGCGCCGAAGGTCAGGATCCAGCGGCCGAAGGCGAAACATCGGCTGACGGCGAGGGCGACGAAGCGGCCTTGGGCGAAGGAGAAATTGAGATTCGCGAAGGCGAAAGCTTGGCCGAAATCAAGGAACGCATGAAGCTGGAGCGACAAAACGCCAAGAAGCCCACTATTCCGCCAGAGTTGCTCAACAATGCCAAGAGTTACGAGGACAAGGTCGGTGTGGTGCGCATGGTGGTACAACAAGACCAAAGCCGCGTGGCTGCCGTGATTCGCGGCATGATTGAAACCAAATAAAGAAGCGCCATGATGGACTTTGCCCAAGAAGTGCACGACAGCCTGGCCAAGTTGCGGGTGCCTGAGCCCCGCATCAGCGGCACCTTGGTGCGCCTGGTGGGCTTGACGCTGGAGACCCGCGGCATCATGGCGCCTTTGGGTGCATGCTGTGAGGTGCTGGGCAAAGGCGGTCACCGGGTGGAAGCCGAGGTGGTGGGCTTCAATGACAAAACGCTCTACCTGATGCCCTTCACCGATCCGGTCGGTGTGGGCCCTGGCGACAGGGTGCGTGTGATCAGCAACTCAGCGCAAGTCCGCTTGGGCAATGGTTTGCTCGGGCGCGTGGTGGATGGCCGCGGCCAACCGCTTGACGGTCTGCCGATGCCAGAGTTGCCAGACCAGCTGAGTTTGTTGGGGCGACCCTTGAACCCCATGGAGCGTGGGCCGATCGACAGCATCTTGGATGTGGGCGTCAAAGCCATCAACAGCGTGTTGACCATTGGCCGAGGCCAGCGCATTGGTTTGGTGGCCGGTTCAGGCGTGGGCAAGAGCGTGCTCTTGGGCATGCTGACGCGTTTCACCAAAGCCGATGTGGTGGTGATTGGTTTGATTGGCGAACGTGGCCGTGAGGTGCAGGCCTTCATTGCAGAATCGCTCGGCCCAGAAGGGCTGGCCAAGTCGGTGGTGATTGCCGCACCGGCCAACGTGTCGCCCGTGTTGCGCCTCAAGGCCACTCACATGACCCATGTGGTGGCCGAATATTTCCGCGACCAAGGCAAAAACGTGTTGATGCTGTGCGACAGCTTGACCCGTGTGGCCCACGCCCAGCGTGAAATTGGCTTGGCCATTGGCGAGCCACCCACCGCCAAAGGCTATCCACCCTCGGTGTTTGCTTTGTTACCCAATTTGATTGAACGCGGTGGCGTCGGCCGCCATGGCCATGGTTCGATCACCTCGATCTACACCGTGTTGGCCGAAGGCGACGACGCCTCCGACCCGATCGTGGACATTGCCCGTGCATCGCTGGATGGCCAGGTCATGTTGTCGCGGCGCTTGGCCGATCAGGCGCATTACCCGGCGATTGACCTCAATGGTTCGATTTCTCGGGTGATGCAAATCTTGGTGAATCCCGATGACATGCGCCAAGCCAATAAGTTTCGCCGTTTGTGGTCGGTCTACCAACAAAATGCCGACCTGGTGCAGGTGGGTGCGTATGAGGCAGGAACCAACTCGGAGTTGGACGAGGCGATTCGTTTGCGCGACTCGATGGTGACTTTTTTGCGCCAAGACATGCATGTGGGGGAAGACTATGAGGTCACCCGCGAGCAACTGCGGCAATTGCTGTCATGAAGCCCCGTGCCGCTTGGCCGGTGCTGGCCAAAAAAGCCAAGGAGAAATGTGACGAGGCGCACGCCAACATCAGCAAAGCTCGACAGCGTGTGAGCCAGTTGCAGCAGAGTCGTCAGCGCATGGCGATGTTGTACGAGGACTATGTGCGCCGCTCCCAAGAGGCCGAGCGCCAAGTGCACAGCATGGCGCAGACTTTGAACTTTCGAGGCTTCATGCAGCAGCTGCAATCGCTGATTGCGCGCGTGGACGAGGACGTGTTGAATGCCCAGCGACATCTGGCCGATATGCAACTCAAGCTGCGCGCGGCAGAACAAAAGCGCATTCAGATGGAAACCTTGATGGAGCAAGACCTCAAAGCCGTGCGTGAGCACGCCAGAAAGCGCGAACAACGCGAGATGGACGAAGCCGGGGTGATGCTCTACAACTTGCGGCCTTGAACCCAACCCGCTTGCAGCCAGTGGCAGTGATGGTCTTTGAAGCGCCAGGGAATCAAGGTGGTGGGTGTGCCCGGTGCAAACACCTGAGACGTCAGGTGATCGCTCCAGACGTCTTTGGCGCCCACGTCTTGTAGAAGGGTTTGGGCTTGTTGGCTGTTGAGTTGACCTGCATCGACCCCAGCACGCGTGAGCGTGGTGATGCGGTCTGCCCATGCCATGTGTTGGGTGGGGCCCGAGTAGAGGTCGTGCACACTGCCCCAGTTGCGACCTTGTAATTGGTGTTTCAAGTCAGTGATCTCTTGCTCGGCGCGCGCCTCATCGCGCACCCTGTAGCGGTGTTGGCCCAGCAGGTTGTCAAACCACAGGCAAGCCCGGGGGTGGCGTTGTAGCAATTCAGGCAGCGAGGCCAAGGCGTCTTGCCGGTGCATGTGAAGCGCAATGCCATGCGCACGCAAAGACTCACCATGGCGCCAGCGAAACAAACGCGCGGCCAAGGGGTCGATGTCGTAGGCGTCGATGCGGTCAAAGCGGGACAACCAGCTGGGCGGCATCATCCAGCCAGCACTGGCACCCACCAAGACCAGCTCATGGGCTTGCGGCTGGACTTGTTGTAGAAACCGCGCGATCTCTGAGATGGTGCCCAGCCACGCGCGACTTGCCGAGTACGCATGCACATGCCAATTCAAGCCACCGGTGCCGCCGGCATGCCAGAGGTCACCCAGCAGACCCAAAAACTTCTTCATTCAGTCACTATACCGCCGTGTCACACCCTGTCAGCGCGGTTGGCACAACCATTGCAATACCTTCTGCATGGGCACGTGAAGTGTCGAAAAACCGTCATGTCTTGAAGGAAATCACCATGCAAAGTTTCAATTGGACCCAGTTCATCGCCAGCACGCTCAGCGTGTTGCTGCTGTTGCTGGGTGCGTGGTGGTGGGTCAAGCGCAGCAAAAATTTGGGGGTGATGGGTCAATCCGAGCGCCGCATCCGGGTGCTGGAAGCTTTGCCCTTGAGCCTGAAACACAAGATGGTGCTCATTCAGGTCGACCAACAAATGGTGTTGGCCAGCGTCAGTCCCGGTGAGGTGAAAACCTTACACACCTGGGCACAAGGAGCCGACCATGTGGCATAAACCCATTGTCCGAAAAATTTTGTACGTGGTCTTGGCCGCGCTGCTCTTGACCATGGTCGCCTTGCCGACGATGGTGCATGCGCAAGGCATTCCCTTGGTCAATGTGAGCGGCGGCAAAGCCGGGCAGCAATACAGCATGAGCCTGCAATTGCTCGGCTTGATGACCACGCTCACGTTGTTGCCCTCGATGTTGTTGATGATGACCTCGTTTGTGCGCATCATCATCGTGTTGTCTATCTTGCGCCAAGCGCTGGGCACGGCACAAACACCGCCCAACACGGTGTTGGTGGGGTTGGCCTTGTTTTTGACGTTCTTCATCATGTCGCCCGTGTTTGAACAGGTCTACAAAGAGGCCATTGGCCCCTACATGAACAGCAATCTGGACTTTGACAAAGCCTTGATCAAGGCCGAGGTGCCCGTGCGTGACTTCATGACCAAACAAACCCGTGAAGACGACATTGCCATGTTCATGCAAATCGCCAACCGAGGGGAGTTGCAAAGCTCGGCCCAAGTGCCTTTCACCACCTTGATGCCAGCCTTCATCACCTCGGAGATCAAGAGCGCATTCACGATTGGTTTTTTGATTTACATACCGTTTGTGGTGATTGACTTGATTGTGGCCAGTGTGTTGATGGCCATGGGCATGATGATGCTGTCGCCCATGATCATTTCCATGCCCATCAAGCTGATGCTGTTTGTGTTGATCGATGGCTGGACGTTGTTGATGGCGTCGCTGGCCAATAGTTTTGTCTTTTAAGGAGTCGACATGGATACCGCAGCCGTTGTAGATCTAGCCCGCCAAGCTTTGTGGATGACCATGATCATCTCTGGGCCTTTGCTGGGTGTGGGTTTGATTGTGGGTTTGGTGGTGGGTATTTTTCAAGCCGCCACGTCCATCAACGAACAGACCTTGAGCTTCATCCCGAAAATTTTGGCGGTGGGCTTGACCATGTCAGTGGCTGGAGGCTGGATGATCAACACCATGGTGGACTACACCAAGGGCATCTTCACCCGCATCCCCAGCTTGTTCATGTGAACCACCATGAACCTGGCGCTCATCGACATCCTCGATAAGTTTTTGGTCGTCATTTGGCCGATGTTGCGCTTGTCTGCATTTTTGGCCTTCACGTCAATTTTTTCAATGCGCGCCGTCAATATGCGCATTCGCATTTTGTTGGCCTTTTCGATGGCCTTTGTGGTCACGCAGCAGGTCACTATTCCACGCATCGACCCGGTGACTGCCGAGGGTTTGATGGAAATTTCGCGCCAAATCTTGATCGGCCTGACCATGGGTTTGGTGTTTCAAGTGGCATCGGCGGCTTTGGTGGTGGCGGGGCAGGCTGCCGCGGGTTCGATGGGTTTGACGATTGCCAACATGATTGATCCCAACATGGGCAACGTGCCCGTGCTGTCGGCCTTTTTCAACATCATGGGCACCTTGGTGTTTTTGGGCATGGGCGGACACTTGATTGTTTTTGGCTTGGTGCTGGAGTCGTTCAAGTTGGTTCCCATTGGCCAAGAGTTTTTCAGCCAAGACATGCTGGGCAAGATGATCAACTGGAGCAGCATGATGTTTTTGGGCGCTTTGTTGCTGGCCTTGCCAGTGATGATGACGTTGTTGTTCATCAACATCGGTTTGGGTTTTGTGGCGCGTGCCGCGCCAAGTTTGAACATTTTCACGGTCGGCGTTCCGGCTTTGATCTTGACAGGGTTTGTGATCCTCATCTTGTCGATGGGCAATAACGTGTCGCGTATCCATTGGATATGGACACAGTCTTTTCTGATGCTTCGTTCCTACTTGGGAGAGTGACATGTCAGACGAAGACAAAACCGAAGAACCCACCGCGCAGCGGATGAGCAAGGCCCGTGAAGACGGGCAAATTGCACGTTCGCAAGAGTTGCCGCCTGCGGCCATGATGGTGGTGGCGACTTTGTTCTTCACCATGATGGGGCAGTATGTGTTCAGCAGCATGGGCAGCTTGTTCAAAGGACAGCTGTCGTTTGATCGGCGCATCACCGACAAGGCCGAGTTGCTGCCAGCGATTTTTGGCAACGCCATGGTGGATGGATTTTTGATCGTGCTGCCTTTGATGGCCGTGCTGTATGTGATTGCGGTGTTGTCGACCACACTGGCCGGTGGTCTTATTTTTTCACCGCATTTGGCACTGCCCAAGTTCAGCAAGCTCAATCCCATGACAGGGTTGGCACGCATGTTTGGCATGGATGCCCTGATCAACCTCGGCAAAGCCTTGGCCAAGTTTTTGGTGGTGGGTGCCATCTTGTTGATTTCGGTGATGAACAACCTCAACGACTTGACCAATATTTCGCAAATGGATTTGGGCGCCGCGGTGAAGGTGTCTGGCACCATCATCGTGGATGCTTGTTTCTGGTTGAGCTTGGGGCTGGTTTTGGTGGCCTTGGTGGATGTGCCGCTGCAGCGTCATCAGTTACACAAAAAGCTCAAGATGACCAAGCAAGAAGTGCGCGATGAAATGAAGAACGCCGAGGGTAGCCCCGAGGTGAAAGGTCAAATTCGCCGTCGCCAGCGGGAGATTTTGGAAAACAAGATGATGGGCAAGGTCAAAGATGCCGACGTGGTGATCACCAACCCAACCCACTTTGCAGTCGCCCTGTCGTACGACCCCACGGGTGACGGTGCGCCACTTTTGGTGGCCAAGGGAGAAGACGGTTTGGCAGCGCGTATTCGTGAAGAGGCACAAGCCAATGGCGTGTACTTGTTTGAGGCGCCTTTGTTAGCCCGCGCCTTATACTTCACGACGAAGTTGGACCACCCCATTCCAGAGGCTCTCTACCACGCTGTGGCGCAGGTGATTGCCTATGTGTTCAGTCTGAACCAGTCATATGGCCGAGGACATGATGTGGTCAAGCCCACGCCGTCCATTCCCGATGAGATGAAGTTCGATGCCAACGGCGTCTTGATGACCTCTTAAGAGCCAAGAAGTTGCCCGTATGACCGACATGTACCAAACGCCTGGCGACAGGCTGCGTTTTGAAATCCTTCTCAAGTCCTTGACGGAGGGAAGTCTCAATT
>CANCUP010000120.1 GCA_947381325.1 Comamonadaceae bacterium
CGCATTGACACCTATGCGTTTTCGCTGGGTTGCGGCATTGCAGGCCTGGCAGGTTGCGCGCTGAGTCAAATTGGCAACGTGGGCCCCGACCTCGGACAGAGCTACATCGTGGACGCCTTCATGGTGGTGGTGCTCGGAGGTGTGGGCCAGTTGGCGGGCACGGTGTATGCCGCGATGGGCCTGGGGCTGATGAACAAATTGCTCGAAGGTTTGGCAGGTGCGGTGCTGGCCAAAATTGCGGTGCTGGTGTTCATCATCGTCTTCATCCAAAAACGTCCGCAAGGCTTGTTTGCCATGAAGGGCCGCAGTGCGGAGGCTTGACATGAACCACACCACTTCTATGAATGCAACTCCTGTGACTTTGCATGGTGCCCCTGCGTTGCTGGGGCGTGCTGGATGGGCGTTTTTCTTGGCCGCTGTGGTGGCACTGTGCGCCGTGGTGCCAGTGCTCAACCTGTGGGTGCCTGCAGGAAGCTGGTTTCACATGAGCGACTTTGCTGTGGCTTTGGTGGGCAAGATCATGTGCTACGCCATTTGCGCCTTGGCGATGGATTTGATCTGGGGCTACACCGGCATTTTGTCGCTGGGGCACGGCTTGTTCTTTGCCTTGGGCGGCTATGTGATGGGCATGTACCTGATGCGCCAAATTGGCACCGATGGCAACTACAAAAGCAACTTGCCCGACTTCATGGTGTTCCTCGACTGGAAAACCTTGCCTTGGCACTGGACCTTCAGTGACAGCTTCATCGCCACCTTGGTCTTGATCGTGGCAGTACCCGGTGTGCTGGCTTGGGTGTTTGGTTACTTTGCCTTTCGCTCGCGCATCAAAGGCGTGTATTTCTCCATCATCACGCAGGCCCTGACGTTTGCCGCGATGTTGCTGTTCTTTCGCAATGAAACCGGCTTTGGTGGCAACAACGGCTTCACCGATTTCAAACGCATTGTCGATTTGCCGATTGCCACGCCCAGCATGCGCATGACTTTGTTTGTGCTGACGGCTGTGTTGCTGCTTTCTTGCTTTTTGTTTGCCCGCTGGTTGGTGCAAAGTAAATTTGGCCGGGTGTTGCAAGCCATTCGCGATGCCGAGAGTCGCGTCATGTTTTCGGGCTATTCGCCCTTGCCTTACAAGTTGACGATTTGGGTGATCTCGGCGGTGATGTGTGGCATTGCCGGCGCGTTGTATGTGCCACAAGTGGGCATCATCAACCCTAGCGAGATGAGCCCCGCCAACTCGATCGAGATGGCGGTGTGGGCCGCAGTGGGCGGACGCGCCACCTTGATTGGCCCCATCGTGGGCGCCTTCTTGGTCAACGGTGCCAAGAGCTGGTTGACGGTGACCGCGCCTGAGTTTTGGCTGTACTTCTTGGGTGCCTTGTTCATTGGGGTGACTTTGTATTTGCCACAAGGTGTGATGGGCTGGCTCAACCAACGCGCAGGAGGCAAAGCATGACGCCCGATCTGTTCGAACAAGGCGCTGAACGACTGACAGCTCATCAGGCACGTTTGGCGCCTGAGGTGAATTCTGGCGACCGAAGTGCAGGCTTCGGCCGCGTGCATGAGCCTGGCTCATTGGATGTGACGCACGGACGTATTTTGTATTTGGAAGATGTGAACGTGAGCTTCGATGGCTTCAAAGCCATCAACCATCTGTCACTCGACATCGCACCGGGCGAGTTGCGCTGCATCATTGGCCCCAACGGTGCGGGCAAGACCACCATGATGGACATCATCACGGGCAAAACCAAGCCCGACTCGGGGCAGGTATTTTTTGGCAGCACCATCGACTTGCTGCGTCACAACGAACCCGAGATTGCTCAGCTGGGGATTGGCCGCAAATTTCAAAAGCCCACGGTGTTTGAACACCTGAGCGTGTTTGAAAACTTGGAGCTGGCCTTGAAGACGCACAAAGGCGTGGCGGCGTCGATGTTTTTCAAGCTCAATGGCACCCAACGTGACCGCTTGAGTGAGGTGCTGCACACCATCCATCTGGAAGACAGCGTCACGCGCCAAGCGGGCAACCTGAGCCACGGTCAAAAACAGTGGCTGGAGATTGGCATGCTGCTCATGCAAGACCCCAAGCTGTTGCTGCTTGACGAGCCGGTGGCGGGCATGACTGACTTTGAAACAGAACGTACAGCGGAGTTGTTCTTGACCCTCAAAGGCAAACATTCGCTGATGGTGGTGGAGCACGACATGAGCTTCATCAACACCATCTCGGACATCGTGACGGTGTTGTGCGACGGCTCGGTGCTAGCGCAGGGGACGCTCGATCAGGTACAAGCCGATGAGCGTGTGATTGAGGTCTATTTGGGCCGATGAACAAAGTCGACGAACAGGGACGATGAATTCAATGACCAACACACACCCGCCACTGCTCCAGGTGGCCAACGTCAACCAGTACTACGGCGGCTCACACATCTTGCGTGATGTGAGTTTTGAAGCCAACTTGGGCCGCATCACCGTGCTGCTGGGGCGCAATGGTGTGGGTAAAACCACGCTGCTCAAATCGCTCATGGGCGCCGTACCGATTCGCAATGGCAGCATTCAATTCAACGGCCAAGCAATTGAACGCGCCGCACCCTATGAGCGCGCACGTGCGGGCATTGGCTACGTGCCACAAGGACGCGAAATTTTTGCCCGCTTGACGGTGGAGGACAACCTGCGCATGGGGCTGGCCACACAGCCCGCAGGCACCGACATTCCGGCCGAGTTGTTTGAGCTGTTCCCGGTGCTCCAACACATGTTGCACCGCCGAGGTGGCGACTTGTCGGGTGGGCAGCAGCAACAGCTGGCGATTGCGCGTGCTTTGGCGTCCGCGCCTCAGCTGTTGGTGTTGGACGAACCGACGGAGGGCATTCAGCCCAGCATCATCAAAGACATTGGCCGCGTGATCCGCATGTTGGCCAGTCGGGGTGACATGGCCATCTTGTTGTGCGAGCAGTACTACGACTTTGCCGAGGAGCTGGCCGACGACTACTTGGTGATGGAACGCGGCGAGGTGATTGCCCGTGGTGCGGGACGTGACATGCAAGCCAACGGGGTGCGCCAGTTGGTGGCGATTTAAGCCACCTGCGCGCTGTCACATCAGCCGTCACATGGCCCAAATGCGTGGCGGTGTGTCGCCCATCTGCCACAAGCTTTTGCGCCAAGCGGCCCACACGGCGCGTAGCAACTGCTGAGCTGGTTCGACCAAAGGCGAGAGGGTGCGCAGCACCACCACACGCGGGTGCGGTGAGGTGACACCCGCTTGCACGCCAGGCACGGCTTGACCCAAGGCTTCGCGCGCCACAGTCAGGGCCAGTTCGCGCCGCTCACGGTTCAAATCCGTCCCGCAGGCAAACACCAGTGTGGTCATGCAGCGCTGGCCTGCCAGCCCCAAGGGGCCGTTGAGCAAGCGCAGGTCTTGCGCGTCAATCAACCCACGCTCTAACCACACGCCTTTGATTTCCAAGTGCTGTTGCAGTTGTCCCTGCTCAAAGGGCATGTTGGCGTTGGGCAAGCCCAGCGCGGTGATGTCCCAAGCCATCAGCTCGGCGCTGGGGGCCATGTCAAAGCTGGCTTGGTTCAGGCCGTGGCAGCCGTTGTAGGCGATGGTCTCGAGTGGCAGCCACTCTAGCCGGGTGTGCTCGCCCAGTTGGGCATGAACCTGTTGGGTGGCCAGCCCGTTTTCGCTGCGGTAAAAGCGTGTGGCACCGGGGGTGGTGATGAGGCCGTGACTGTGTGCGTCGAGCTGAACCTGAATGTCCAGGGTGTCACCACCGACCAAACCGCCAGGGGGGTGCACCAACACGTTGTGGCACACGCGATCGCCCTCGGGGTAGAGGCTTTGCAACACCCGCAAGGGACCTTGGTGCTCAAAGCGAACGACGGTGCGAGGGCCTGAGGTGGCGTAGGCGAGAGAGAGTTTGGCGTGCCAACCGGTCATGCGGTCAGGATATCCGAGTCGCAGATGTCATGCGTCAGGATCATCGCTCGGCTTGTTTTTTTTCTTGGCGAAAAGTTTGTAGAGCGCAAAGAGCACCAGAACGCCTGCCAATCCACACACCACCATCTCAGTCACGGTCATTTCGTGAACGAACCACTCTAAGTACTCATAGGTAGACAGCGGCGTGTAGACGTCGGGATTTTCTTGCTTGTACTTTTGGTAAGCGCCGTTGTCCATGGTGATGTTCCGTCTGAATTTAGGGTTGTTTGTTTGCCGCTGCGATGTGCTTTTCTTCTTCCATCTGGGTGACGATGGATTGAACTTGCTCGTCGGACATGCCAAGTTTGGCTTGCATTACTTTGAGCTTTGCCTGTTCTTCTTCGGTGACCACGCCATCGGCCAGTGCGGCCCGAACTTCCATTTCATACATGGCTTGCCGGCGCTCGACTTGTGCGGTGTAAGCCGTGGCAACCACACCGGTCAAGATCGCTGCCAGCGCGATGGACAAGATTTGTGTCAGGATAACCAACAGCGTGCCCAAGAAGGTGACCGGGTCCACGTTGCCCCAGCCAGAGACGATGGTGATGACAAACCAGTGCATGGCAGCTGGGATTGAAGGAAAAATTTCCGGTTGCTCATGGCCTTCGATGATGTAGATCAGCGAGGAGAACAACAAACAGCTGATGAACAGCAAGAAAACCGCCGATGAGAAAGAGTCTTTCTCAGCTTTGACGGCAGCTACCATGTCTTCAAAGGCGCTGTTGTAGCGAGAGAGCTTGAAGATTCGCATCAAGCGGAACATGCGCAGCACGCGAAGGTCAGCACCCGGGAGCAGCAGTTGCAGGTAAAACGGCACCGTGCTGACAAAATCGATGATGCCGTAAAAGCTGAACACATACTCTTTGCGGCCTTGCCATGCAGTGCCGCCACTTTGGATGTGTTTTTCTCCGTAGGACCACACGCGCAATACAAATTCGACCGAGAACACCGCCACACTGAACACATCAAAAGCGTGGAACTCACCTTCAAAGGCTTCATGGATTTCAGGCACCGATTCCAAAATGATGCCAATCACGTTGGCCACCACCAAAAGAGCGATGAAAATTTCAACAAAGTGGCTGTATTTGTCGGGCACGGCACCATCCATGATTTCGTAGGTGCGGCGCTTGATGCGTTGGTACATAGAGGGGGTAGGCACTGTGGTGGTCATGCTCGCGCTCATTCGGTGGCAGACGATTTGTTCTTGGCACGCAACATCATGGCTTCAACTTGTTCGTCGGTGAGTCGGTAATGCGCTTGCAAGCGCTTGAGTGTGTTTTGCTCTTCGTCAGACATGTTGCCATCGGAGAACACTTCGCGTAACTGCGCTTCAAAGGCTGCCTTCTTGCGCGCCACTTGGTTGGAGAAGGCCGACGCCACAATACCGGTCATGATCGCGGCCATGCACACACCCAAAAAGCCTGTAACCAGTGCAATGGCTTCACCCGCTTTGGTCATGGGTTCAACGTTGCCATAGCCAGAGGTGATGGTCACGATGGCCCAATAAATGGAGTGCGGAATGGTGCCGAAAAACTCGGGTTGGTGGTGGCCTTCGGCAAAGTGCATCAAGGATGCAGAGACGATGGTCGCGATGGTCAGCAAGAACACGGCCGACCCAAACGCTTGGCGCTCTGAATAGACCGCATGAAACAAGTCTTGCAGCGCAGTGTTGTATTTGGAGAGTTTCAAAATTCGCAGCAATCGCAGTACACGCAAGATGCGCAAATCCAGAGCGGGGAAGAACATGTGCATGTAGTGGGGCATGGTGGCAAAGAAGTCCACCAAACCAAACGGGCTGAACATGTATTGGAATCGCCCTTTCCAAGAGCCACCGTTGTCGCTGTCGTATTTGGCGCCCAAAGACCAGACGCGGGCGATGTATTCGACAGTGAAGAACATCACACTCCAGAACTCAAGTTCATGAAAGAACTCTTTGAATTCAGCATGAATTTCGGGCACGGAGTCAAGAATCACGGCCGAGCAGTTGAACAACACCACCGTGGTGATGAGCCACTCCACGTAGCGACTGGCCGTGTGATTGGGCGAGCCGTCCAATATTTCCATCAGAGTGGTCTTGAAACCTGTAGTCATTGCGAAGGTCTAACGAAATTAAGTGAGTTGTCTAAATACGCAAGCGGTCACGCGCGTGAGCGTGACCGCTTGTCAAGAGAGTCTAGAACCAGGTAGATCGCTTTATGCTTTGCCTTGAATTTTGTGCCACAAATCAAGTTCGTTTGATGACAGTCGTGCATGTTGTTGGGCCGCTGCTTCAAATTGAGCTTCATCGGTTTGCACGCCAAGCTGTCGAATTTGCCCCAGTAACACTTTGTAGTGCTCCACAGCCAAGGCTGGGTTTTCGGCAATTTTGTGAATTGGCAGGGGATTGCGTTCTTCGAGTTCATGCTCTTTGATCACGACCTCAATCAAGGCGTTAACTTCGGCCACGGTGAGGTGCAAACGTTTGGCTTCTGAGCGAATGATTTCAGCTTCAGCCTCGCTGATGTGGCCGTCTTTGAGGATGGCAAACAAGTTGGCTTTGAGCTGATCGCGCTCTTTGACGAGTTCGTCGCTGAAGGCAGAAGCCAGCAAGGCGGCTGGAATGGCAAAGATGCCAATGCCCATCAAAGCGAGGACACTGGTCATGGCGCGACCCATGGGCGTGACAGGTGAAATATCGCCATAACCCACAGAAGCCAAGGTGATCACCGCCCAATAAATAGAGGTCGGGATGTTCTCAAACTTCTCGGGCTGTGCGTCGTATTCAAACAAATAGCCCAGGCTGGCTGTCAAGACCAACAGCAACATCATGATGAAGGTGGCGGCTCCCATGACAGGCCATTCGCGCACCACCACTTTGACCAGCACGGCCGTGGCATCGCTGCCACGTGTGAGTTTGAGCAATCGAGCCAAACGGAAGACCCGCAAGAATCGCAAGTCGATCAAGTGATGCAAGAACACTTCCAAGAAGAAGGGCAGCACCGCCAAAAAGTCAATCACGGTGGACGGCGACTTGGCTTGCTTGAAGCGCCCCATGACAGCGCCTTTGTAACCTGGCTCTTCAACGCAGGAGTACAGGCGCATGCAGTATTCCACCGTGAAGATGGCCACAGCCACGGCGTCCAAGATGACGAATTGCAGATGCAAGATGTAGTGGATGCTCTTGACCGACTCCAAAATCACGGCCATGACCGACAGCAACACCCACACAGCAATGAACACCTCAAAGATGTTTTGCATGGTGCCGCCATAGGGGCTGGGAAACACCAGGGCATGCACTTTTTGGCGGAAGGTCCGGTTTTTGTTGAGCTCTTTGAATTCAGCCAATGCTGGGATCAAGACGCGGAACAATTTCAAAATTCGCAGCAGTCGCAAGAACCGCAAGACGCGCAAGTCGATGGGAATGAACGCTTTCAAATAGAAAGGCGCCACTGCCAAGAAGTCGATGATGGCAAATGGGCTGGTGACAAAGCCCCAACGCGCATGCTTGCGGTTTTTGAATTCTTCGTCTTCGGGGGCGAGATAAAGACGCAGAGCGTATTCAATTGTGAAGACAGCTACCGAAAAGATGTCGAAGAATTCAAACCAACCGCGGTAAGGTTCATAGACAGCGGGCACATGTTCAAACATCAAGCTGAACAGGTTGCCAATGATCAGGTAGCTGATCCACTTGTCCAAGTCTTTTTGGAAGTTGCCGGGGATGTTGGGGTCAAGCAACCACGAATACAACCATTTGCGCATGGGCAGGTTGCGGTCAATGTTGGCCTCTTCGTCCTGTCCAAGAATGGATTGAACGTTGAGGTCTTTCAAGAATTTGTCTTGTTTGGCTAGTGTTTGCATGGCAGACCTCAGAACTCGAATTCAGCAACTTTGATGGCATAGCCACCCTTGTCACACACAGATAAACGCAGTTGCATTTTGTAGTCAATGGGGTCTGTCTCTAGCAGTTGAGACGCGAC
>CANCUP010000121.1 GCA_947381325.1 Comamonadaceae bacterium
GACTATGTGGTGAGCGATGCCACCTTGAACCGTTTCTTCAGCTTCCACGTGATTGCTGTGCCCCTGGTGCTGCTGGGCTTGGTTGTGGCGCACATCATTGCTTTGCACGAAGTCGGTTCAAACAACCCCGATGGCGTAGAAATCAAAGGCCCCAACGCACCGAAAGATGCACAGGGTCACCCACTCGATGGGATTCCTTTCCACCCTTACTACACGGTGCATGACATCTTGGGTGTGAGTGGTTTCTTGTTGGTGTTCAGCGCGATCATTTTCTTCGCGCCTGAATTCGGTGGTTACTTCCTCGAATACAACAACTTCATTCCAGCAGATCCGCTGAAGACCCCGTTGCACATCGCACCTGTTTGGTACTTCACGCCTTTTTATTCCATGCTGCGCGCCATCACCAGCGAGATGATGTACGCCTTGATCGCCTGTGTGTTGGCTGGCGCATTCTTGGGTGTGACTCGCACCCAACTGTCGGGCTTTTTCAAGGCTGTGGTTCTCGGCGGCGCCGTGGCGCTGGTCTTGATGATGCTGTCGATCGACGCCAAATTTTGGGGTGTGGTGGTGATGGGTGGCGCTGTGGTCATCTTGTTTTTCCTGCCATGGTTGGACAACTGCGGTGTCAAGTCGATCCGTTACCGTCCTGATTGGCACAAATACCTCTACGGCATTTTTGTGATCAACTTTGTGGTGCTGGCTTACTTGGGTGTGCAACCGCCATCACCTATCGGCGAACGTGTGTCCCAAGTGGGTACCCTGTTCTATTTCGGTTTCTTCTTCTTGATGCCTTGGTGGAGTCGCCTGGGCCAGACCAAGCCGGTTCCTGACCGTGTGACGTTTGCCCCTCACTGAGATTCGCGGAGCACATTCACCATGAAAAAAATTATTCTCAGCTTGGCTCTGGTTCTAGGTGTGGTCACCGGTGCACAGGCATCGGGCGGTGACACCATCGCATGGGACAAAGCTCCCAACAAAACCAACGATTTGGCAGCTTTGCAAAACGGTGCCAAATTGTTTGTGAACCATTGCCTGAACTGCCATTCGGCAGCCTTCATGCGTTACAACCGCTTGACAGACATTGGCTTGACCGAACAACAGATCAAGGACAACCTGTTGTTCACCACTGAAAAAGTCGGCGAAACCATGAAGTCCAACATTGACCCGAAGCAGGCCAAAGAGTGGTTCGGTGGTGTGCCGCCTGATTTGACCGTCATTGCACGTTCACGTGCAGGACACGGCGGCACGGGTGCGGATTACCTCTACACCTATATGCGCACGTTCTACCGTGATGAAACCAAAGCCACGGGTTGGAACAACTTGGTTTTCCCAAATGTGGGCATGCCCCATGTACTGTGGGAAATGCAAGGTGTGCGTCGCCCCATCTATGAAGAACATGAAGAGCACGGCCACATGGTTCATGTGTTCAAGGGTTGGGAACAAGTCACGCCTGGCACCATGACGCCTTTGCAATACGACCAAGCTATGGGCGACCTGGTGGGTTATTTGCAGTGGATGGCCGAGCCCGCCCAAAATACCCGTGTCCGCATTGGTGTCTGGGTGCTGTTGTTCTTGCTTGGTTTCATGGTCATTGCTTGGCGCCTGAACGCTTCCTTCTGGAAAGATATCAAGTAATTCAACGACGGTGGCTGGCTTGGTGCCCGTCATCACCTCACGGAGTGACAGGTTTGCTTGTCACTCTTTTTGATTTTTAGGAGCCCCCCATCATGATGGTGCTTTATTCGGGAACCACGTGTCCCTTTTCTCATCGCTGCCGGTTTGTCTTGTTTGAAAAAGGCATGGACTTTGAAATCCGTGATGTAGATCTCTACAACAAACCCGAAGACATCAACGTGATGAACCCTTACGGCCAGGTGCCTATCCTGGTTGAGCGTGATCTCATTTTGTATGAGTCCAACATCATCAACGAATACATCGATGAGCGCTTTCCGCATCCCCAGTTGATGCCCGGCGATCCAGTGGACCGTGCCCGGGTGCGTTTGTTTTTGTTGAACTTCGAAAAAGAATTGTTCACCCACGTCACCACCTTGGAGTCGCGTGTGGCCAAGGCCAATGACAAGGCCTTGGAGAAAGCGCGTGCGCACATCCGCGATCGTTTGACACAACTGGCACCCGTGTTCTTGAAAAACAAGTTCATGCTGGGTGATAACTTCTCGATGCTGGATGTGGCCATTGCACCTTTGCTTTGGCGTCTGGATCACTATGGCATTGAGTTGTCGAAAAATGCTGCGCCATTGTTGAAATACGCCGAACGCATTTTCTCGCGTCCGGCCTACATTGAGGCATTGACTCCGTCTGAAAAAGTGATGCGCAAGTAATTGCCATGCTGAACACGCCAGACGCATCATCCACGCGCCCTTATCTGCTGCGTGCTATGCACGAGTGGTGCACAGACAACAGCTACACACCTTATGTGGCTGTGTTGGTCGATGAGACAGTGCAAGTTCCCATGGAATATGTGAAGAACGGCGAGATCGTGTTGAACGTCAGTTATGACGCGACCAGCAGCATGACTTTGGGCAATGACTACATTGAATTCAAGGCCCGTTTTGCTGGTGTTGCGCGTGAAATCATCGTGCCCGTGAGTCGTGTGTTGGCGATTTACGCACGAGAAAACGGTCAGGGTATGGCGTTTCCTATGCCAGTGAGTCAGCCAACAGACTCGCACAGCAGTGGAGCTTCTTCTGTGCGAGCTGGTGGGTTAACCGCGGTGGACGCGACGGTGGTTTCTGGGGATGCGCGCGATGATCCACAGCCACCTTCCCCCCCTTCGGCACGACCCACTTTGACGCGTGTGAAATAATGACATCTTGTTCACGCTAAAATAAAAAAATGCCGATTTAGCTCAGTTGGTAGAGCACCCGCCTTGTAAGCGGTAGGTCATCAGTTCGAATCCGATAATCGGCACCACACCAAAGCCCGTTGCACATCGTGCAGCGGGCTTTTTCTATTCAGGTGGGTGACTTAACTTTCACTCGAATGGTGTTGACATTCCAGCCCTTGGTGCGCAGGTGTGCGCAAAGGGCTGGCAGTGTTTGACGAAGTTTTGCGGCAATGGCGCTGTTGGGGACGAGCAAGCACCAAGTGTCACCTTCGACCGAGCCAGATTGGACCAAGTGGCGCAAAGTGACAGGCAGCAATGGACCAATTGCGCGCAATCTATGTTGATGGTCACGTGCGATGGCGGAGAGTTGTGCCAAGTCGGGGGCCGTATGAACCACTTGCTCTAAGGTTTGTGCCTTGCCGCGCAAGATGCTGCGAGTTTTAGGTGCGGCGCTATAACCTAACGCGCGATAAGCCGCCAGGGTGTCCGGATGAGGAGGTTCTCGGGTTGCCATGCCTTCATTATGGGTGCTGCACACGGTTAAAATTCTGCGCTTCTATCCTGCCTTTCACAAAGGAACAAGCGACTCTCCATCTTCGATGTAATGGAGATCGCCTCAGCGCTCGCATGGCTTTCAATTTCCTCACACAAATTTTCGGTAGTCGCAATGAGCGCATGCTCAAACAGTACCGCAAGACCGTCGCGCAGATCAATGCCTTAGAGGCTGGCCTAGAGCAGCTCAGCGATGAGGCATTGAAAGCAAAAACCAGCGAGTTCAAACAACGTGTTGGTCAAGGTGAGACGCTGGATGTATTGTTGCCAGAGGCCTACGCCGTTGTCCGTGAAGCCTCCAAGCGTGTGATGAAGATGCGCCACTTCGATGTGCAGTTGGTGGGTGGCATTGCGCTACACCAAGGCAAGATTTCGGAGATGCGCACGGGGGAGGGAAAAACACTCACCGCAACCCTGCCCGTTTATTTGAATGCCTTGTCAGGTCAAGGCGTGCATGTGGTCACCGTGAATGATTATTTGGCCAATCGCGATGCGCAGTGGATGGCCCGTTTGTACAACTTCTTGGGCTTGTCGGTGGGCATTAACCTACCCAATATGCCGCGTGAAGAAAAACAAGCGGCTTACCGCGCCGACATCACCTACGGCACCAACAATGAATACGGGTTTGATTATTTGCGCGACAACATGGTGTACGAGCCAGCGGATCGGGTACAGCGCGCCTTGAATTTCGCCATCGTCGATGAGGTGGATTCGATCTTGATCGATGAAGCGCGCACACCCCTGATCATCAGTGGACAAGCAGAAGACCACACCGAGTTGTATGTGGCCATCAACCAAGTGGTGCCACTGCTGACGCGTCAAATTGGTGAAGAAGATCCGCGCACGGGGGAGGGCATCATCACGCCGGGTGACTTCACGGTGGATGAAAAATCGCACCAAGTGTTCATGACCGAGCAAGGTCACGAAAATGCCGAGCGCATTTTGGCCAGCCGTGGTTTGTTGCCTGAGGGCGCATCGTTGTATGACCCGGCCAACATCAGCCTCATGCACCATCTGTATGCCGCTCTTCGGGCCAACCACCTCTACCACCGTGATCAGCACTATGTGAACCAGGGTGGTGAGATTGTGATCGTCGATGAGTTCACGGGACGCTTGATGTCAGGGCGTCGCTGGAGCGATGGCTTGCACCAAGCTGTTGAGGCCAAAGAAGGTGTGCAGATCCAAGCTGAAAACCAAACCTTGGCATCGATCACTTTCCAAAATTATTTCAGGCTGTACCAAAAGCTCGCAGGCATGACCGGTACAGCGGATACCGAGGCCTATGAATTTCAAGAAATTTATGGTCTAGAGACCTTGGTGGTGCCACCCAACCGCATCAGCCGCCGTGATGACCAACTCGATCGCGTCTACAAAACCACCGATGAGAAATATAAAGCGGCTATCGATGACATCCGTGAGTGCTATGAGCGCGGGCAACCTGTGTTGGTCGGTACCACCTCGATCGAAAATTCAGAGCTGATTGCAGGTATGTTGGCGCAGGCCAAACTGCCCCACCAAGTGCTCAACGCCAAACAGCATGCCCGTGAAGCAGACATCGTGGCACAAGCGGGTCGGGCCAGGATGATCACCATCGCCACCAACATGGCCGGTCGAGGAACCGACATTGTGTTGGGTGGCAATGTGGAAAAGCTGATTTCAGAGGTGGAAGCCGACGACAGTCTCGACGCCGCCACCAAGCTGCAAAAAATAGACGCATTGCGTGTGCAGTGGACCAAAGACCACGACATGGTGAAGTCGCTGGGTGGTTTGCGCATCATTGCCACCGAACGTCATGAGTCACGTCGCATTGACAACCAATTGCGTGGACGTTCAGGTCGGCAAGGCGATCCAGGTTCTTCGCGCTTTTACTTGAGCTTGGATGATGCATTGATGCGCATCTTTGCGGGTGAACGCGTGAAGTCCATCATGGACCGTTTGAAAATGCCAGAGGGTGAAGCCATTGAGGCAGGCATCGTCACACGCAGCATTGAGAGCGCCCAGCGCAAAGTCGAGGCACGCAACTTTGACATTCGCAAGCAGTTGCTGGAGTACGACGATGTGTCCAATGACCAACGTCGTGTGATTTATCAGCAACGCAATGACATTTTGGATGCGGCCGATTTGACAGCCCAAATTGCGGGCTTGCGTGAAGGTTGCTTTTCTGACTTGGTTCGTCAATACGTGCCGCACGAGTCGGTCGAAGAACAGTGGGACATTGCAGCATTGCAGCGGGTTTTGTTGCAAGAGTGGCAAATTGAATTGCCCTTGGTGCAAGACATCGAAAAAGCAACAGCTATCACGGACGAAGATATTTTGGAGCGTGTGATTGAAGCAGCCCATGCTGCTTTCCAAGCCAAGTTAGACCGAGTAGGTCTTGACCAATTCACGCCTTTCATGCGCGTTGTCTTGTTGCAAAACATCGACAGCCATTGGCGCGAGCACTTGGCGGCGTTGGACTATTTGCGGCAAGGCATCCATTTGCGTGGCTATGCCCAAAAGCAGCCTAAGCAAGAGTACAAGCGGGAAGCGTTTGAGTTGTTTGGACAGTTGTTGGATGCTGTCAAAAACGAAGTCACCCGCGTGCTCATGACCGTCAAGATCGAATCGACCGAGCAAATTGAGCAAGCAGCCAGTGAACTCGAAGACCGTGCTGAGAGTCTGCATAACGTCACCTACACAGCACCCAATGAGTCAGGTGTCGCCGAAACCACGGCAGATACGCAGACTTTTGCCGCACAAGTCCCTGCGGTGGGGCGCAACGAACCTTGTCCTTGTGGAAGCGGCAAGAAATACAAACACTGTCACGGACGTCTTGCCTGAGGGGTTGTATGGCTGTTCATTTATCTTCTCCACAGGCCGAACAACTTCACTCCATCGCAGGGGTGCGCATTGGCGTCACACAAGCCGGCATTCGCAAGGCCGATCGCAAAGACTTGACCGTGGTCTTGATCGACGAAGGTGCGTCTGTCAGTGGTGTGTTCACCCAGAACCGGTTTTGTGCCGCGCCGGTGCAAGTGTGCCGTGAGCATTTGGCTGCGGGTCACGGGATACGTGCCATGCTCATCAACACGGGCAATGCCAATGCTGGCACGGGCCAGCCTGGGCTGATGCGTGCGCGTGCGACGTGTGTGGCTTTGGCCAAGGCACTTGATATCGCGCAAGAGCAGGTGTTGCCGTTCTCGACCGGTGTGATCATGGAGCCACTGCCGCATGACCGCATCATGGCGGGTTTGCCTGCAGCCATTGCGGCCGCAGGTCACGCCTCCAGCTCTCAGCAGTGGGTAGACGCTGCTGAGGGCATCATGACCACGGACACTGTACCCAAAGCAGCCAGCACCCAGTTGCAATTGGCAGGCAAGACCGTCAGCATCACCGGCATCAGCAAGGGCGCTGGCATGATTCGCCCCAACATGGCCACCATGTTGGGCTTTTTGGCGACGGACGCATGCGTTGCCCCCGAGCTGATGAAAGAGTTGTCCTTGGCTTTGGCGGAAGGCTCGTTCAACCGCGTGACGGTGGACGGCGACACCTCGACCAATGATTCGTTTGTGGTGATTGCCACCAACAAGGCGCACCATGCACCGATCACCAGTCTGCAAAGCACAGAAGGCCAAGCCTTGTTCCAGGCCATGTTGCAGGTGGCGCGCCAGTTGGCACAAGCCATCGTGCGCGATGGCGAAGGTGCCACCAAGTTCATCACCATTCAAGTCGAAGCTGGCCGTGACAGCGCTGAATGCCGTCAGGTGGCTTACGCGATCGCACATTCACCCTTGGTCAAAACCGCGTTCTATGCCAGCGACCCGAATTTGGGCCGGATCTTGGCGGCTGTCGGTTATGCCGGTATTGCTGATCTCGACCAGACAGGCATTGACCTGTACTTAGACGATGTGCATGTTGCCATTCAGGGTGGTCGTCACCCAAGCTACCGAGAAGAAGACGGTCAACGTGTGATGAAGCAAACCGAAATCACCGTGCGTGTGGTGCTCGGTCGTGGCAATGCCACCGACACCGTGTGGACCTGTGACCTGAGCCACGAGTACGTGACCATCAACGCCGATTACCGAAGCTGAAATGAACGATTTCTCGAACCACCCCCTTGAACGTTTGGTACAACGCGCCGAAGCCCTGATGGCACGCATCGAGTCCGTGCTGCCTCAACCTTTGTCGGCGCCTGATTGGTCAGCCAGTGTGGCCTACCGCTATCGCAAGCGCAGCAGTGGCCATGGCAACTTGGAGCCGGTGCGTCATGTGGCAAGCTTGGGTCTGAAAGATTTGCAAGAAATCGATGGTCAGAAAGAAAAGATCCAACGCAACACGGAGCAATTCGTGAATGGTTTACCGGCCAACAACGTGCTCTTGACGGGCGCACGCGGAACTGGCAAGTCGTCGCTGATCAAAGCCTGTTTGAACGAGTATTCGCCGCGTGGTTTGCGACTGATCGAGGTGGACAAAGACGACTTGACGGACTTGCCTGACATCATTGACGTGGTGTCGACACGGCCCGAGAAGTTCATGATTTTTT
>CANCUP010000122.1 GCA_947381325.1 Comamonadaceae bacterium
CGCGCGGTGAAGAAACCGCCTTCATGCAAGCCAAGATCACCACCGCACGTTTTTATGCCGACCACATCTTGTCCAAAGCCCCCGGCTTGCGCGACAGCATTGTGCAAGGCGCCGACAGCGTGACCGACATGGCCTTGGACGCGTTTTGAACGCGCTTTCGGTCAGCCTGAAACAGCTGGTTTGAGGGGCGCTCTTTTTTCTTGCAAAAAGTACCACATATTGGTACTATTCCTCCATGAAGCGCGCACATCAAAAGACATTGGAAGCAGTCTTCGCACATCCAACCAGTGCCAATATCGCCTGGAAAGACATTGAGGCGCTGCTGATGGGTCTTGGGGCTGAAGTCAGTGAACGCGAAGGAAGCCGCGTTGCCATCGTCTTATTCGATGAGGTGCGTGTTTTTCACCGGCCACATCCCTCGCCTAAGACGGACAAGGGGGCTGTGGTGTCCGTGAAAAAGTGGCTTGAGCAATATGGAGTGAAACCATGAATGTGATGACTGTCGATGGGTACAGCGCAAGAATCGAATACGACTCGGACATTGATATGTTCAGAGGCGAGATTCTTGGACTGACGGGAGGCGCCGATTTTTATGGCAAGACCCCCAAAGAGCTCAAGGCAGAGTTCAAGAAGTCTCTGGCCGTGTTTCTGGAGGTGTGTGCAGAAAAGGGCATCGAACCCAAACGAAATTACTCAGGCAAATTCAATTTGCGAATCCCACCTGAATTGCACGAGAGATTGGCCATTGCCGCACAAGCAGAAGGCAAAAGCATCAACACCTTGGCGCAAGAGGCACTGGCTCATCATGTTGCGGCCTGAATAGCTGTTCATTCACCCAGAACGTCAGCGCACGCCTGGCGTCACAAGAAAGTTATCCATGTCACGTTTACCGCCAGTTTTTAAGCAACTGAAGTTCCCGGTCATTGCTTCGCCGCTGTTCATCATCAGCAACCCCAAGTTGCTGATTGCGCAATGCAAGGCGGGGGTGGTGGGGTCTATGCCTGCGCTCAATGCGCGGCCTGCGGCGCAGTTGGAAGAGTGGTTGATCGAGATCACCGAGGCTTTGGCTGCGCACAACCGTGACCACCCCGATCAGCCTGCCGCGCCGTTTGCCATCAACCAAATCGTGCACAAGAGCAACGACCGTTTAGAGCACGACATGGCGCTGTGTGTGAAGTACAAGGTGCCGATCATCATCACGTCGCTGGGGGCACGTGAGGACGTGAATGCCGCTGCCCACAGCTATGGTGGGGTGGTGATGCACGACATCATCAACAACAAGTTTGCCAAGAAGGCGATTGAAAAAGGCGCCGATGGCCTGATTGCCGTGGCCGCCGGCGCGGGTGGCCACGCCGGGGTGAAGAGCCCGTTTGCCTTGATCCAAGAAATCCGTGAATGGTTTGACGGCCCGGTGGCCTTGAGTGGCGCGATCACCACGGGCGGCGCCGTGTTGGCGGCGCAAGCCATGGGGGCTGACTTTGCCTATGTGGGTTCGGCCTTCATTGCCACCGACGAAGCACGTGCCGCCGACGACTACAAGCAAGCGGTGGTCGATGCCAACTCAGACGACATCGTCTACAGCAACTTGTTCACCGGGGTGCATGGCAATTACTTGGCGGCTTCTATTCGCAACGCGGGGCTCGACCCCGCGCATTTGCCCGAGAGCGACCCAAGCGCGATGAACTTTGGCGGTGACGCGAAGAAGGCTTGGAAAGACATTTGGGGTTGTGGCCAAGGCATTGGCGCGGTCAAGGCGGTGGTGCCCGCCGCCGAGCTGGTGGCGCGTTTGAAGCGTGAATACCAAGAGGCCAAGTTGCGCATCACGGCGTGAGCCGGTCGCTTGACGGCGATGAGCCAACGACAAAGGCCCGAGTTCGTCAGAACTCGGGCCTTTGTTCATGCCGTGCACCCAGGTGCGTGGCGTGCTGGGTCAGCGCAAGACCAGCACAGGGATGGTGGAGTGGGTCAGCACTTGTTGGGTTTCGCTGCCCAAGAGCAAACGCTTGACGCCACGACGGCCGTGTGAAGCCATGACGATGAGGTCGATTTTGTGTTTTTTGCTGGCTGCGATCAGCGCGTCGGACACGATGTCTGACTTGACCACCACGCCTTTGGCGCTGACGCCCTTGGCTTTGGCCGACTTGACCACAGCGTCCAAGAGCTTTTGCGCGTTGTCGCTCCAAGCCTTTTCAATTTTGGCGACTTCGGTGGGGCTCAAGGGCAGAGAACCTTCGAAGTAGCTTTGTGGGTAACGTGGGGTGATTTTGACGGCCACCAATTCGGCACCACTCAGAGCGGCCAGATCGATGGCGCTGCTGATGGCTTTTTTGGACAAGGGTGAGCCATCGGTGGCGACCAAGATGCGTTTGTACATGTGTGTGCTCCTTCGTTGTTGACGGGGTCAAGCTTAACGCACAAGGCCACCTTGCCTTTGAGGTATGTCAACTCCACGTCAAGCAAAGTCAGTAGGCTTCGCAACTTATGGCTTTTGATCCGTCCACCGCCGCGCTGCTTGACGACCGTCAGGAGTGGCTGCGCTTTAGCCAAGCGCATGCCAAATCCAGCGCAACTGCGCAAGACGATTGGTGGGATTCGCAGGTGGTGATTCAAGGCATGCATTGCGCGGCCTGCGCCTTCACCATCGAGGCGGCGCTGGCGGCTGTGCCCGGTGTGAAGTCGGTCGAGGTCAATGCCGCCACCCACCGCGCCAAGGTGGTGTGGTCTGAGTCGCAGGTGTTGCCTTCTGCCTGGCTGCGTGCCATCGCAACGGCCGGTTATGGCGCCTTGCCTGCGGCCGACAGCAGCCTGCGGCAACAGCGCTTAGACGAAACGCGCCAAGCGCTGTGGCGTTGGTTGGTGGCGGGCTTTTGCATGATGCAAGTGATGATGTATGCCTACCCCGCCTATGTGGCGCTGGACGGCGACATCACGCCAGACATGGTGCAGTTGTTGCGTTGGGCCTCGTGGGTGCTGACGCTGCCGGTGGTGTTTTTTTCGTGTGGGCCATTTTTTGGCAACGCCTTGCGCGACATCCGTTGGCGCCGCATCAGCATGGATTTGCCGGTGGCCTTGGGCATGGCCATCACCTTCGCGCTCAGCTCTGCCGCCACGTTTGAGCCCAGTGGGCTGTTTGGCGGCGAGGTGTACTTTGACTCGCTCACGATGTTTGTGTTTTTTCTATTGACGGGCCGTTGGTTGGAGTTGCGTCTGCGCGATCAAACCGCTGGCGCCCTAGAAGCGTTGATGAACCGTTTGCCCGACAGCGTGTTGCGCCAATTGGGGGATGGCTCATTTGAGCGTGTGGCGGTGCGTCGCGTGTGGGTCGGGGATGTGATTCGCGTGTTGCCCTCTGAAGGTTTCCCAGCGGACGGCGTGATTCTGCAAGGGCAGACCCTGGCCGATGAGGCCTTGCTGACGGGTGAGTCGCGGCCACAGTCGCGTGGTGTGGGCGAGCATGTGGTGGCGGGCAGTTACAACCTGTTGGCGCCTGTGTTGGTGCAGGTCACGCAGGTGGGAGAGGACACGCAGTTCTCCAAGATCGTGGCGCTGATGGAAAACGCCTCGCTGCAAAAGCCGCGCTTGGCGCAGTTGGCCGACCGTGTGGCCAAACCGTTTTTGGTGGGCGTGTTGGTGATGGCCGCTTTGGCGGCTGTGTGGTGGTGGCCCAGCAGCCCGGCGCATGCGTTGATGGTGGCGGTGGCGGTGTTGGTGGTGACCTGCCCCTGTGCTTTGTCATTGGCCACGCCAGCGGCCATGCTGGCGGCTGCGGGTGCGTTGGCGCGCCAAGGCGTCTTGGTGCGTCATTTGCAAGCGCTGGAAACCTTGGCCCACATTGACACGGTGATTTTTGACAAGACCGGCACCTTGACGCGAGACACCCAGCGCATCGCCCAGGTGTGGGTGAATGACGACCCCAGCCCCAGCTTGGCACCTCATTGGACGCCCGAGATGGCGCTGCGCTTGGCGGCGGCTTTGGGGGTGCATTCTTTGCATCCGCTCTCCAAGGTGTTGGTGGCGGCGCGTGAAGCAGCTCAGTTGGCACCGCTAGAAGCCCACGAGGTGGTGGAGACGGTGGGCCAAGGTGTGCAAGGGCGCCTGCAGGTGCCCCTGCGTTTGGGCTCCAGCGCTTTTTGTGCCGCGTGGGGTGCGGTGGTGCCCGAGTTTGCGCTTGGCGCGCAGGTGCATTTGTGTGGGCAAGGCGAGTGGTTGGCGAGTTGGCGCCTGTCGGAGGATGTGCGCGAAGACGCAGCCTCCACGGTGGCGGCATTGCAGCAGATGGGCATCGGGGTGCTGGTGTTGTCGGGCGACAGCTCAGCGGCTGTGCAACAGGTGGCGACTGAGGTGGGCATTGCCCAGGCTTTTGGCAGCTGCACCCCGCAAGACAAACTGGCGCGCATGGTGGACTTGCAAGCACAGGGCCGCCATGTGGCCATGGTGGGCGATGGCCTCAACGATGGCCCGGTGTTGGCGGGTGCCCATGTGTCGATGGCGTTTGGTCAATCGGTGCCGCTGGCGCAGTCCAAGTCAGACCTGGTGTTGATGGGGGCGCAGTTGTCGGTGGTGGTCACCAGCTTGCGTTTGGCGCGCAAGACGCTGCGGGTGGTCAAACAAAACTTGGTCTGGGCGGCGCTTTACAACGCGGTGTGCGTGCCCTTGGCGGTGGTGGGTTGGTTGCCCGCTTGGCTGGCGGGTTTGGGCATGGCCTTGAGCTCTTTGTGGGTGGTTTTGAATTCTTTTCGGTTAGCGAGGGAGGGCTGATGGATATCTTGTTCATTTTGATCCCGCTGTCGGTGTTGCTGGTGCTGTGCATCTTGGCGGGGCTGTGGTGGGCCATCCACCGGGGGCAATTTGAGGGCATTGAGCAAGAAGGTGAGCGCATTCTTCGCGACGATTGATATGCATCAATAGCTTTGCAGGGCTGATTAGGGATACTTTGAAAAAATGAAAGGTGAACGATGAACTCATCCAATCAAGCCGTCTACAGCGACACCGTTGTCAGACAGTTTTCGATCATGGCGGTGGTGTGGGGCGTGGTGGGCATGTTGGTCGGCGTGGTGATTGCGTCGCAATTGGCTTGGCCTGAACTCAACTTTGGCATTCCTTGGCTGACCTATGGCCGCTTGCGGCCGCTGCACACCAACGCGGTGATTTTTGCGTTTGGGGGCTGCGCCTTGTTTGCCACCAGCTATTACGTGGTGCAGCGCACCTGCCACACGGTGTTGTTCATGCCCAAGCTCGCAGCCTTCACCTTTTGGGGTTGGCAGTTGGTCATTGTGGCGGCGGCCATCAGCTTGCCTTTGGGCTTCACCCAAGGCAAAGAATACGCCGAGCTGGAGTGGCCGATTGACCTGCTGATTGCGGTGGTCTGGGTGGCTTATGCGGTGGTGTTTTTTGGCACCGTGGGCACGCGCAAGGTCAAACACATTTATGTGGCCAATTGGTTTTATGGGGCCTTCATCATTGCCGTGGCCTTGCTGCACATCGTCAACAGCGCGGCCATTCCTGCGGGTTGGATGAAGTCTTACTCGGCCTATGCCGGTGCGCAAGACGCCATGATTCAGTGGTGGTATGGCCACAACGCGGTGGGCTTCTTTTTGACGGCTGGCTTTTTGGGCATGATGTATTACTTCATCCCCAAGCAGGCCGAGCGGCCCGTGTATTCGTACCGTTTGTCGATCGTGCACTTCTGGGCTTTGATCTTCACCTACATGTGGGCCGGCCCACACCACCTGCACTACACCGCCTTGCCCGATTGGGCGCAGTCCTTGGGCATGGTGTTCTCGCTGGTGTTGTTGGCACCCAGCTGGGGCGGCATGATCAACGGCATCATGACCTTGTCGGGCGCGTGGCACAAGCTGCGCGACGACCCCATTCTGCGTTTCTTGGTGGTGTCTTTGTCGTTTTATGGCATGTCCACTTTCGAAGGCCCCATGATGGCCATCAAAACCGTGAACGCTTTGAGCCACTACACCGACTGGACCGTTGGCCACGTGCACTCAGGCGCCTTGGGTTGGGTGGGCTTGGTGTCGATGGGGGCTTTGTACTTCTTGGTGCCCAAGCTGTTTGGCCAACAAAAAATGTACAGCGTGAAAGCGATTGAGGTGCACTTTTGGCTGGCCACCATTGGCATCGTGCTCTACATCGCGGCGATGTGGATTGCGGGTGTGATGCAAGGTCTGATGTGGCGTGCCATCAACACCGACGGCACCTTGACCTACACCTTTGTGGAGTCGGTCAAAGCCACCTATCCCTTCTATGTGGTTCGCGTGCTGGGTGGGTTGTTGTACCTCAGCGGCATGTTGATCATGCTGTGGAACGTGATCAAAACCGCCACACAGGGCCGGGCGGTCAGCGTGCCAATTCCAGCCCCCGCACACGCTTGAGGAGCACCAGATGTCTGATAACAATTCCAAAGGTTTCTCCCACGCACGCGTGGAGACCAACAACTTTTTGATGATCGTGCTGATTTTGATTTCGGTGGCCTTTGGCGGCCTGGTTGAGATCGTGCCGTTGTTCTTTCAAAAGTCCACCACCGAGCCGGTGACGGGGCTCAAGCCCTATACCGCGCTGCAATTGGCGGGGCGCGATGTCTACATTCGCGAGGGGTGCTACAACTGTCACTCGCAGATGATTCGCCCCTTCCGTGCAGAAACCCTGCGCTACGGCCACTACTCGGTGGCGGGCGAGTCGGTGTATGACCACCCCTTCCAGTGGGGCAGCAAGCGCACCGGCCCAGACCTGGCCCGTGTGGGCGGCAAATACAGCGACGAGTGGCACCGCGTGCACCTGAACAACCCACGCGATGTGGTGCCTGAGTCGAACATGCCCGAGTACCCCTGGTTGCTGAAAAACACGGTCAACCCCGAAGACATGGCGCCTCGCATGACCGCCTTGCGCAGAGTGGGCGTGCCTTACAGCGACGAAGAGATTGCCAAGGCCGCAGAAGACGTCAGGGGCAAAACCGAGATGGATGCCGCCATTGCGTATTTGCAGTCGCTGGGCCTCGCGCTCAAGTAAGGAGATCGACCATGGACGTCAATGACTTGCGCATTGCCACCACGATGTTGTCATTTGTGGTTTTTGTGGGCATTGTGGTGTGGGCTTTTTCTCGGCGCAACCAATCGGAGTTCGACGCAGCGGCACAGCTGCCGTTCGATCAAGACCAGGGCCAAAGACCCCTGTTAAAGGATTCGAATCATGAGTGATTTCAGCAGCAATTTTTGGTCGCTTTTTGTGGCCGTCATTTCTATCTTGGGCATTGTGTACTGCGCTTTGTTGTTGTGGTTCTCGTCCAAGGTCAAAGTGGCTGCGCACAATGTGCAAGACGGCACGACTGGCCATGTGTGGGACGAAGACCTGCGCGAGATGAACAACCCCTTGCCGCGTTGGTGGTTGTGGTTGTTCATCATCACCATCGTGTTTGCGGTGGTGTATGGCTTGGCTTATCCAGGTTTGGGTGACTTTGCTGGCAAGTTGGGCTGGACGTCGCAGGGGCAGTACGAGGCCGAGGTGGCCAAAGCCAACCAAGAGTTGGAGCCCATGTATGCCGCCTTCAATGCCCAAAAGCCTGAGCAGTTGGCGGGTGACCCCAAAGCCATGGCGGTGGGTGAGCGTTTGTTCATGAACAACTGTGCGCAGTGCCACGGCTCTGACGCGCGCGGCTCCAAGAGCTTTCCCAACTTGACCGATGGCGACTGGCTGCATGGCGGCACGCCCGACAAGATCAAAGAGACCATCACCAAAGGCCGCATTGGCCAAATGCCGCCCATGGCCGCTGCGGTGGGTACACCCGATGATGTTCGCAATGTGTCGCA
>CANCUP010000123.1 GCA_947381325.1 Comamonadaceae bacterium
CCAAGCGATCGACCATGCGCCACAGCCAACCGGTGCCTTCGCGGCAGGGTGTGCATTGGCCACAGGATTCGTGCATGTAGAAATAGCTCAGGCGTTGCAGGCTCTTGACCATGCAACGTGAATCGTCCATCACGATGACCGCGCCCGAACCCAACATCGAGCCGGCTTTGGCGATCGAGTCGTAGTCCATGGTGCAGTCCATGATGATGTGGGCTGGCAACACCGGGGCAGATGATCCGCCAGGAATCACCGCTTTGAGCTGGCGACCTTGGCGCACGCCACCGGCCAACTCCAGCAATTTGGAGAACGGCGTGCCCATGGGGATTTCGTAGTTGCCGGGGCGCTCCACGTCGCCACTGACCGAGAAGATCTTGGTGCCGCCGTTGTTGGGCTTGCCGCATTCGAGGTAAGCCTGGCCGCCGTTGCGAATGATCCACGGCACAGCCGCGAAAGTTTCGGTGTTGTTGATGGTGGTGGGCTTGCCGTACAAACCAAAGCTGGCGGGGAACGGTGGCTTGAAGCGGGGTTGGCCCTTCTTGCCTTCGAGCGATTCCAGCAACGCGGTTTCTTCACCGCAGATGTAAGCGCCAAAACCATGGGCGGCATGCAACTGAAAGCTGAAGTTCGAGCCCATGATGCGGTCACCCAAAAAGCCAGCGGCACGCGCTTCTTCGAGGGCGGCTTCAAAGCGTTCGTAGGTTTGGAAAATTTCGCCGTGGATGTAGTTGTAGCCCACGCTGATGCCCATGGCATAGGCCGCAATGGCCATGCCTTCGATCACGATGTGGGGGTTATGTTGCAAGATCTCACGGTCTTTGCACGTGCCCGGCTCACCTTCGTCCGAGTTACACACCAAGTACTTTTGGCCAGGGAATTGGCGGGGCATGAAGCTCCACTTCAGACCGGTGGGAAAGCCCGCACCGCCGCGACCGCGCAGACCCGACTCTTTGACGGTGGCAATGACCTGGTCTTGGGTCAAGCCCTCGCCGCCGTCTTGGCCCAAAATTTTGCGCAAGGCTTGGTAGCCACCACGCGCCACATAGTCTTGCAGCGACCAATTGCTGCCATTCAAGTCGGCCAAGATTTGAGGGCCCAGGTGACGGCCATGGAAACAGGTCTCGACCGCATGGGTCTGAAATTGCGAAAGCAGGTGTTGGAGGTTCATGGTTGGACTCCCGCAGGGCCGCCCAGGGCGACAGTGAATACGCGCAGCGATGAACGTGGGGGCATCATGTGTTTTCCTTCACCGCACGCAAACCATCGACCAACTGGTCGATCTTGTCGTGGCTCATGTAGCTGCACATGGTGCGGTCGTTGACCAGCAACACCGGGGCATCGGCGCAAGCGCCCATGCACTCACCGGGCTGCACCGTGAACAGGCCATCGGCGGTGGTTTCACCCACCTCAATGCCCAGCTTTTTCACCAAGTGCACCAAAGCCGCTTGGCCATTGCGCAACTGGCATGGCAAGTTGGTGCACACGTTGATCTTGAACTTGCCAACCGGTTGCTGGTTGTACATGTTGTAGAAGGTGGTCACTTCATGGACAGCCATAGGGGCCATGCCCAGGTGCTCGGCAATGGCGCGCTCGCTGTCGGCGCTGACAAAGCCCTGCTCTTGCTGCACGATGGCCAAGCAGGCCATGACGGCCGACTGCTTTTGGTCATCGGGGTACTTGGCCACTTCGCGGTCGAAACGCGCGAAGGTTTGGGCCGACAGCGCGGGGCTGTGGGTGCTGGTGTGAGAACTCATCGGTCAATTTCCCCGAACACAATGTCCATGGTGCCAATCACCGCCACGGTGTCGGCGATCATGTGGCCACGCGCCATTTCATCCATGGCTGCCAAGTGGGCAAAACCAGGGGCGCGAATTTTCAATCGGTAAGGCTTGTTGGCACCGTCGCTCACGAGGTAAATGCCAAACTCGCCTTTGGGGTGCTCCACAGCGGCATAGGCCTCGCCTTCGGGCACATGGAAACCTTCGGTGAAGAGCTTGAAGTGGTGGATCAGCTCTTCCATGTTGGACTTCATGCCTTCACGGCTGGGCGCGGCCACCTTGTGGTTGTCGGTGATGACGGGGCCCGGGTTGACACGCAACCACTGCACGCACTGCTGGATGATGCGGTTGGACTGGCGCATTTCTTCCACGCGCACCAAGTAACGGTCATAGCAGTCGCCGGTTTTGCCCACAGGGATATCGAAGTCCATGCGGTCATACACGTCATACGGCTGGTGCTTGCGCAAGTCCCAGGCGATGCCTGAGCCACGCAGCATGGCACCGGTGAAGCCGAGGTTTTTGGCACGCTCGGGCGTGACGATGCCGACATCGACCAAACGCTGCTTCCAGATGCGGTTGTCGGTCAAGAGGGTTTCGTATTCGTCGACCAGCTTGGGGAAGCGTTGCGTGAAGTCGTCGATGAAGTCGAGCAACGACCCCTGGCGGTTTTCATTCAGACGTGCGATGGCTTTGGCATTGCGCACCTTGCTGGCCTTGTACTGGGGCATGACGTCGGGCAGGTCGCGGTACACGCCGCCTGGGCGGAAGTAAGCGGCGTGCATGCGGGCGCCTGACACCGCCTCGTACATGTCAAACAGGTCTTCGCGTTCGCGGAAGCAATAAATCAAGATGTTCATTGCACCGCAGTCAAACCCGTGGCAACCCAACCACAACAAGTGGTTGAGCAAGCGGGTGATTTCGGCGTACATCACACGGATGTACTGGGCGCGCTCGGGCACCTCGATGCCCATCATCTTTTCAATCGCCAAGCAGTACGCGTGCTCGTTGCTCATCATGGACACATAGTCCAGACGGTCCATGTAGGGCAGCGATTGGATGTAGGTTTTGCTCTCGGCGAGCTTCTCGGTGGCGCGGTGCAACAACCCAATGTGTGGATCGGCGCGTTGCACCACTTCCCCGTCGAGCTCCAGCACCAAACGCAGCACGCCGTGCGCGGCCGGGTGTTGTGGCCCCAGGTTGAGGGTGTAGTTTTTGATATCAGCCATGATTAGGACTCCCGCCGGGCCGCCACAAGGCAGGCCTGCGCCCCCTCGCGGGACAGCGAATACACGAAGTGATGAGCGTGGGGGCGGTGCATCATGCCAAACCGCCGTAGTTGTCTTCGCGGATGATGCGCGGCGTGATTTCACGCGGCTCAATGGTGACCGGCTGGTACACCACACGTTTTTGTTCAGCGTCGTAGCGCATTTCGACATAGCCCGAGGTCGGGAAGTCTTTGCGGAATGGATGGCCAATGAAGCCATAGTCGGTCAAGATGCGACGCAGGTCTTCGTGGCCTTCAAACACGATGCCGTAGAGATCGAAGGCTTCGCGCTCGAACCAGTTGGCCGAGTTCCACACATCGTTGACCGAGGCCACCAAGGGCATGTCATCGCTCACAGCAAAGACGCGCACGCGCAAACGCCAGTTGTGCGCGATGGACAGCAAGTGGCTCACCACCGCAAAGCGCGAGCCGTCGGTGAATTTGGAATGGGCACCGTCTTTGTAGCTGGAGTAGTCCAAGCCGCACAAGTCGATGAGTTGCTCAAAGCCCAAGCGCGCGTCATCGCGCAAGGTGCGCATGACCGCGTGGTAATGGGCGGCTGACACGGTCAGCGTGACCTCGCCCAATGCAGCGTCGAGGTGTTGAATCTTGTCGCCCAGCACCTCGTGCAAGTTGGCTTGGAGCGTGTGAATGGAGTGGCTCATGGTCGCGGTCCTGCTCAACGGGCAATGGTGTTTTCGCGGCGAATCTTGCTCTGCAATTGCAAGATGCCGTACAGCAGCGCCTCTGCGGTGGGTGGACAACCGGGCACATACACATCCACCGGCACCACACGGTCACAGCCGCGCACCACCGAATAGCTGTAGTGGTAGTAGCCGCCGCCGTTGGCACATGAGCCCATGGACAACACCCAACGCGGCTCAGACATCTGGTCGTAAACCTTGCGCAAAGCAGGGGCCATCTTGTTGCACAAGGTGCCGGCCACGATCATCAAATCAGACTGACGGGGACTGGGGCGAAACAACATGCCAAAGCGGTCAATGTCGTAGCGGGCAGCGCCCGCATGCATCATCTCGACCGCGCAGCAAGCCAGACCAAAGGTCATGGGCCACAGCGAGCCCGTCTTGGCCCAGTTCACCACCGAGTCGTAGGACGTGGTGATGAAGCCTTCTTTGAAAACGCCTTCAATGGCCATACGAGTTCCTTAATTCTTTGAATGGGTGCAGCGCAGGGAATCACTCCCAGTCGATGGCACCCTTGATCCACATGTAGACGAAGCCTGCCACCAGAATGGCCAAGAAGATCATCATGTCGACAAAGCCAATGAAACCGATCTCCTTGAGCGCCACGGCCCAGGGGAATAAAAATGCGATTTCGAGGTCGAACAAAATAAAAAGGATGGCGATCAAGTAGTAACGCACATCGAACTTCATGCGGGCGTCTTCAAACGCTTCAAAGCCGCATTCGTAGGGGGAGTTTTTGGCCGCATCTGGGCGATTGGGGCCCAAGAGATAACCCAGAGCTTGGGGGGCAACCCCCACGCCAAGGCCTACAAGAATGAACAGGAGGACGGGGAGGTACTGGTCTAGGCTCATCGCAATCTCGCGGTATGACTATTTGTTGTTAGCCTGCGAAGTCTGCCCGACTCGGTTGACACCAAGTTGACAACAGACTTTTATGGATGGTGCCGTCGGCGAGACTCGAACTCGCACAGCTTTCGCCACTACCCCCTCAAGATAGCGTGTCTACCAATTTCACCACGACGGCTTGTTTTCATTCGGCCCAGCAAAGAGGGATCATGCACTCCGAAACGACTCAGAGTTTACCCTGAAAAGAACCGATTTCCCCTCTTGGTCATTCGATTGTGATCACTTGGTGGGGATCTGCGCAGCACCCGATGCGGGGGCCGCAGCAGGCGCTGGCACGTCGCTGCCAGAAGCTGCGATGTGTGGTGCGATCACAGCACCTTCGAGCACGCTGCCTGAACTGGCAGGACGCAAGTTACCGAAGTAGGCCAAGGCCAAGGTGCAAACAAAAAACACGGCAGCCAACACACCCGTGGTGCGCGACAAAAAGTTGGCGCCGCCACTGGCACCAAACAAGCTGCCCGAGCTGCCGCTGCCAAATGCAGCACCCATGTCGGCACCTTTGCCGTGCTGCACCAAGATCAGGCCGATCATGGCCAGAGCGGCCAACAACTGAACCACTTGAACGATGTTGAGGATCACATTCATAAGAACTCCGAAATAGCTGTGTCTCAGCGGGCTGCCGCTGCAATGATGGTCAAAAAGTCGGCAGGCTTCAAGGCCGCGCCGCCTATCAAACCGCCGTCAATGTCTGGTTGGCTCAGCAACTGGGCCGCGTTGGCCGCGTTCATGCTGCCGCCATAAAGAATTTGCACGCGATCGGCGTGCGGGGTTGCGGCCTGCAATTGCGCACGCAACACGGCGTGCACCGCTTGGGCTTGTTCTGGTGTGGCCGTTTTGCCCGTGCCAATGGCCCACACGGGCTCATACGCCACCACGATCTCGCTGATGCAATGCCCGTTGGTGTGAATGACAGCGGCCAGTTGGCGCTTCACCACCTCTTCGGTTTTGCCGGCTTCGCGCTCAGCCAAGGTCTCGCCCACACACACGATGGGTGTGATGCCTGCAGACAAGGCGCGTTGGGCTTTGGTGGCCACCAGCTCGTCGCTCTCGGCGTGGTATTGACGGCGCTCAGAGTGCCCCACGATGGCGAAACGCACCGCAAAGTCTTTCAACATGGCGGCAGAAATTTCGCCGGTGTAAGCACCTTGTTCATGGGCCGACAGGTCTTGCGCGCCCAAGTCAATGCCTGAGCTGTGCGTGAGTTGCTGCACTTGCGACAAATAAGCCGCAGGCACGCAGACCGCCACTTGCGCCTGTTTGCCCGAGAGGGCTGCCTGCAAGCCTTGTGCAATGCCATGCACCAAAGCCTCGTTGGCAGCCAAGCTGCCATTCATTTTCCAATTGCCTGCAATGAGTTGTTGTTTCATGACACGTTCCAAGTCAACACAATCTTGCCAATGTGCTGGTTTGACTCCATCAAGCGGTGGGCCTGTTCGGCTCCGTCGAGCGAAGCCGCATCGAAGGTGGAATGAATCACCGGTTTGATTCGACCGGCTTCGATCAGCGGCCATACCTGTTGGCGCAAGCTGCTGGCGATGGCGGCTTTGAACGCCACCGGACGAGGCCGCAAGGTTGAACCCGTGATGGTCAAGCGGCGGCGCAACACCAAGCCAGCGTTGAAGCCGCTCTTGACACCACCTTGCACTGCAATGATGACCAAACGGCCGTCCTCAGCCAAACACTCCACCTCACGTGCAACGTAGTCGCCCGCGACCATGTCGAGCACCACATCCACGCCTTTGCCGTCGGTGAGGCGCTTGGCCTCCACCACAAAGTCGTGTGTTTTGTAATTGATCGCGTGGTCAGCACCCAGGGCCAGACAGGCGGCGCATTTGTCGTCGCTGCCCGCCGTGACAATGACTTGGGCACCCATGGCCTTGGCCATCTGAATGGCCGTCACACCAATGCCGCTCGACCCACCTTGCACCAACAAGGTTTCCCCTGCCTGCAAGCGCCCCCGGTCAAACACATTGCTCCACACGGTGAAGAAGGTCTCGGGCAGCGATGCGGCTTCCAAGTCGCTCAAGCCTTTGGGCACTGGCAAGCACTGGCCCACAGGCGCCACGCAATGGTCGGCATACCCACCACCGGCCACCAGGGCACAGACGCGGTCGCCGATGCCCAAGCCCACAGCCGCCATGGCGGCTGTGTCGCCGGACAGGATCACACCTGCCACCTCCAAGCCCGGCACATCCGATGCGCCTGGGGGCACGGGGTAGTTGCCTGTGCGCTGCAACACGTCAGGGCGGTTCACACCGCTGGCGCTGACACGAATCAGCAACTCGCCCACACCTGGCTGCGGCATGGGCCGCTGGCCAGGGCGCAGCACCTCAGGGGCGCCGGGCGATGTGATGTCCACAATGCGCATCATCTGCAAGACCTCGGACGTCAGTTCAAGACTGGTGGTCGTGAGGAGCGTCGCCTGCATGAGGACGCTCAGCGTGCTGGGGTTCAGCATGCTGGCGGTCTGCCTGGTGACGCTCGCCGTGGTGGCGCTGCTCGCCTGGATGGTCACCGTGGTGCTCACCTTGGTGCTCAGCCGCAGGACGCTCGGTCAAGGCTTTCATCGACAACTTGACGCGGCCTTTTTCGTCGGTTTCCAGGACTTTCACGCGCACGATCTGGCCTTCGGCCAACACGTCGGTGACCTTGGCAATGCGCTCGTGGCTGATTTGGCTGATGTGCAGCAAACCGTCTTTGCCTGGCAACAGGTTGACCAAGGCACCGAAGTCCAAAATCTTGGTGATCGGGCCTTCGTAGACCTTGCCAATTTCAACTTCAGCCGTGATTTGCTCAATGCGTTTCTTGGCTTCTTCGGCCTTGGCGCCATCGGTGGCGGCGATGGTGATGGTGCCGTCTTCGTCGATGTTGATTTGGCAACCGGTTTCTTCGGTCAAGGCACGAATCACCGAGCCGCCTTTGCCGATCACGTCACGGATTTTTTCGGGGTTGATCTTCATGGTGAAGAGCTTGGGCGCGAAGTCAGAGACTTGCGTGTTGGCTTCGCCCATGGCGTCTTGCATCTTGCCCAGAATGTGCATGCGGGCTTCTTTGGCCTGAGCCAAAGCCACTTGCATGATTTCTTTGGTGATGCCTTGGATCTTGATGTCCATCTGCAAAGCGGTGATGCCGTGGGTGGTACCGGCCACTTTGAAG
>CANCUP010000124.1 GCA_947381325.1 Comamonadaceae bacterium
TCGGTTCGCGCCAACACGATCGTGGGCACGCCCATGACGTCTGCAGCAAAACGCGCCGAGATCAGCTTCTCGCAAGCCTCCTGCGTCGGCACCAGGACCTTGCCGCCCATATGCCCACACTTTTTGACTGCTGCCAATTGGTCTTCAAAGTGCACGCCCGCAGCACCCGCGGTGATCATGTTTTTCATCAACTCGAAAGCGTTCAAAACTCCGCCGAAACCGGCCTCAGCATCTGCGACGATGGGCAAAAAGAAGTCAACGAATTCTTTGCTGCCGGGTTCAATACCGCGACCCCACTGAATTTCATCTGCTCGCTTGAAGGTGTTGTTGATACGACGCACCATGGTGGGCACTGAGTCATAGGCATACAAGGACTGATCGGGGTACATAGTCTCTGATGTGTTGCCATCGGCCGCCACTTGCCAACCGGACAGATACACAGCCTCTAGGCCGGCTTTGGCTTGCTGCATGGCTTGACCTGCGGAGATCGCACCGAAGGAGTTCACATAGCCTTTCTTGGCTTCACCATTGACCAAACGCCACAATTTTTCTGCACCGCGCTTGGCCAAAGTGTGTTCAATTTGCAGACTGCCGCGCAAACGAACCACATCAGCAGCGCTGTATCCGCGCTTGACACCCTTCCAGCGTGGGTTAGTGGCCCAGTCTTTTTCAAGTGCGGCAATTTGTTGTTCACGGCTAAGTTGTTCATTCAGAGATTGGGGCATGGTTCACTCCTTGGGTTAATTGAAATTGACGATGAGTCTGCTTGGCGCAACGGCTTCATCGATGGGTCAACTATAGGTCTTCTATAAGACCAGAAGCTCATCTTATGTCTTATATAAGAATTTATTTTATCCAATATAAATCAACGACTTAAAATTAAAATATCTCTATATGGAATTCAATTTCTCATATCAAGAAAAATTAATGCACTGCAGCATGGCGTTATTTCATAATAAGAAAAAACATTCCATGACCATGCAACGCGAACAAAAGCCAAAGGGAATCAACGGTGGGTGGAAGCTCGTACCCAAAAGCTTGCCGCACTTCCATGTGTTGAATTGAAACTCTTGCCGCATGAGTGCGGGACTGCTCAGAAAGGGCTTCATCGGGACACAAAAAACAACAAACAAGAGTGAAAAATTTGATTTTTCACTTGGAAAGTCGATTTTTCTCCATTAGTATTCTGCTTGCTCAACAGAGTTCATTTTTGCTGGGCAATAACAAACTTCTAGAAGGAAATCGACCATGGCAACTGCAAAGAAAGCTCCCGCTAAAAAGGCTCCCGCAAAGAAAGCCGCCCCCGCCAAAAAAGTAGCCGCCAAAAAAGCGGCGCCTGCGAAAAAAGTCGCAGCTAAAAAAGTAGTGGCTAAAAAAGCCCCTGCCAAAAAAGTTGCAGCCAAGAAAGCGCCTGCTAAAAAGCGCACACCCAACGCAGCATTTATGAAAGCCATGACGCCTAGCCCAGCATTGGCAGCAGTCATTGGTCAAGCTGCCGTTCCACGCACGGAAGTGGTCAGCAAGCTGTGGACTTACATCAAAAAGCACGGCCTGCAAGACAAGGTGAACAAGCGCAACATCAATGCCGACGACAAGCTCAAAGCAGTGTTCGGCAAAGCCCAAGTCACCATGTTTGAACTGGCTGGCTTGATCGGCAAGCACCTGAAGTAATTCGGTGGATGCTGACAAAAAGGGCCGCAATGCGGCCCTTTTTTTTGATACAAAAAAATCTCCCAACTTACTTTTTTTGTCGCGCCAGCGCGGCGTCACGAATTGCACTCAAGGTTCCACGCGTGGTGATCACTTCGGGATCGAGCATGATTTCAATCAAGGTTCCCTCGCGGCGAGCAAGGGCCGCTTTGAATTCAGCCTCAAACTCATCTGTACGCTTGATGCGCACACCGGCATAACCATAAGCACGTGCCAACGCAGCAAAGTCAGGGTTTTGCAAATTCGAACCACTGGTGTGATGCGGGAACTCGCGCTCTTGATGCATGCGAATGGTTCCGTACATGCCGTTGTTGAGCAACACCACAATCGTTTTGGCGCCGTGTTGACTGGCAGTGGCCAACTCTTGGCCATTCATCAAAAAGTCGCCATCCCCGGCAATTGTGAAGACCGTGCGCCCAGTGATCAGATTGGCGGCAATACCAGCAGGCACGCCATAGCCCATCGATCCAACTGTCGGGGCCAATTGGGTTCGCAAACCGCTGGCCAACCCATGATGCTTGTGAAACCGATGCAGCCAGCTCGCAAAGTTACCTGCGCCATTCGTCAACACAGCATCAGCGGGTAACAAATGGCTGATGGTGTTGACGATGGCAGACATATTGATGTCACCTGGCATATCCTGCGGGACCAAACTCCCTTCGTAATCGAGGTGGGCAGCCTGCGTCCAAGCCTCCCAGGGTAAGTTGACAGGTGCAGCCAACACTTCCAATGAGCGGGCAGCAGCATTCATGGTGGAGAGCATGGCCAAATCAGCTTGATAGACCCGATTGAGTTCCTCAGCGCTGGCATGGATGTGCACCAGCTTTTGCTTTGGCCTCGGCGCTTCAAGCAAGCTGTACCCACCGGTGGTCATCTCGCCCAAACGCGGCCCAATCGCCAAGATCAAATCGCTGTCACGCACCCGTTGCGCAAGTTTGGGGTTGATGCCGATGCCCACATCGCCCGCATAGAGTGGGTGGTGGTTGTCAAAGATGTCTTGAAAACGAAACGCGTTGCCCACAGGCAATTTCCAATTTTCTGCAAAGCGTTGCAGCGCTTGAGCCGATTGAGGCGTCCAGCCTGTTCCACCCGCAATCACAAACGGACGTTGCGAAGCCAGCAACATTTCGCGCAACTGCCGAAGTGAGCCTGGGTCACACCACGCCTCCACAGCTTCTACCCGCGCCAGTGGTCGGGCACTGACTTGGCGGACCAACATATCCTCTGGCAACACGACGACCACGGGTCCAGGACGCCCATTCATGGCAGCGGCAAAGGCACGCGCGATGTACTCAGGAATACGCTCTGGATCATCAATGCGCTCCACCCGCTTGGCCATGCCACGGGTACTTGGGCCAAAGAAGCTGTTGTAGTCCAACTCCTGAAAAGCTTCACGGTCGCGGAAATCACTGCCCACATCGCCCACAAACAAGACCATGGGTGCACTGTCTTGAAACGCCGTGTGGATACCAATGGATGCATTGGTGGCACCCGGCCCACGGGTGACAAAGCACACGCCCGGACGCCCAGTCAAACGACCTTGGGCATCGGCCATATAGGCTGCACCGCCTTCTTGACGATTGATCACAAATTGAATTTTTTCTTGGTAGGCGTGAAAACCGTCCAGTACAGCCAGATAACTCTCGCCAGGAACACCAAAGGCGTGTGTCACACCCTGCTCAATCAAACACTCCACCAGCAAATGACCCGCTATTTGTTTCATCCATGTCTCCGATTCATTCAAGCCTGTGCCGTACGGCGAGCTACAGTCAGCGCCACCCAGACACTGAGCATCAACACCAAAGCCGCACCCACCAAGGTCGCACCAAACCAACCTCTGTCCATGAACACACCGAACATCAAGGGGGTAATGGCTGAGCCCACATCAATACCCGAATACACCATGCCGTAAACCCGGCCTGTGGCACCTTTTGGAGTGGCATTTTTGATCATCATGTCGCGCGATGGCCCGCCTACGCCAATGGCAAGTCCAGTCAAGGCCAACACGACCATGGTGGCGGCGGCATCCAGCCAACCACTGCCACACAAGGCCATGAACACCGCAGCCACTGACATGCAAACAGCTACCACCCATTCACTTTGGTGGGGTAGACGAGCCGCAAAAAAACCGCCAATCACAACGCCTAGGGCTGCACAGACCATGTACGCGGTGAGCGTCATGGTGGCTGCCTCAAAAGTCACGCCATGCATCGCTTGCAAGATCGAGACTGAGAAACTCTGGACAATGACCAAGGTCATGGCAGTGAGCATGAAAAATCCAAAGCACCACCAGACCACGGTATTTTTTAAAAATGCCAAAGAGTGGACCTTGGGCGCATCGGCTGCCACGACAACAGCATGGGTCAGCAAGGTTTTGCGATGCCAGACCAGCAACAACAAAATGCCTGCAAACATCAGTGCCGCTGCCAAATAGGCCAAACGCCAATCAAACAAACTGGTCAACCCCACCATGAAGACTGGTGCCACAGCCCAACCCAGATTGCCCGTCAACGCATGGACGCTGAAGGCATAGCCCAACCTCAAGCTCGATACTTTTTGATTCAAGATCGTGAAATCTGCAGGATGAAAGGTACTGTTGCCCAAACCCAGCAAAACAGCCACCCCCATCAAACCTGCGTAACTTTGTGCAAAGGATGCCAGCAAGCAAGCCACAACAAAGATGGCCACTGCAACCAACAAAACGGGACGTGGCCCCACTCGGTCCACCAAAAAACCAGCGCAAGCCTGGCCAATGCCAGAGACCACAAAAAACACCGACATCAGGAGGCCCAGTTCGGCATAACTCAGGCCAAAGGTCTGAATGAAAACGGGAAACATCAAAGGCAACAGCAGATGCGAGAAATGCGATCCGGCGTGCGCCAACCCGACCAAGCCAATCACAGCGGCATCGTCTCGCCAAGGCACGTCATGGGGGTCTAGAGTGGTGGTCATGAAATCTCAAAAAAAGGCGCAAAGGCCAGGACAAGCAGGATCCTAACCTTTGCGCCACGTCCGAGACGTCGACTGGGGGACAAACCTCTGGGTTATGTCGCCACCTTGGTGAAGGCGAACTCACCGGGAGCGCGCACCGGATCGACACTCACCGCTATTGCGTCTTTTGGCCCGAACTTTCCCTCTAGCAACAGCTTGGACAACGGGTTCTCAATGCGTTGCTGAATCGCACGCTTGAGGGGGCGCGCCCCAAACACGGGGTCAAATCCGACCTTGGCCAACTCAGCCAAAGCGGCAGGAGAGACTTGCAGACCCAAGTCCATCTTGGCCAAGCGCTCAGACAGCACTTTGAGCTGGATATCTGCAATACGCGCAATATGCTGAGCGTCCAGCGAGTGAAACACCACGGTCTCGTCAATGCGGTTCAAAAACTCTGGGCGGAAATGACCTTTGAGTTCATCCCACACCGCATCTTTGATGTCTTGTGGGTCTTGCCCGACCATGCTTTGGATGATGGGAGAGCCGATGTTGGAAGTCATCACAATCACCGTGTTCTTGAAGTCCACCGTGCGTCCCTGGCCGTCGGTCAAGCGACCATCGTCCAAGACTTGCAACAAGATGTTGAACACATCAGGGTGCGCCTTCTCCACCTCATCAAGCAACAACACACTGTAAGGTTTGCGGCGCACGGCCTCGGTCAAGTAACCACCTTCGTCGTAGCCGACATAGCCCGGCGGCGCACCGATCAAACGACTGACGGAATGTTTTTCCATAAATTCGCTCATATCGATGCGAATCATGTGGTCTTCGCTGTCGAACAAAAAGCCCGCCAATGCTTTACACAGTTCGGTCTTGCCAACACCCGTAGGGCCGAGAAATAAGAATGAACCAGTTGGACGATTGGGGTCGCCTAAGCCCGCACGCGAGCGGCGGATGGCATTGGCCACGGCCGTGATGGCCTCTTCTTGCCCCACCACACGCTGGTGCAATTTATCCTCCATCTGCAACAGTTTGTCACGCTCGCCCTGCATCAATTTAGAAACAGGGATGCCTGTTGCGCGGGCCACCACTTCGGCGATTTCCTCCGCCCCCACTTGCGTGCGCAGCAACCGGTGAGCCCCCGACTTGGCATCCTTGCTGGTTTCTTTGGCGTTGGCTTCTTTCAAGCGCTTTTCCAGCTCGGGCAGCTTGCCGTATTGCAACTCTGCCACCTTGTTGAAATCACCTTTACGGGTGAACTCTTCGATTTGGTGACGTAAGCGATCGATCTCTTCTTTGACCTGCGCGCCTCCATGAGCAGACGCTTTTTCGGCTTTCCAAATTTCTTCCAGATCGGCGTAGTCTTTGCCGAGCTTGGTGATTTCTTCTTCCAGCAACCCTAAGCGTTTCTGAGAGGCCTCATCCTTTTCTTTACGCACGGCTTCACGCTCGATCTTGAGTTGAATCAACCGGCGATCAAGCTTGTCCATGACTTCGGGTTTGGAGTCGATTTCGATCTTGATCTTGGCCGCAGCCTCGTCAATCAAGTCAATGGCCTTGTCAGGCAAAAAACGGTCCGTGATGTAGCGGTGCGACAACTCAGCCGCTGCCACGATGGCAGGGTCGGTGATCTCCACACCATGGTGCACTTCGTATTTTTCTTGCAAGCCGCGCAAGATGGCAATGGTGGCTTCCACGGTGGGCTCGCCCACAATGATCTTTTGAAACCGACGCTCTAGGGCAGCATCTTTTTCGATGTACTTGCGGTACTCATCCAAGGTTGTAGCGCCCACACAATGCAACTCGCCACGCGCCAAAGCAGGCTTGAGCATGTTGCCAGCGTCCATGGCACCCTCGGCTTTGCCGGCGCCCACCATGGTGTGGAGTTCGTCGATGAAGACGATGGTTTGGCCCTCGTCCTTCGCCAATTCTGTGAGCACGCTTTTCAAGCGTTCTTCAAACTCACCTCGGTATTTGGCACCCGCCAGCAAAGCCGCCATGTCGAGCGACAACACGCGTTTTCCTTTGAGCGAATCAGGCACTTCGCCAGACACAATGCGCTGTGCCAAGCCTTCGACAATGGCTGTTTTACCCACGCCTGGCTCACCAATCAGCACGGGGTTGTTTTTGGTACGGCGCTGCAGCACTTGGATCGCGCGGCGAATTTCATCGTCACGGCCAATCACCGGATCGAGCTTGCCGCTGCGGGCACGCTCGGTCAAATCCACACAGTATTTTTTGAGTGACTCACGCTGTCCTTCGCTGTCAGCGTTATCCACCTTTTGTCCGCCACGCACGGCGGTCACAGCAGCCTCCAAGCTCTGACGGCTCAACCCGTTGTCACGGACCAACTTGCCCCACTCTGCTTTGTTATCGCACAAGGCCAAAAGAAATAACTCACTGGCGACGTATTGATCGCCACGTTTGATGGCTTCTTTTTCAGCTGCCTGCATCAGCGAGACCACATCACGTCCCACTTGCACTTGCTCTTGCCCCTGAACCTTGGGCAAGCGGTTCATCGCCGCTTCGGCCGCAACGCTCAAGCTTGCGACGTTGGCGCCAGCACGCTGGAGCAGCGACTTCGGGCCATCTTCTTGGCGCAACATGGCCACCAAGACGTGCGAGGGTTCAATGTAGGCGTGGTCATTGCCCAATGCCAAGGTTTGTGCATCGGACAAGGCTTCTTGGAATTTGGTGGTCAGTTTGTCGAGACGCATGAAAACTCCGTGATCGAATGTTGAATTGCCTCGTAACTGAGGCTGATGACCCACATTTCAAGTGGGGCAGCCCAAGTCCTACTTGACTTACATCAATGAAGCAGACAAACGTCCCTCACATCAGCATCTTGGTCAAACCATCTGCGGCAGCCTCGCTAGACTCTGTTCACCCTGCGTTGTTGGCTTGAATGCCCCAGCGGGACAAGGCCTGATCGTCGCTGACGCGGGCGTCCACCCAACGGGCGCCCTCAGGCGTGACTTCTTTCTTCCAAAACGGCGCTTGCGTTTTGAGGTAATCCATCAAAAACTCACACGCCTGAAAACTCAT
>CANCUP010000125.1 GCA_947381325.1 Comamonadaceae bacterium
ACAGGGGTTTGTCGTTGACGCGCAAGCCAATCATGGTGAAGTGGCCGTTGGAGAAACGCAGCGCGGTGTCGCGTGTGGTGGTGAAGCTGAACAAGCGGTCGGTCCAGTGGTGAACGGTCAACACTTCTTCTTCGAGGAATGCACTCATGTCAAATCTGGGCTTTAAATCGGTCGCCAAGTGTAGGTGAGCCCTTCTAACGGCAGGCTATATGCATATGCGTGTGCGCTTGAGTGCGCAAGGCGAAGGGCGAAGGGCAATTCGGGATTGGGCGATCGCTATCATTGCCATATTTTTCTATCGCCCTTTGGGTTTGTGATTCGAAGCGTCATGTCATCTTCCCTTGCTGCGTCCATCCCACTGTCTGAGTTGCCAGGCCATTACATTCGCCGCTTGCAGCAGATAGCCGTGGGCGTGTTCATGGACGAGACCCATGCCTTTGGCTTAACCCCTGTGCAATTTGCCGCCTTGAATGCGCTGTTGGCGCACCCCGGCATTGATCAGCGCACATTGGCGGCAGGTATCGGTTTTGACACTTCCACCATGGGCGGTGTGGTGGATCGGTTAGAGGCTCGGGGTTGGCTGGTGCGGCAAGTGTCTCCCGAGGACCGCCGAGCACGTTTGTTGCACGTGACCCCGCAGGGGCAGCAGCTGCTGGCCGATGTGGAGGATGCCGTGCTCAAGACGCAAGAGCGTATCTTGCGGCCACTGCCCGACGGTCAGCGGCAAGAGTTTTTGCGCATGTTGAAGCTGTTGGTGGACGCCAACAACGAGGCCAGCCGAGCGCCACGGATCTTGGAGTGATGTGCTAAGCGACCATCTCATCACCGATCCTTTCTTTTATGTGGTGGCCGCACCCGCTGTGGTGTTGCTGGGCATCAGCAAAAGTGGTTTTGGCGCTGGCTTTGGCTCATTGGCCGTGCCCTTGATGGCGATGGCTGTGACGGTGCCGCAAGCTGCAGCGATCTTGATGCCCTTGTTGTTCGTGATCGACGTGCTAGGTATTGCCGCGTATCGACGAGATTTTGATGCGGTGCTGCTGAAGTTTTTGGTGCCTTGGGGTTTGTTGGGCACCTTGGTGGGTTATTTGACGTTCAGCATCTTGGAGCCACACTGGGTGGCGGGCTTGGTGGGTTTTTTCACCTTGCTGTTTTTGGCGCAGCGTTTGTTATTTCCGCCAGCGGTGAAAGGCTTTATGCCGCCGCGCTGGTTGGGTGCCATGTTGACCACCTTGTCTGGTTTTACCAGTTTCATTGCGCACACCGGCGCGCCACCGGTGAATGCTTACTTGTTGCCCATGCGCTTAGACCCAGTCAAGTTTGCTGCCACCTTGTCGGTTTACTTTTTCTGCATGAATTTTGCAAAGTGGGTGCCTTATGCGGCCTTGGGTTTGCTGGATTGGCGTAATTTGGGCACTGCCTTGGTGTTGATGCCTTGTGTGCCGCTGGGGGTGTGGTCGGGTGTTCGCATTGCACGGCGCATTGAACCGAGATTGTTTTACCAAATGGTGCACTTGGGCATGTTTCTCGCTGGCAGCAAATTGCTCTGGGATGCTTGGCACTGAAAGGGTTGATGGATGAAAGTGTTTGATTCGTTGCAACAAGTTCAAGCATGGGTTGACCAAGAAGAGCTGGTGGGCGAATGGTTGACAGTGACACAGGAACACATCAACCAATTTGCCCATGCCACGGGTGACGAACAATGGATCCATGTGGACGAACAGCGCGCCAAGTCAGGCCCTTTTGGTGTGCCGATTGCGCATGGCTTTCTCACGCTGTCATTGCTGCCACAGTTGTGTTCGACAGCATTTCAAATCCAGGGTGCCAGGTTGGGGGTGAACTACGGGTTGAACCGCGTGCGTTTCACCTCCCCTGTGCCGGTCAACAGTCGCTTGCGTGTGCGCGCAGTGCTCAAGTCATGCAGCCCCATAGATGGCGGTGGGGTTCAACTGACCTGGCTGTCAAGGATTGAGCGCGAAGGGTCAGACAAACCTGTGTGTATCGCCGAGTCGCTCACGCGTTGGTATGTGTGACGAATCCGTTTTGACGCCAAGCCTCAAACACCAGCACGGCCACCGCGTTGGATAAATTCAAACTGCGTTGACCCTCGCGCATGGGTAAACGCAGTCGTTGTGCAACTGCGAAGCTGTCGCGCACCTGGGCAGGCAGGCCACTCGTTTCTGAGCCAAACACAAACCAGTCGCCTGCTTGAAATTTTGCATCGTGTGCCGTGCCCGAACCTTTGGTGGTGAGCGCAAACATGCGATGCATGGACGGTTGCTCTGTGCTCAAGAAGTCGTGCCAGCTTGCATGACGTTTCACCAACGCGTACTCGTGGTAATCCAAGCCTGCACGGCGCATGTGCTTGTCTTCCATCGAGAAACCCAAGGGTTCGATCAAATGCAAAGCGCAGCCTGTGTTGGCGGCAAGTCGAATCACGTTGCCCGTGTTGGGAGGTATTTCGGGGTGAACCAGAACGATGTTAAACATGGCGTGCATTGTCCTGCACTGGGAGGGTGTGCTGATAGGTTTTACGACGCAATTCTGGGGACAGTGCGCGCAAATACCAAGCCTGTGATGTGTGTCGCACCCGCCTTGCGCAGGGTGTGCGCAGCTTCAAACAGCGAAGCGCCTGTGGTCATCACATCGTCGACCAAGACCACGCGCTTGTCGCGCACATGAAGCAGCCGTTGCGGGTCTACCCAAAAGCTGCCGAGCACATTGGCTTGACGTTCGGTGCGACTGTGACCCACTTGGTGGGGCCTGCGTTCAATTCGCAGCAAGGTATGTGGGTCGGCTTTGCGAGCGTCTAAGTGGCGCGCCAGTTCGTAGGCTTGGTTGAAGCCGCGCTCACCCAGGCGTTGGAGGGACAAAGGCATGGGAATCAGGCAGTCTGCTGCTTCTAGGGCAGGTTCTACCCAGGGCGCATGACGCATCAACTGGGCCAATGCACGCCCCATTCCTGGATCCGCTTGAAACTTGAAGCGCGCCACGCAGTCTGCCCATGGGTAGCCGTAATTCACGGCGCACAGGCAGCTGTCCAAGGCCGCAGGGGTGTGTGGGCAAGACGTGCAGACACCATCGTCACAGGGCAAGGCGCAGGTCGGGCAGCGAGCTTGGGGCTGCGCAAATTGCGTCACACAAGCCCCACACAAGGGCTGGCTGGGCCATGCATGGCAAACCCAGCACACGCTGGGCAATTGTTTGAGCCTTTGCCAGGTGCCTGAGTGCGTGCCGAAGTTGGCTTGTGTGGACCGGGGAGAAAACATGGGGTCAATATACTGCTCGCCTGATGACCGATGCCACCTCCACAGACTGCCCCCCTTCGTTAGACCCTGTTGCCAGTGCGCGTTGGTCGGCATGGCCGCATGCGCAGTCCCCTTGGTTGCACGAAGAAATTGGTCAGCGCATGCAAGCGCGTTTGGAATGGATTCGCCTACAGCCCAAGTTGTGGGTGGATTGGGCGCCATTGAATGGCGGTTTGGCCACCCATGCGAAGGTGCGCGCGCGTTACCCAAATGCACGCTGCGTGGTGGTCGAGCCCGCAGCAACCCGTGCACAGTTGACCCAGCAAGTGTTGCAAGCGCCCTGGTGGCAGCGTTGGCGGCATCCACAAGCCCTGTCATTTGGTGAACCCGCTTTGGGCACTGCTGACATGGTGTGGGCCAACATGGCCTTGCATGCGTCTGCGCAACCGCAGGCCTTGTTGCGGCAATGGCATCAGGCCTTGGCGGTGGATGGTTTTGTGATGTTCTCTTGCCTGGGGCCAGACACCTTGCACGAGTTGCATGCCCTCTACCATGAGCGCGGTTGGCCCTTACCCAGCCATGCTTTCACCGACATGCACGATTGGGGTGACATGCTGGTGGCAGCAGGGTTTGCAGAGCCGGTGATGGACATGGAGCGTCTTACGCTGACCTATGCCAGCCCGCAAGCCTTGCTGGCTGAATTGCGTGGGCTGGGGCGCAACCTCTCGGTCGGGCGATTTGCTGGTTTACGGGGCAAACATTGGCACAGCCAACTGGGGCAGGCTTTGTTGGCATTGGCCCGGCCTGAAACGGGTGGGCGTTTGCGTGTGACGGTGGAGGTGATCTACGGACATGCCCTCAAACCCTTGCCGCGAGCCAAGATGGCAGAACAAAGCTCTGTGTCTCTTCAAGATATGCGAACCATGCTCAACCGCTCAAAGGGTTAATTAGCCTTGCTAGAATGCGCGCTGGTTACTTATAGGGCAAACCATGAGATGGGGCGTTGAGATAACCCAATGTTTCCTCTGGTTTGCGGTCCTGAAGTCTAAACATTAAGGCAATCGAAAGTGATGAAGAACAATCTTTTCCAGAAGCTGGCTTCTGGTTTGCTGTTCGCCGCCGCATGGGCGAGCACAGCGGCTTGGGCGGTGAACGATTTACCGGGTGGCCCGGGCGTGCGACAACTCAACCTACAAGCCGGAGCAACCAAGATTGCGCAAGAGCAAGGCTGGCTGCACTGGTTCATGCTGATCATCTGTACGGTAATTTTCATTGCAGTGTTTGGCGTGATGTTCTATTCCATCTGGAAGCACCGCAAATCGGTGGGTCACAAGTCGGCCAACTTCCATGAATCGGTCAAAGTTGAAATCGCTTGGACGGTTATTCCCTTCATCATCGTGATCTTGATGGCGCTGCCTGCCACCAAGGCCGTGGTGGCTCAAAAAGACACCTCCAATGCGGACCTGACCATCAAGGCCACTGGTTATCAGTGGAAGTGGGGTTACGACTACATCAAGGGCGAAGGCGAGGGCATTGCCTTCATCTCCACCCTGGACAATGAACAGCGTGAAATGTCCAACAACGGCGCCAAAGGCGTGGACATTGACGACTATTTGTTGAAGGTCGACAACCCACTGGTGGTGCCGGTCAACAAAAAGATCCGCATCATCACCACCGCCAATGACGTGATTCACGCCTTCGCTGTGCCTTCACTGGGTGTGAAGCAAGATGCCATTCCTGGCTTTGTGCGCGACACATGGTTCCGCGCTGAGCAAGTGGGCGATTTCCATGGTCAGTGCCAAGAGTTGTGTGGCAAAGAGCACGCTTACATGCCCATCCACGTGAAGGTGCTCAGCGCTGAAGACTATGCAGTGTGGGTGAGTGCAGAGCAAAAGAAAATGGCTGCCAAGCAAGACGACCCCAGCAAAGTGTGGACCTTGGATGAGATCACCAAGCGTGGTGAAAAAGTCTATGCCGCCAACTGTGCTGCCTGTCACCAACCCAACGGCAAGGGCGCTGGCCCGATCAAGCCTTTGGACGGCGCCGCTGTGGTGCTCGATGCCGACAAGACCAAGCAAATCAAAGTTTTGCTGAACGGTCAAAACAATTTGGCGATGCCCAGCTGGAAGCAGTTGAGCGACACCGACATTGCCGCGGTGATCAGCTTCACCAAAAACAATTGGTCCAACAAGACCGGCCAGCTGGTTCAGCCCGCCGATGTCAAGGCCGCACGTTAATTCGGCCAGCGTTTAGAAGGAACACATCATGAGCGCAGTACTCGATCCACACGGACACGCCGCAGGTGACCATGGTCACGACGATCACCACGGAGCCCCTCACGGCTGGCGCCGTTGGGTGTATGCCACCAACCACAAAGACATTGGTACTTTGTACCTGTTGTTTGCCTTCACCATGTTGATGATCGGCGGTGTCTTGGCGCTGTTGATTCGTGCTGAGCTGTTTCAGCCTGGCTTGCAACTGGTCAACCCTGAGTTGTTCAACCAACTGACCACCATGCACGGTTTGATCATGGTGTTTGGCGCCATCATGCCGGCCTTTGTGGGTTTTGCGAACTGGATGATTCCGCTGCAAATCGGCGCCTCTGACATGGCTTTTGCCCGCATGAACAACTTCAGCTTCTGGTTGATGATTCCTGCAGCCACCATGTTGGCCGGTTCGTTCTTCATGCCTGGCGGCGCACCCGCTGCCGGCTGGACTTTGTACGCGCCCTTGACGCTGCAAATGGGCCCTTCGATGGATGCCGGTATTTTTGCCATGCACATCTTGGGTGCTTCATCGATCATGGGTTCGATCAACATCATCGTGACCATCTTGAACATGCGCGCTCCTGGCATGACCATGATGAAGATGCCCATGTTTGTGTGGACTTGGTTGATCACCGCGTATTTGTTGATTGCTGTGATGCCTGTGTTGGCTGGCGCGATCACCATGACACTGACCGATCGCCACTTTGGCACCACCTTCTTCAACCCCGCTGGCGGTGGTGACCCTGTGATGTACCAGCACATCTTCTGGTTCTTCGGTCACCCTGAGGTTTACATCATGATCTTGCCGGCATTCGGCATCATCAGCCACATCGTGCCAGCATTTGCCCGCAAGAAGTTGTTTGGCTATGCCTCCATGGTCTACGCCACATCGTCGATTGCGATTTTGTCGTTCATCGTTTGGGCGCACCACATGTATGCCACGGGCATGCCTGTGACGGGCCAGTTGTTCTTCATGTATGCCACGATGTTGATCTCTGTGCCAACTGGCGTGAAGGTGTTCAACTGGATCGCCACCATGTGGAAAGGCTCGATGACCTTTGAGACCCCCATGCTATTTGCTGTGGGTTTCATCTTCGTGTTCACCATGGGTGGCTTCACGGGTCTGATTTTGTCGATGGCGCCGATCGACACCCAAGTGCAAGACACCTACTACGTGGTGGCGCATTTCCACTATGTGTTGGTGGCTGGCTCCTTGTTTGCCATGTTTGCTGGTTTTTACTTCTGGTGCCCCAAGTGGACCGGCGTGATGTACAACGAAACACGCGGCAAGATTCACTTCTGGTGGACACTGATCTCGTTCAACGTGACCTTCTTCCCCATGCACTTCTTGGGTTTGGCCGGTATGCCACGTCGCTACGCTGACTACCCCATGCAGTTTGCCGACTTCAATGCATTGGCTTCCGTGGGTGCGTTCTTCTTTGGTTTTGCCCAGGTTTATTTCTTCGTCTTCGTGGTGCTGCCTGCCATGCTGGGTCACGGCGAAAAAGCCAGCGCCAAGCCCTGGGAAGCCGCTGAGGGTCTGGAGTGGGAAGTGCCTTCGCCTGCACCCTTCCACACCTTTGAGAACCCACCCAAGCTGGATGCCACGGCAACCCGCGTGATCGGTTGATGTGATGACGCCTGAGCAACGCAAGCAAAACCTCCGTCTGGGCCTGATCTTGGCCTCGGTGGCGGTGGTGTTCTTTGTGGGCTTTTTCGTCAAAGTCATGTTGCTCAATCGCTGACATCTATGGTCAACGTTCGCCACAACCTCCTGATGCTGAGAAAGCTGCTTGTCGTGGCTGCTGGCATGTTCGCATTTGGTTATGCGCTGGTGCCCATGTACAAAGCGATCTGCGAGTTCACTGGCATCAACATTTTGGCTTTGGGCGAACGCGAGTTGCCTGGTGCGGGCAGTGCGCGCGCCAAGGTCACCAATACCCAGGTTGATACTTCGCGCACCATCACTGTGGAGTTTGATGCCAACGCCCGTGGGCCCTGGCTGTTCAAGCCTGCGCAAAGTTCGGTGCAAGTGCATCCCGGTGAAATGACCACCGTGATGTATGAGTTTCAAAACGTACA
>CANCUP010000126.1 GCA_947381325.1 Comamonadaceae bacterium
GATCGCTCCAACTTATCAGTCACTTGCTCGGCCACCTGCTGGGCTGTGGCGCCAGGCCAATACGTGCGCACCACCATGGCCCGAAAGGTAAAAGGAGGGTCTTCATCTTGGCCAAGTTGGAAGTATGCAGCCACACCCAACACCATCAAGACCACCATCAAATAGCGCGTCAGCGCCGGATGTTCCAAGGCCCATTGAGACAGATTGAATTTGTTCATGGTGAGGCTCATTTGCGCGCTTGAAACAGCGACACCTTTTGCCCTGGGCTGAGTGCATGCACACCCGAGATCACCACTTGATCACCATTTTTAAGCCCAGCGTCGATCACCGCATCGTTGCCCTCTGCGCTGTGAACCTCGACCTTTTGATCGCTGACTGTCATGCTTGCGGGGTTGAGCAGCCACACAGATGTGACCCCGCCCTCATGGCGCAATGCGCTGGTAGGCAACGTCACACGGGGGGCGCCAGAAGACGTTGCCGCAGAGGGCAATGTGACTGTGACGGTAGCGCCCAAGACCACATCACCTTCATCACGACCCAGATCAGCGGGCAACATGGCCTTGACTATAAAAGTGCGCGTCACGGGGTCGGCGCTGGCAGACACATCCCGCAACTTGGCTTTCAAAGACTTTCCACTGTTCCACAAACGCACGTTCACCATGCCACCCACTTTGAGTGTGGAAAGCAGGTCCTCAGGCACTGAAAACACAACATCTCTGGGGCCATCCATCGCCAGTTTCACCACGGGTTGTCCAGCCGCCAGTACTTGCCCTGCATTGGCCTCGACAGCAGTGACCACACCTGCGCCATCGGCCAGCAAATGGGTGTAATTGGATTGATTACCTTGAACTGCGTTTTGCGCTTGCGCTTGTTGCCACTGTGCCTGCGCTGCTTTGAACGCAGCCTCTCTGCGCTCTAACTCGGCGGCGCTGATGAAACCTTGTTTGAACAAATCTTGGTAACGCTTGAGGTCTGCAGCAGCCAAGTCACGGTTGGTTTGGGCGACCAGCAACTGAGCAGCCGATGCGTCCAACGCCAATCGATAGTCTTGGGGATCAATGTGCGCCAGTTCTTGTCCAGCTCTGACGCGCTGGCCGAGTTCAACCGAGCGGTTGATCAGTTTGCCTGGCACGCGAAAAGCCAACCCTGATTCAACGCGTGCACGAATTTCACCTGAAAACTCAAGTCCCATGCTGGATTCAGAAGACCCCACCGTGGTCACCTTGACGGCACGCACAGGGTCTTGCTGAGGCTCGGCTTTGTGACATGCGCTCAAACAAAAAATAAAAACACACGCAGTAAGCGCACGACAAAAGCCCGATGAAAAATAAATCATAAAGTATTCAATAATTTAATGACTGACTGGTTAGTAATTTTAGCAACTGGGTTCTCCCTGTCAAGCGACAATGCCTTGCAAACATGCCAAGCATTGATCACTACGAAAATTTCCCCGTCGCATCGTGGCTGTGCCCGGCCCATCTGCGCCCTGCCGTCACGGCCATCTATCACTTCGCACGAACAGCAGATGACTTGGCCGATGAGGGTGATACGCCCGCGCACCACCGCCTGAATGACTTGTCTGAATTCAAACATGACTTGGTGCAATGTTTCTCTGGTGCCATGCTCAAGAGCCAGCGTTGGCCTGATTTATTTGCAGCCTTGTCACAAGCCATTCAAGACTACAAATTACCTGCGCAACCCCTGCTTGATTTGCTGGACGCATTCGAACAGGACGTGATCTTCACCAGTGCAGGTCAAGGCTATCGCAACCGGGACGAATTACTCGCGTATTGCCGCCGATCGGCCAATCCTGTCGGCCGTTTGATGCTTCACTTGTATGGCGTGAATGATGAGATCTCGCTGGCGCAGAGCGATGCCATTTGCACCGCCCTGCAACTCATCAACTTTTGGCAAGATCGCGCCCAAGACTTGGCGCGCGGACGGGACTATTTGCCAGATGGGCATACGCTGGCGCAAGAATTGACATTTGCCCGGGAACTGATGGCGAGCGGCGCCCCCCTCAGCCTGCGCGTCCGAGGTCGTGCAGGGTGGGAGCTAAGGGCTGTGGTGCAAGGCGGCTTGTGCATACTCGACAAACTTGATGCGCAACAAAACCGTCCGCGGCTGTCACGCATGGACTATGTTCGCATTGCTTGGCGGTGTTGGCGCATGTGAGCGACCGAGCCGAGATAATTCAACAGTCATGACACCTCAACTCTACGTTCAACAAAAAGCCGCGTCATCGGGCAGTAGCTTTTACTATGCTTTTCTATTTTTGCCGGCACAACGCCGTGCGGCCATCACTGCGTTTTACGCCTTCTGCCGGGAGGTGGACGATGTGGTGGACGAGGTCAGCGACCCCGGCGTGGCCAGCACCAAACTGGCTTGGTGGCGCAACGAGGTGCATCAAGCATTTGCCGGTCACCCGCAGCATCCGGTGATGCAAGCTCTGTGGCCTTTGTGCGGCGAATTTGGCATTGAAGAGGCCATGTTGCAGTCGGTGATTGAGGGTTGTGAGATGGACCTCACGCAAACCCGTTACCTCGACTACCCCAACCTCACCCGCTATTGCCATTTGGTCGCAGGCGTGGTGGGCGAAGTGTCGGCCCGTATCTTTGGCCAAACCGATCCAGCCACCACGGCCTATGCCCACACGCTGGGACTTGCGTTTCAGCTCACCAACATCATCCGCGATGTGGGCGAAGACGCACTGCGAGGACGCATCTACCTGCCGGTGACTGAACTCCAACAATTTGATGTCAAAGCGCACGAGCTGCTCAACCGCATGGACTCTGCGCGTTTTCAAGCGCTCATGCAATTCCAAGCCCAACGCGCCCATGACCTGTACGACCAAGCCCTGAACCTGTTGCCAGCACAGGATTGGCAAACACAGAAACCTGGGCTGATGATGGCCAGCATCTACCGTACTTTGCTGCGTGAAATCGAAACCAAAAATTTCCCTGTGCTGCACCAGCGCGTCGCACTGACACCGCTGCGTAAGCTCTGGCTCGCTTGGAAGATGCAAGCACTGGGTCGGTTCTGAACCCGTGTGCCTATGAAACACCTTCGTATCGTAGGTGCCGGCTGGGCTGGGCTGGCTGCTGCCGTGGCGGCGGTAAAAGAGGGATGGCAGGTTGACCTTTATGAAACAGCCCACACCGCGGGTGGACGCGCACGCAGCCTGACACAGCGCTTTGCCGGCCATCCACTGGACAATGGTCAGCATGTGCTGATTGGCGCCTACCGCGACACACTGGACTTGATGCGCACGGTGGGCCTGGAGCCCGGTTCACTGCTCAAGCGCATGCCCCTGAATCTGAAGTTTGCAGATGGACAAGGACTCGCCCTGCCCAACTTGGCCGCGCCGTGGAATGTGTTAGCGGGCATAGCGCTGGCAGTTGGTTGGGGCTGGTCAGACAAACTCAGCGTGCTAGGTGCTTGCTGGCAATGGCAACGCAGTGGCTTTAGCTGCGATGCCACCTGGACCGTGGCACAACTGTGCACACACAGCGGACTCACCCCAAGCGTGGTGCAACAGCTCATCGAGCCCTTGTGCCTGTCGGCCTTGAACACATCCTGCAGCAATGCCAGTGCCCTGGTTTTCTTGCGCGTTTTGCACGATGCGCTACTCGGCGGCCCCGGCAGTGCCGACCTGTTGATTCCCACCACCGACTTGAACGCCCTGTTACCCGACGCCTGCCTGCGCTGGTTGCGAACCCGTGGCGCACAGGTACACCTAGGGCGTCGCATCACCGCCGAAGACTTGCAAACTTCTGCCTTCCAAACCAGTTCGGCGCATCTCCTGTTGCTGGCGTGCCCCTCTTGGGAGGCCTCACGGTTGACCGCACATACCTATCCCCATTGGTCGCAGCAAGCAGCGCATTTGTCGCACGCAGCCATCACCACGGTTTATCTTCACTGCACCGATGTTGGATTCAAAGGCCTGACGCAACCCATGGTGGCTTTGCACAGTGACGCCACACAACCCGCACAGTTCGTGTTTGACCGTGGAGCGCTGACGCAGCAACCCGGCTTGCTTGCTTGCGTCGTCAGTGACAGCCAAAGCGACCGTGATGCTATGGCCAGGCGAGTCCAACAGCAAGTGGCGCAGCAACTCGGGCTGTCATCCCTAGACATCATTCAAACGGTGGTTGAGAAGCGCGCCACCTTGGCATGCACACCCGCCCAAGTCCGGCCGGAATCATGCATTGCACCGTATCTGTTCGCCTGTGGTGATTACGTAAACGGGCCCTACCCCTCCACCCTTGAAGGCGCAGTGCGCTCAGGCCAGCAAGTGGTCACACAGCTGCGTGACGGTTGAGACTGTCAGCGGCTGCGCCGAGTCATGTGGCCAATCGCGGCCATGTGTATTGACCCAGACCACCTGCATTCCAACGGAGCGGGCACCCTCGGCATCGGCCACAGCATCGTCCCCCACATGCAAAACAGCCTGGATTGGCAAAGCCAGCCGTTGAGCAGCAGCCTCAAAGATACGCGGATCGGGTTTGGCCACACCGCAGTCACGCGCGCTCACAGAGGCTTGAAAGTACACCCCGACGGGGGTGCTAAACACATCGGCATTGCCATTAGAGACGGCGACCAATGGATACCGTGCGGCCAATCGCGACATGGCCTCTACCACCCCATCGAAGACAAACACCTGATTGCGTGCGGCAAAGAAGGCATCAAACGCCGGCTCAGCCAAGTGCTCGGCTTCGCCGGCTCGCCGCAGACTCTCGCGAATCGCCTCTAGACGAAGAAAACTCAAATCGTGGCTGCGCTCTGGATGACGCGTTTCAATCAACCCGCGTATCTCACGCCTCAATTGCAGATCGCCAGACAAAACAGCCGTTTGCGGGGCGTGAATGGCGAGCCAACGCGCTAGGGCTCGGTCGGCATGTTCAATCGTGGGGGCAATAGGCCACAGCGTATCGTCTAGGTCGAACGTGATGGCTTGAATTTTGTGAAGGTCAATCATGGCTGGGCGAGAATACAGCATGCTGATCAAACCTGCTTTCTCTACCGAACCTCGCTATTCGCATGGTCAAGCCCCGCGCACGGCTGTCTTGTTGTGCAATTTGGGCACACCTGATGCACCCACCGCCAAAGCGCTGCGCACCTACTTGGCTGAATTTTTAGGGGACCACCGCGTGGTGGAAATTCCACGCCTGATTTGGCTGGCCATCTTGCACGGCATCATCCTTCGCGTGCGCCCAGCCAAGTCTGCATTGAAATACGCCAGCATCTGGACCTCTGAAGGCTCGCCGCTGAAGGTGTGGACCGAACGTCAAGCCCAAGCATTGCAACAAGCCTTTGAGGCCCGTGGCGAAGACATTCTTGTGGATTACGCCATGCGCTACGGCAGCCACAACATTCCCACCCAACTTGACGCACTCAAAGCACAAGGCGCCACGCGTGTCTTGCTGCTCCCGGCTTACCCTCAATACTCTGGCACCACCACTGCCAGCGTGTTCGATGCCGTCTACACCTGGGGCTTGCAGACCCGTTTGTTGCCTGAGTTCCGCTTCATCAACCATTACCACGACGATCCTGGCTACATCGCCGCATTGGCCGATCGCGTGCGCCAACACTGGGCGGTGAACGGCCAAGCCGAGCAGTTGGTCATGAGTTTCCATGGTGTGCCAGAACGCACGCTGCAGTTGGGTGACCCTTACCACTGCGAATGCTACAAAACGGCCCGGCTGTTGGGCGAGGCTTTGGGCCTGCGCAAAGACCAATACAAAGTGACGTTTCAATCGCGCTTTGGCAAAGCCAAATGGCTCGAACCCTACACCGAGCCCACACTCATCGCCATGGCGCAACAAGGGGTGGAGCGGGTCGATTTGATTTGCCCGGGTTTCACCAGCGACTGTCTTGAAACCTTAGAAGAAATTGCGCAAGAAGCCCAGGAGGCTTTCCATACGGCGGGCGGCAAGACCTTTCATTACATCCCCTGTCTCAACGACAGCACCCAGTGGGTCGATGCAATGCGCAATTTATGCCTACAACACATGGCTGGCTGGCCCATGCCTGCAAGCTCAGAAGCGACCAACACAGCGAGCCGACGGGCGGCTTTGGCCCTGGGCGCTTCTCAGTGATCTGTTGCTGGCGTGATTGACGCGGGCTCAGACCCACGCCCCCCTGAACGTCTCCAAGCCATCAAGGCGTTTTGGCTGCGGATCCTGGCGCTGAGGCCACTGAAGCTGCTGGAGCAACACGTGGCTGTGATGCCAATGACGCAGGGGCAGCAGCGCCCAAAGCACCTGGAGCCGAGGCGCTCGGCACCGCAGGCTTGGCGACACTGACTGAGGCGACAGCGCTGGCAGGCTCAGCCGCGGCAAAAGCAACAGACGCAGGCGTGAGTGAAGGCGATGCGGATGGAGATTCTTCCGTGGGAACCGCCAAGACGGGAGGCGCAGACTCCACGCTTACGGACTCAAGCTCTGGACGCATCACAGCAGCAACGCCCAAGGCAGCAGCAAACAACAACACAATGACAGCCAAAGAGACCTTGGGCTTGTCCGGTGTGGCTGGGGTTTGAACCGTGGTTTCAACCGGTGTCTGACGGTCAGACTCCAGGTCAGATTGCGTCAACGCAGGCTGAACGTCCTGCCCCGACGTGTTATCAGACTTGAGCGCGGCAGGCTGAACATGCTCATCCAAGTGGGTAGACACATCGGTCAAGGCGTCTGACTCAGCTTGTGACACCATCACATTGGGAGAAACCAACACCAAAGGCGCTTCGGTTTGAGCAAAAAATTGGGGATTTGGTGCGGACTCAGCCATCGGTTCGGGTTGAGTTTTCGTCGTTTCAAACACTTGCTCTGGCGTCAAGCCCAGCAAGGTGGCAACGCGCTTGGCCGCTGTGACCTTCACGCCCAAGCTGTAGAAAGAGCTGGTGCCACCTTCTTCCAACTGACGGATTTGCCGAATGGACATGCACGCGCGGGTGGCCAAATCACCCAACGCCCAGCCGCGAGACTCCCGCGTCAGCTTGATCAATTCACCGTTGATGGCCGACTCTTGCGCTTCGATGGTCATGGCAGGTAGTTGGTCACAAAACGCAATGGGTGCTTACTTGACCAGCAACAATTCGCCTTTGATCGAAGCGCCTTTTTGAACCGACAGCGTTTGATACACCACGTGGCCATCCACGGAAGCAGAAGATGTCACGATCAATTCATTGCAGGTTGCTGTGCCAGAGAACTTGCCTTTGATGTGCAAGCTGCTACAAGTGACAACACCGTCCACTTGGCCGCGAGCGCCAATCGTCAGTTCATCCACTTGGATTTGGCCATTCAAAGCGCCCTCCACATGGATCGCGCCTTTGGCAGCAATCTCACCTCGAAAAGAGAAACCCTCACTCAAAATTGAAGGCTTTGAGGCAGCGGTTGAGATCATGTCCATCATCGTGCTTCTCTGCGGCGTCGCAGGTGCAGGCACCACGGGCGCAGCTTGAACTTCTTCGGTCACATCGGTCTCCTCTTGCGTCCCAGAAACGTTCTCACTGGGGAGATTAATGCTGCTGGTTTTGGATTTGTTGAACATATTG